>NZ_JBVJIR010000001.1:618788-798253 GCF_055586185.1 Actinoplanes sp. NPDC051405
CGCAGGGCCCGACAGGCTGCGCGGCGGCCGATCACGCCGGTCCGGCCCTCCCCGGTCGGTCCGGCGCCGTGGTCCGCCCGGACGGCGCCGGGTCCCGGGCCAGGCCCCGCAGCCACACCACCAGCTCCCGGGGTGACCGGCCCCCCGTGAAACACCACAGCGCGATGACGGGATCGCAGATGGCACACCCGAACGAGGAGTCGGACAGCGACGGGATCAGCGGCGCGCCGCGGCGGTGGTGCAGGATGTCCCAGCAGGTGTGCAGCAGCCAGCCGACGCCGATGAAGTTCCAGGACCGCAGTCCCAGGTAGGCGACCGCACTCATCAGGGCGGCGAAGCCGAGCTCGCCGAGGCCGAAGCTCCCACCGCTGATGTAGGCGGCTCCCGCACCGCCCACCAGGACCGCGTTGACCCGGCGGCGGTGCGGTTCCGGCACGAACAAGAAGACTCCGGCCCAGACGAGCGCCACGACCACGGGGATAACGTAACGAAGCATGTGTCACCGTAGGAACACGGCTGGTGCGGCGGACAGGGCTCTGACGGCCGCATTCCACCGGATTCCCGCCAGCCCGCCGCGTTCGGCTCAGCCGCCGGTTCCGCTCAGCCTGCCGGTCCCGCTCAGCCGGCCGGTCCCGCTCAGCCGGCCGGTCCCACTCAGCCGGCCGGTCCCACTCAGCCGGCCGGTCCCACTCAGTCGGCCGGTCCCACTCAGCCGGCCGGTCCCACTCAGCCGGCCGGTCCCACTCAGCCGGGCGGTCCCGCTCAGCCCATCCGGCCCAGGGCGGCCCGGACCCGGGCCAGGTCCCGGCGGCGTCGTTCCAGCGTCATGGCCAGCCCGACCAGCAGCAGCCCGGCCGCCGCCAGCGGGATCCACCGCGGCAGCAGGTCCCAGACCAGGACCACCTCGTGCAGCGCGACCGCAGCCAGCACCGTGCCACCCGCCACCACCGGGGCCCGCAGCCGGCGGTAGGCGCCGGCCAGCAACACCGCGAGCGCACCCAGGCCGAGCAGCAACCGGCGCAGCGGCTGGCCCTCGTCCGCCAGCACGGAGGCCAGCGTCGGCAACAGCGCCGCGGCCAGCGCCGGACCGTAGGTCACCCAGCTGGACAGCCCCGGGCGCGAGCGCCGCGCCAGCCAGCCGGCCAGCAGCGCCACCGCGGCCGCCGGCAACGTGTACGCCTCCACCGTCGCCACCTGCTCCGAAGCGATCAGCAGCCACCAGCCACCCAGCTCGGCGACCGCCGCGGCCAGCACATGTCCCCGCCGGACCGGCGCGGTCTCGCCCGGCCGCAACGCCCGCACGCCGAGCGCGAGCCCCCAGAACGTGCACACCGCGGCAGCATGCCGAAGCGAGCCGACCGTCAGCAGCAAAGCCACCAACGCCGCCGCATGAGCCGCCACCTCCACCGCCAGACGCTCCACCGCCCGACCCGCATCCGCCCGACCCGCATCCGCCCGACCCGCATCCGCCCGACCCGCATCCGCCCGACCCGCATCCGCCCGACCTGCATCCGCCCGGCCCGTGTCGGCACGGCCCGCATCGCCCCGCCGCCCGGCAAGCATCGCGCCCACGGCCAGGATCACCGCGGCCGCGCCGAGCACAACGAAGGCGCTGGTCGCCGGCGAAAGCTCCGCCGCCCGGCCCACCGTGTAGGCGAACGCCACCGCCGCTCCCGCGCCGGTCAACCAACCGGCCAGCCGCGCACGGAGAGCACGGCCGGCAACCCCCGCCACCGCCCCGGCGACCAGGGTCAACCCCAGCGCAGCCAGCGTCGCACCACGCGTCGCCAGCGCACCGGCAAGCCCGGCGCCAACCAGGGCAGCACACGTCACCCCCGGCCCCATCGCCCGCATCCCCGGACGCAGCAACGCCACCGCGAGCAGTCCGGCGAGCCCGACAACCAGGCTCTCCGCCGGCACACCGGGCCACGGAACCCCGGCTGCGGCCAGACCCATGGGAGCGATCACCGCCAGCACCGGCGCGACAGCCCACACCGCACTCCGCCGTCCACGAGCGCCCTGCACCGCAATCACCACCGCCACGGCAAGCACCCCCAGCGCAACGACGTCGGCCAGGGCAACCGCACCGACGCCGGTACCGTCCGGACGTCCGTCCCACACCCGGCCCAGCCACTCGTAGGGCCGCAGCAGCACAGCCGACAGGCTCGGCGCGGTCGCCAGGAACAGCGCGATCCCGAGTGGAAGAGCAGCAAGACCGGCCGGAACGGTACGCGAGAAGGTCAGCGCGACCAGCAACAGCCCGATGGCCGCATAGACAGCCGGAGAGTCGCCGGTGGCAAGCGCCCAGACCGGCGCCGACACGACACCCAGCAGCGCCGCCGCCAGGGCATAGGGCCGGTACCCGCCACGGACGACCAGCAGCGCACCGACCAGCAGGGCCGCCGCGCCCAGCGCCACCCTGCTCTGCACCGGTGCGGACAGCGACAGTGCAGCCGCGCCACTCCACGCCGCTGCGGGCACAGCCAGCATCCCCACGGCAAGCGCCACTCCCCCGAGCACGCCGGCCGTGCGAGCCACCAGTGCGGTGGAGACCCCGATGACGGCTACCGCACTGAGCGTCGCCCAAGCGACCCACGGCTGTGCGAAGGCGACGGCCACCGCGTGAGTCGTCAGGACGACCGCCACCGCGACAGGCCACAGCGGAAGGACCCGCAACGCCAACCCCAGCGCTGCCGCGACCACCACCAGCTCGAACCCGGGCGCAGTCCACCACGGCAACCCGAACCCGGCCGGCGCCGCAACAGCCGCCAGCGCCAGCCCGCCCAGCACGGCGTGCGCCTGCACCCCACGCGGCACCAGCACGGTCAGCCCACCCGTGACCAGAGCGATCACCGCGAGCAGCCGCCAGTCGCCGTCACCGGTCGCCGCGACGGCGATCGTGACCCCCACGACCACCACACCCGTCCCGGCGACCACCAGCAGAGCACCGATCCACGGCCCCCGGCGTACCACTGCCGGCAGCCTGCGGTTCACGGCCGTGACCAGCGCGGCCAGCGCCGCGACCACCCCGGCGATCAGCACCGGCGCGGCGAAGCTGCCGCCGGCGACCCCGGCGAACCGCCCGGCCGCGACGGCCAGCGCGACCACCAGCAGCCCACCCGTGGCCGACTGCCAGCGCGGGGCCCGGGCCAGGACCGCTGCCGCCACGGGTACGCCCGCCGCCGCGATCAGCGCCCCGCCGGCCAGTGCCACCTCGCCGGACGCGAAGTCGGTGCCGAGCGCGGTCAGTGCGGCGAGTGCGGCCACGATCGCCGCACCCCCGCCGAGCGCGTACGCCGGGACCCCCAGCGCCGTGAGCCCGGAACGCCGCAGCTGGACCACCGCCAGGTTCACCACAGCCACCGCGACCATCGTGTACGCCCAGCCGGTCGCGTCGGGGTGGAACGGCGCCACCAGCAGCGGCAGCACCGGCTGGGCCACCAGCAGCGCCCCGAAGCGGGGTCCGATCAGCCCGGTCACGTGCTCGTACCCGGCGGCCACCGCGGCCGTCACCGCGCAGACCGCGCCCGCGTACCCCAGGGCCGAGTAGTCCGCGACGCCGAACAGGTTGACGTACCAGGCCGCGTACCCGTCGAGCAGCACCAGCAGCAGGCCGACCGCCGCGAAGGTCTCCGCCGTCGCGGTGAGGCCGCGGCGCAGCGCGGCGAGCGGCGCCGCCAGGGCCGCGACCGTGAAGCCCGTCAGCAGCAGCGCCCGGCCGCCCACGCCGAACTGCGACCAGGCCACCGCGGTGAACACGATCGCGGCCACGCCCAGCAGCAGGCCGCCGAGCAGGAACAACGCGTTCTGCACCAGCCGGGTCGAGGCTTCCTTGGTGCGGGGTGCCGCCATCGGGCGCGGCGGCAGCGGCACGGGCGCCACGGGCACGGGGGCCAGCGACGCCTGGATCCGCGCGACCGCGGCCTGCCGCAGCTGCCAGGCCCGGCGCAGCGCCGCGTCGGCGCCCGCGACCGCTTCGCGCGCGGCCGTCAGCCGGGCGGTGAGCACCGGGATCTCCGCGTCGAGGCGGATCACCTCGGCGGCGTCGGGGTCCGGGCCGCGGCCGCAGCCGGGGCAGCCGGAGGCCAGGTTCGCCGGGGTACGGCACGACGGGCACGGGTACGAGGTCACGCCGTCGATCCTCGTCGCGCCGGCCGCCCCGGCCCTGAGTGCGCGTACCTAGCTCAGCGGCCGGTGAACTCAGCTATCGCCCGTTCCCACTTGTCCAGGCCGGCCTCGACCTCGTCGCGGGGCCCGGACGGCAGCCAGCTCGACGCCCGGTGCACGCCCGCATGGGCCAGCTGTTCCAGCGCCTTGGCCTGCGGCGGGACGCTCAGCACCTGGACCTGGATCGGCCGGTCGGCGCGGGCCTCCAGCTCGGCGATGCGGGCGAACAGGTCCTTGTCGTGCCACTGCGGGAACCAGCCGTCGGCCCAGGCGAGCACCCGGTCCAGCACGGTCGGGCCGCCCCCGCCGATCAGCACCGGGGGCCACGGCCGCTGGACCGGCTTGGGCCACGACCAGATCCGGTCGAAGTTCACGAACTCCCCGGCGTACGAGGCCTCGTCCTGCGTCCAGATCGCCTGCATCGCCTGGACGCGTTCGGTCAGCAGCGCCGTACGGGTCCGCGGGTCGGTGCCGTGGTTGGCCATCTCCTCACGGTTCCAGCCCGCGCCGACGCCGAACTCCAGCCGGCCGCCGGACAGGTGGTCGACGCTGGCGACCTCCTTGGCGGTGATGATCGGGTCGCGCTCGACGACCAGGCAGACGCCACTGCCCACGCGCAGCCGGCTGGTCGCCTCGGCCGCCGCGGTCAGCGCCACGAACAGGTCGTACGTGTGCGCGTACTTGCGGGGCAGCTCGCGGGTGCCGTCACCCCACGGCGACAGCCGGCTCGCCGGGATGTGGGTGTGCTCGGCGAAGAACAGCGCGTCCTGCCCGCGGTCCTCCACCAGCCGCGCTACCGCCCCGGGGCCCAGGCCGTCATGGGTGGGGAAATAGCCGACGCCGAACTCCATGCCTCGGTCCCTTCAGCTGTCCCGGTGCAAGGTCAGGATGAGGTCCACGACCAGGGCCGTCCAGCCGGTCTGGTGCCACGCGCCCAGGCCGGCGCCGTTGTCGCCGTGGAAGTACTCGGGGAAGGCGATCAGGTCCTTCCAGTCGGGATGGTTCTGGAAGACCTCGGACGCGCCGTAGATCGGGCGCCGGCCCCACGAGTCCGGGACGAACAGTGACACCAGGCGGCGGGACAGGTCGTCGGCGACCGCGCTCAGCGGCATCTTGGTCTGCGAGCCGGTCGGGTACTCCACCATCAGGTCGTCGCCGAAGAACGCCGCGAACTCCCGCAGTGCCTCGATGAGCAGGTAGTTGACCGGCATCCAGACCGGGCCGCGCCAGTTGGAGTTGCCGCCGAACAGGCCGCTGGTGCTCTCGGCCGGCTCGTACCCGACCGTGAACTCCGAGCCGCCCAGGTGCACCGTGAACGGCTTCTCCAGGTGGGCGCGGGAGAGCGTTCTGAGCCCGTACGGGGAGAGGAACTCCTCCGGGTCGAGCATCCGGGCCAGGATCCGCAGCAGCTGGTCCTGGCCCACCATGGACAGCAGCCGCTGCCGGCGGCCGTCGGCCGACAGCCGGCGCGCGCTGATCACGTCGGCGTACTCGGCCTGCCCGGCCAGCAGCCAGCGCAGCCGGGCGGCCAGCTCGGGCAGCCGGTTGAGGGTGCCGGCGGACAGCCGGGTGGTCGCCGCCAGCGGCAGCAGCCCGACGATGGAGCGGGCCTTGAGCGGCATCCGGTGCCCGTCGGGCAGGCGCAGCACGTCGTAGAAGAAGCAGTCCTCGTCGTCCCACAGCCCCTGCCGGTACGCCGCCTCGGCGATGTACGCGAAGTGCTCGAAGAACTTGGTGGCCATGTCCTCGTAGGTGCGGTCGTGCAGCGCCAGCCGGATCGACATGTCGAGCAGGTTGAGCGCGTACATGGCCATCCAGCCGGTGCCGTCGGACTGCTCCAGCACGCCCGCCACCGGCAGCGCCGCGGACCGGTCGAACGGGCCGACGTTGTCCAGCCCGAGGAAGCCGCCCTCGAAGACGTTGTTGCCGCCGACGTCCTTGCGGTTGACCCACCAGGTGAAGTTCAGCAGCAGCTTGTGCATGACCCGGGCCAGGAAGTCGAAGTCCTGCCCGCCGTCGATCTCGAAGACGTTGAGCGCGGCCCAGGCGTGCACCGGCGGGTTGACGTCACCGAACGCCCACTCGTACGCGGGGATCTGGCCGTTGGGGTGCATGTACCACTCGCGCAGCAACAGCAGCAGCTGCGACTTGGCGAAGCCGGGATCGACCCGGGCGATCGAGACACAGTGGAAGGCCAGGTCCCAGGCCGCGTACCAGGGGTACTCCCAGGGGTCGGGCATGGAGATGACGTCGAAGCTGTTCATGTGCCACCAGGCGTTGTTGCGCCCGTAGCGGCGGCCGGGCGGCGGTGGCGCCGAGCCGGGATCGCCGTGCAGCCACTGCTTGACGTCGAAGTGGTAGAACTGCTTGCCCCACATCAGCCCGGCGATGCCCTGGCGGGCGACGGCGGCCTCCTCGGCCGAGGCCGCGGCCGGGATCAGCTCGGCGAAGTAGGCGTCGGCCTCGGCCAGCCGGTCCCGAACCACGGCCGCGTAGCCATCGCCGAGGTCGGGCGCCCCGGGCCCATCGTCGGTGCGGGTGAGCCGCAGCCGGATCTCGCGGGTCTCCCCGGGGCCCAGCGTCAGCTCGTAGTGCAGTGCGCCCTTGGTGCCCACGCCCGCCGGGTTGACCGTCGGGGCGCCGGCGATGAGGTGGTCGTTGATGCCGTCCTTGGGGTACATGCTCGTGCCGGGCAGGCCCCAGAGGCGCTGCGCGTTGGTCTCGTTGTCGCACATCAGCGCGGGCGGTGCGCCCTCGCCGTCCAGGGTGATGTGCCCGAGGGTGCGGTGCTCACCGTCGAGGCGCCCGGGGCTGCCGGTGATGACCGGGACCGGCCGGTTGGGCAGGCCCCACGACCAGGTGTTGCGGAACCACAGCGACGGCAGCACGTGCAGCGTGGCCTCGTCCGGGCCGCGGTTGGACACGGTCACGACGATGCACATGTCGTTCACGTCGGCCTTGGCGTAGTCGACCGTCACGACCCAGAACCGGTCGTCGTCGAAGACGCCGGTGTCGATCAGCTCGTACTCCGGCTCCTCCCGGGAACGGTGGCCGTTGACGCGGACCAGTTCGTCGTACGGGAAGGGGACCTGGGGGTAGTGGTAGCGCCAGCGCATCCACGAGTGGGTCGGCGTGGAGTCCTGATACCACCAGTACTCCTTGGCGTCCTCGCCGTGGTTGCCGCCGTCGCCGCCGAGGCCGAACATCCGCTCCTTGAGGATCGGGTCGGCCCCGTTCCACAGGGCCAGGGCGAAACAGAACGTCTGCCGGTCGTCGCAGACGCCGGCCATGCCGTCGTCGTTCCACCGGTACGCCCGGGAGCGCGCGTGGTCGTGCGGGAAGTAGTCCCAGGCGGTGCCGTGCTCGCTGTAGTCCTCCCGGACCGTGCCCCAGGCCCGCTCGGCGAGATAGGGCCCCCACGCACGCCAGGGCCGCTCGCCGGAGTCCGCCTGCGCCAAGCGCTCGCGCTCCGCCACGCCGCCGCCCACCCCCTTCGTCCGGACCTCGCTGCATTGTTACTGGCAGGTGTTACGAACACTAACGGAGGCCGCCGCCGAAGATCGTCGGCGGCCGGACCCGGCTTAACAATCGCCGGGCACACTGTCCCGGTGACCTGGGCCGACGCCATCATCGCCGTGACCGCCGGCCTGCTCATCTCGATCGTGACAACTCCGGTCGGCGTCTCCGGCGCGGTGTTCCTGCTGCCGGTGCAGCTCAGCGTGCTGGACGTGCCCAACCCGGCCGTGACGCCGACGAACCTGCTGTTCAACGTCGTGTCCGGGCCGGGCGCGCTGCTGCGTTACCGCCGCCGGGGCAGCCTGGCCAGCCCGCTGACCAGGCTGCTGCTGCTCGGCACGCTGCCCGGCGTGGCGGCCGGGGCGGTGCTGCGGGTCTTCGCGGTGCCCGGCCCGGGAGTGTTCCGGGTGATCGTCGCCGTGCTGCTGCTGCCGCTGGGCGTGTGGCTCTGCCTGCGCGAACCACCGCCGCCACCGGAACGGCCGGTGACCGGCCGGCCACCGCAGCGGGGCATCGTCGCGCTCGCCCTGGGCGTCGGCGTGGTCGGCGGCGTCTACGGCATCGGCGGCGGGTCGATCCTGGGCCCGATCCTGGTCGGCCGCGGCCTGCCGGTGGCGGTCGTCGCGCCGGCGGCGCTGGCCTCGACGTTCGTCACGTCGGTGGCCGGCGCCGCCGCCTTCGCCGTGCTCGGCTGGGCCGGACCGGGCGACATCGCCCCGGACTGGGGCATCGGCCTGCTCTGCGGGGTGGGCGGCCTGGTCGGCGGGTACGTCGGCGCGCACCTGCAACCCCGCCTGCCGGAACGCGGGCTGCGACTGGTCCTCGGCGGGCTGGCGGTGGCCGTGGCGATCCTGTACGCCGGTCAGGTCACGCTGGGGCGCTGACCGCCGTCAGTCGGGCGGGCCACCGCCCGGTGTTCGTCGCCGACGCGTCCGCGCCACCGTCGCAGCCCAAGCTGGTTAGGGTCGGCGGCATGCCTGCCTCCGACTACGTCCTGAAGCTGCGCGCCCGGGTCGGCCACGGCCTGATCATGTTCCCGACGGTCAGCGCGATCATCCTCAACGACCGCGGCGAGATCCTGCTCGGGCAGCGCAGCGACAACCGCCAGTGGTCGGTCATCGCCGGGATGATGGACCCCGGCGAGCAGCCCGCGGACGCGCTGGTCCGCGAGGTCGAGGAGGAGACCGGCATCCAGGTCGAGATCGAACGCCTGGCCGGGGTGGCCCTGCACGAGGTCGTGTACGGCAACGGCGACCGCTGCCACATGGTCAACACCTGGTTCCGCTGCCGGGCGGTGGCCGGCGAGGCCCGGGTCAACGACTCGGAGTCGATCGCGGTCGGCTGGTTCGCCCCGGACGCGCTGCCCGAGCTGAACCCGTTCGCCCTGGTCCGGATCCGCACGTCGCTGCCGCAGGACGCGCCGGCCTGGTTCGCCCGGCCCGGCGAGAACGCGGTCCCCGGTTACTGACCGGCACCGATATGATCGCCGCTTCCATGCCGGTACACGGGGAGGCGACCCATGGATGAAACGCGCACAACACCTGATCAGCCGGCGTTCCAGCCACAGGCGCAGCCCTCGCGCTGGCGCGTCTGGGGGACGGTCACCGCTGTTGTGGTCGTGCTGGGCTGCCTGGGCGGGGCCGGCTTCCTGGGCATGCACGCGATGCGGTCGACCACGCCGCCGGTGACGAAGGGCCTGAGCTTCCCGGGCGCGTCGGCCGCGCCGGGCGCGGCCCAGGACCCGGAGGCGGAGACGGTCACCGGCCCCCGGGCCAGCACCTATCCGGTACGCACGGCCGACGACCTCAAGCGGGTCTGCGAGCAGTGGTACTACCCGAAGTCGCCGAAGGTGAAGTCGTCGGGCACCCAGCCGGTCAGCATCTTCGCCCAGGACAGCAAGGACTTCGACACCAAGCACGAGGCCACCCTGTTCGACATCCCGAACTGGTACACGAAGCCGAAGCAGCAGGCGTGGGACCCGTCGTCGCCGGGCAAGGTGCGCCTGGTGGCCTGCGTGGACCTGGTGCAGACCGGCAAGAAGATCAAAAGCTGCAAGTACGACGACCCCAAAGGCCTCAAGATCCCGCTGCGCCAGGCCAAGTACCGGCTGGCCCTGTACGAGGTGGCGACGGGCAAGAAGGTGATCGAGAAGACGCTGTCGGGCGAGGACGACGAATGCCCGTTCATGGTGCTGCTCGGCGCCGACCGGAACGTCTACAGCCAGGTCGGCGACCGCCAGTACTACGAGATCCTGAAGAAGTACGTCGAGAAGTAGGTTATTGGTTGGCGGCCCAGGCCGATCCAAGGTCGGCCGCGACGTCCTGGAGCAGCCGCAGGAACACCGCGACCAGCGGCGTGACGGTGGCATCGGTCATCGTGACGACCTGGAGGTCGCGGTGCGGCACGGGCGGACGCAGGGCTCGATGGGCGGTACCCGGCGCGTGGGCGAGCGCCAGCCGCGACACCAGGGCGACGCCGATGCCGGTGCCGACGAGTGCCTGGGCGACGTCGTACGACGCGGTCTGGAAGCGGATCCGCGGCACGAAGCCGGCCGCGGCGGTGACCCGGCCGAACTGGGCCCGGGCCGCGTGACCGGCCAGGATGGTCACCCAGGCTTCCTGGCGCAGCTGCGCCAGCTCGACCGGCCCCGGCGCGGCCAGCGCGGGATGCTCGTCGGGCAGCACGACGACCATGGGGTCGCGCAGCAACGGATGAACGGTGACCCGCTCCGGCGGCGTGAGCGGGGTGTCCCAGGAGGCGGTGACCGCCACGTCGAGGCGGCCGGCGACAACCTCGTCGATGCCGACGTCGGAGGTGATGTCGGTGACGGTCAGGTCGGCGTCCGGGTAGCGGTGACGTAATGCGGTGAGAGCCGGAGGCAGCAGGTGCAGGGCGGCGGCCTGGAAAGCGCCGATGCGCAGCCGGAGGGAGAGCCGTCCGAGCAGCCCGTCGAGCCCGGAAGCGGCGCGCCGGGTCTCCTCGTCGATGACGCGCCCATGCTGGGCCAGCAGGGCGCCGGCGGCGGTGAGGGCGGCTCCACGCGGTCCGCGATGCACGAGGGTGGTGCCCAGTTCGCGCTCCGCCTTGGCGAGCTGCTGCGTGACCGCTGCGGGCGTGCGGCCCAGTGCCTGCGCCGCACCGGCCATCGAGCCGTAGCGGTCGATCAGCGCGAGCAGTTGCAGCTGGGCCGGCTCCATGCGTGAAGAATAGCTAACACTACCTGCCAGATTGCGGCCTTCACTTCATGCTCGGGGGGCCGCACGCTGGGTTCGTGCCCACTCACCTTGCCGCTTTCGTCGTTACGACCTGGTTGCTCGCGATGCTGCCCGGTGCCGGCCAGGCTCTCATGGTCCGCCAGACGCTGGCCGGTGGACTGCGGGCGGCGTGGGCGGGCATCGCGGGAACGGCGACCGGGCTGCTGATCTGGACTGCCGCGGCCGCCGCCGGCTTGTCGGCGGTCGTCCTGACCAACCCCGGCGCGTACGCGGCGATCCGGGTCGCCGGTGGCGCGGTGCTGGCCATTCTGGGCGTGAGCACGTTGCTGTCCCTGCGCAAGACCCCGCTCGCAGCCGGAGCGCCACAGCAACCGGCGCGATGGGGCGGCTACCTCGCCGGGTTGGCGACGAACCTCGGCAATCCCAAGGCCGGCGTCTTCGCGATCTCACTGCTCCCTCAGTTCGTGACGGCGGACGGGCCGGTCTTCCTGTCGAGCCTCGCCCTCGGCGGCTTGTGGGCGTTGGTGACGGCGTGCTGGTACCTGGTCTTCACATGGGCGGTGAACCGAGGGCGGTCGTTCGCGTCTCGGCCGGCGGTACATCGCCGGGTGCAGGTGGTCACCGGCGGGGTGCTGGTCCTGCTCGGGGTGGCTGTCGCCGCCGGCGTCTGAAACCGGCGGCCGGGCTTCGCCCAGCCCGCGCCGCGCCTCGCCCGCGCCGCACCCTCCCCCCAACCCGCGCCGCACCCCGCCCAGCCCGCGCCGCACCCCCGCCCAGCCCGCGCCGCACCCCGCCCGGCCCGCGCCGCACCCCCGCCAACCGCACCCGCCCGGCCGGCCGATCTCAGGCGAGCCAGCCCGGCCGGATCAGCCCCGCCTCGTAGGCATGAACCACCACCTGCGCCCGATCCCGAGCCCCCAGCTTCACCATCGTCCGGCTGACGTGAGTCTTCGCCGTCGCCGGACTGATCAGCAGGCGGGCCGCGATCTCGTCGTTGGACAGCCCCTCGCCGACCAGCACCATCACCTCCCGTTCTCGGTCGGTGAGCTGCTCCAGGACGCGTTCGGCCTCCTCGGGCGGCACCGACGGACGACCGCGCCCGCCCGGGGTGGCGAATTCGCCGATGACCCGCCGGGTGACGCTCGGCGACAGCAGGGCGTCGCCGGCCGCGACCGCCCGGACCGCGCGCAGCAGTTCGACCGGTTCGGTGTCCTTGACCAGGAAGCCCGACGCACCCGTGCGCAGCGCCTCGAAGACGTACTCGTCCAGCTCGAACGTGGTCAGGATGACCACCCGGGTGCCGGCCAGGGCCGGGTCCGCGGCGATGCGGCGGGTCGCCTCGAGACCGTCCACCCCCGGCATCCGGATGTCCATGAGCACCACGTCCGGGCGGGTCTCGGCGGCCAGCCGGGCTGCTTCCAGCCCGTCGCCCGCCTCGGCGACCACCTCGATGTCCGGCTCGGCGTTCAGCAGGGCCCGGAACCCGGCCCGCACGAGGGCCTGGTCGTCGGCCAGCAACACCGTGATCATGCAGGCTCCCTTGTCGGGGTGGTGGGCAGAACCGCGGAGACCAGATAGCCGCCGTCGGGCAACGGACCGGCCTCGAGGGAGCCGCCGAGGCTGGCGGCCCGGGCTCGCATCCCGGCGATGCCGCTGCCGTCGTCGTCGGTCTCCGCAGCCGCGTCGGGCTCGGGTCGCGACGCCGGCCGGCCGCCGTCGTTGCGGATCGTCAAGCGCAGCTCGTCCGGGGCGTAGGTGACCGAGACAGTGGCCGAAACGCCGGTCGCCGCGTGCCGGCGTACGTTCGTCAGGGCTTCCTGGACGATCCGGTACGCCGCGCGGTCCACCTCCGCCGGCAGGTCCCGCCGCTCCCCCACGGTCTCGGTCGTCACCGGCAGGCCGGCGTCCGCCGTGAGGTCGGTGAGGCGGTCCAGGCCGAGCGCGGGCTGGCGGGGCGCCGCCTCCTCCTCGGGGCGCAGCACGCCGAGCACGGCGCGAACCTCCCGCAGAGCCTCCGCGCTCGCCGTCTTGATCGCGCTCAGCGCCTCGCGGGCCTGCTCCGGCCGGTTGTCCATGAGGTGCAGGCCCACCCCGGCCTGCACGTTGATCAGCGACAGGTGGTGGCCGAGCACGTCGTGCAGCTCGCGGGCGATCCGCAACCGTTCGTCGGCGGCCTGGCGGCGTTCCTGCTCCTCGCGGGCACGGGCGCGCTCGGCGTTGACCTTGGACATCTCGGCGAGGTACGCGGCGCGGGCCCCGGCGGCACTGCCGAGGAAGCCGGTCAGGGCCAGCCCGAAACCGGTGAGCACGGCGTCGCGCGGAGTCGGGCGGGCGACGGGCGAGAGTCCGAGCGGATCGGCGCACACGACCATGACGATGAGATAGGCCAGGTAGCCGGCGGCCACGGTGATCAGCGCGGATCGGCGGTGACCGGTGCGCACCGCGGTGAACAACGCGATGACCGGCGCGACCGCATACGTCCAGGACGGCACGGCGAGGGCGGCGTACCCGATCGAGGCGGCACCGGCGACCGCGAGCGCCACGATCGGCGCGCGTCCCCGCCAGGCCAGGGCCAGGGGACCGACCAGCAGCAACGCACACGCGATGACGTCCCGCGGGTGGGCCAGGTGAGCGGCGTACGGCCAGTTGCCGAAGATGTGGAAGCAGAGAGCGGTGA
This sequence comes from Actinoplanes sp. NPDC051405, assembly GCF_055586185.1. Taxonomy (NCBI): domain Bacteria; kingdom Bacillati; phylum Actinomycetota; class Actinomycetes; order Micromonosporales; family Micromonosporaceae; genus Actinoplanes; species Actinoplanes sp. NPDC051405. The sequence continues at coordinate 632,364 of NZ_JBVJIR010000001.1, forward strand.
TGACCGCACCGCGCCAGTGCCCGTGCCGCGTTCGGCGGCGTGCGTAGCCGGGCCAGTCCGCCGACCGGAACCGCCCCGAGCGGCTGCGTCGGCGCCACTCCTCCCACTCCGCCTTGCGGGAGGCGCGGGAGGCGGCAGACGGTCTCCCACGAAGGGAAGGCGGCTGGTCGCGTACACCCCGGTCTGGCACGTTCCCGAACCTACGGCACCGCTGCTCACCCGGGCATCCGCACGAAGAACGACGGCGCCCTGCGCCTCAGGTACTACGGCCGGCCGTCGCGTACTCCTCAGGGCGTACCGGTGGCCGTACCGGATGCTCCGCCGGGGCGACGCGGCCCGGCGCCGGATCCGCCACCCTGGAAGTCAGTCCCGCCACGTTTCAGGAGGTCACCGTGTATCCCAGCGACACCACCCGGTCCGGTCCGAATCGGCTCCGCACCTCCGACACCGAGCGCGAGCAGGTGGCCGAGATCCTGCGGGCCGCGATGACCGAGGGCCGGCTCACCCTCGAGGAGGGCGAGGAAAGGCTTGGTCAGGTGTACGCCGCCAAGTACCGCGACGAGCTCGCCCCGCTGACCGCCGACCTGCCCGACAACGGCCGCCGCGCGCTGGCCGCGACACCGGAGGCGCAGGCCGCGACACGCCGGGGCGTACGCCGGCACGCCGGCTTCGTCGCGATGCTGGCCCTCTTCCTGACCGGCCTCTGGGCGCTCTCCGGGGCGCACTTCTTCTGGCCCGCGATCCCGCTGGTGTTCCTGGTCATGGGCCTGATGCGGCACGCGCGGTACGGCCGCTACCGGGCCGAGTACGGCTACCGCCACCACGTCGCCCCGTGGAACGCGCCCACCTATAGGTGATCGTAAACACTCCACAGTAGACGTGGCGGTCGTTGCCCGCCCCTCCCCGCTCTGCGACAGTTGCCAGGTTTACCCCCGGCCGTGTCGCGCCGGGGTTACGGGGAGGGGTGGGCACGACCATGATGGGTCCGTCGCACGCACTGTCGGGCGCGGCCGTCTGGCTGGCCGGCAGCTGGGCCTTGGATCACTTCGCGGGGTACGCCCAGTCGCCGCTCGCGATCGCGGTCGGCACGACGGTCTGCGCGGGCGGCGCCCTGCTGCCCGACCTGGACCTGTCCGGCAAGGTGACCCGCAACCAGGGCGGCGCGACGGTGGCCCGCACGTTCGGCGTGTTCTCATTGTTCGTGGCCGAGGTCATCGAGAAGATCTCGCTCGGCATCTACACGGCGACGAAGCTCAGCAAGGACCCGCGCCGCAACAACGGTCACCGTACGTTCACCCACACGCTGCCGTTCGCGGCCCTGGTCGGCTGGGGCACGACGGCACTGTGCGCGGGCTCCGGCAAGTGGGCGGTCGTGGCGGTGGTGTTCTTCATGGCCGGCCTGGCATTGCGCGGGCTCTTCGACGAGTGGGCCGAACGCGCCGGCTGGGTGATCGTGACCCTGGCGTCGGGCGTGATCGCGTGGTTCACGGCGGCGAACCTGCCCGGCGACCGCGGCTATCCGATGCTGGGCTTCGCGGTCGGCGTGGGCTGCGTCGTGCACCTGCTGGGCGACATGATCACCAAGAACGGCGTACCGATCCTGTGGCCGATCCCGATGGGCCGCCGCATGTGGCGCATGATCGGCGTTCCGAACGGCATAGCGATCAAGGTCGGCGGTCGCGGCGAGGTGCTGGTGCTACGCACTGTGTTCACGCTGATCGCCATCCTGTCGGTCTGCGGAATGTTCGCCCCGCACGTGCTGCAACGCCTGGACCTGGAACTCTGGGCCGACGGCTGACCGGCGTGCGGGTCGTCGAAAGCTTCGTCGCCGGCAAGGCCGGCGACCCCCAGCTCTGCGAGGACGCGAGGACGCCGACGTGGAGGCCGCCACTCTCCACCTGACCTCGACACTCGCCGAGCGGATCGACCCGGAGCTGCCGCCGCACCTGCGCCCGAGCGCGTCGGTGACCCTCTACTCGCGGCGGCGCAGACAGGTGTGGCAGATCGGGGACGTGGGCTTCTCCTACGCCGGGATGCCGGCGGCGGGGCGGCCGCGCAAACCGCTCGACCAGATCGCCGCCGACTTCCGGGCGGCGGTGACAGCGGCCGAGATGGCCATCGGAGCGCCGGATCTCGCCGTGAGCGATCCGGGCCGGGCCGCGGCCCGGGTGCTGATCTCACGGCAGGGTGCCCTGCGCAACACCGTCGGCCCCTACAGCTTCGCGGCGATCGACGGGCGCCCGGTGCCGCCTTCGCTCATCGTCGTGCGTGACGTCCCTGGGTACGTCGAGGAGCTGGTGCTGGCCAGCGACGGCTATCCGGTGATCCTGCCGACGCTGGCGGAGACCGAGGCGCGGCTGGCCGAGCTGCTGGCCGAGGACCCGCACTGCATCGGTCCGCTGCGCGGGACAAAGGGCGTCATGGCCGGCCAGACCAGCTTCGACGACCGCTCCTACCTGCGCCTCCGTCTCTCCTGACACGACATCCGACGCGCCGGACGCGCGGATCATGTCAGTGGCAGGCTTCGACCGCGCCTTCGGCAGCATCACGGCAATCAGGAGACGCCGAATTCGTCCTTCATGACCTTGGCCACCGGCGAATCGGGCCGCTCGCGGCGCACGCCGTCGACGGTCACGTCGACGACCTCGTCGAAGAACGCGACCAGACCGGCGAGCGGTGACGCGTCCGGCAGCGGGTCCGGGTAGGTCCAGGCCAGGTTCTCTCCCACCGCGAACGACAGGTACGTGGCGCGGCCCTTGTACGGGCAGGCCGTCACCATGTCGCTGGGCAGAGTTTCGGCTTTGACGTCCTCGCGCGGCAGGTAGAACCGTGGGTACAGCATCGTCTCGAACACGACTGTCGGGGTGTGCGACTCGGCGAGCAGCACGCCGTCCCGCTCGATGCGCACGTGCCGGCTGCTGCGCCGCGCGTCGACGCGGGAGAACGGGTCGCGCGGGTGCGAGAACACGGGCTCGTCCTCCTCCGTCCAGTCGAACGCGTCGAAATCGAACACGACATGACCGGTGAGATCGGCGTCGTCAGGGCGGAACGCGGCGCGCTCGCGGACGTCGTCACCGACGCGGACGTCGTACGTCTGCCCGGGCGTGGAGTGCACGGCGAACGGGATGCCGGGGTGCAACACCGGTGCGTCGCTCTCCGGGACAGACTCGACGGGTACGAGTTCGGCTCGGACGTCCTTGTCCGGGACGGCGTAGGTGGGCACGATGCGGCGCGGTTCCCACAGCAGCAGCCCGGCACGGCTGTCGACGACGAGCCGGCCGCCGAGCCGGGCGCGGACCCATTTGTCCGTCGGCTCGTGCCGCAGCACGCCAAGCAGCCTCATCATCTCGTCACCGACGTTCAGACTCATGCCGGCCAGTCTTGTCGCCACACCCGCGCTCGGGCCCCTTTCAATCAGATTCTCGACTCCCCGCGACGACGCCGAGCCGGCCGGTTTGCCGGAGAAGGCGACGGTGTGGATCGGGCGCTTCGGCGCGAGCGGTCCTGGACGCTGAGGTTCAGTCCGGGCAATGTGTCTTGACCGTCGTCAATCGTCGTTGAACGGGCCGGGCCACGTTCGCCATCTCGCGGATCGCGACAAGCCTTCGGCCTCCTCGTCCGATATGCCGGAGAGCGCCGACACCGGCGCGTTCACGAGCGTGGCGAGGTCGCTGTCCGGAATTCGGGGTCGAGGATCGCGTCGAGGTTCACGGAGACTGCCATGGATGTGGTCCTCCCTCGTCGCCTCCCGCTCGGGCGGCTGCCCAAATGCTGTCACACGGCCCCGGTGACCGCCCTCAAGAGATGGAAGCCTCGGGTGCAGTCGCCGCCGCTCTTGTTGGTGACGCAGGGCAGATCGAAATACGGCTGCCGCTCCGACAACGCCGGGTTACGGTGCTCCGATGCAGGCGGACGCGGCCCACCGGGCAACCCAAGCAGCCCTGTCAACCGCCGCATCGCTCGGCCTGACCGCCCACGACGCCGTCGTGCTGCACAACTCGAACAAGCTCACCCTGCGCCTCCGACCCTGCGACGTGCTGGCCCGGGTGGCACCGGCAGCACGCCAGTCCGCCCAGTTCGAACTGGACATCGCTCAGCGGCTGTTCAAGGTCGGCAGCCCGGTGGCCGCGCCGCAAACGCCTGAGGTCTTCGTCCGGGGCGACTTCGTGGCCACCTTGTGGACCTACTACGAACCGGTGACCACTCAAGCGATCCCGCCCGCGGACTACGCCGGAGCGCTCGAACGTCTGCACGCCGGGATGCGCCGGGTCGACCTGCCCACCCCGCACTTCACGGACCGGATCTCCGAGGCCCGAACGCTCGTGGCCGACCAGGAAAGAACGCCGAAGCTGGCCGACACGGACCGGATCTTTCTCGCCGGCACGCTGGACCGCCTGCACCGGGCGCTCGGCGACACCGGCCGGCCCGAACAGCTCCTGCACGGCGAACCTCACCCGGGCAACCTGCTCCCGACCGCGATCGGCCCGCTCTTCATCGACTTCGAGACGTGCTGCCGAGGGCCGGTCGAGTTCGACCTGGCCCACGCACCCGACGAGGTCGCAGACCACTACCCCGGCGTCGATCACGACCTGCTCCGCGACTGCCGGGCCGTCGTGCTGGCGATGATCACCGCGTGGCGCTGGGATCGCGACGACCAGTTCCCGGACGGCCACCGGCTCGGCGTCGAGTGGCTGAGCGACCTCCGGAAGGCGACGGCTCGGTAGGTCACGCGTCCGCGTAGCACTCCACGATCGACACGTCGAGCGGGAACCGCACCTCGATCCCCCCGAACAACAGCTCCCCCGCCTTGGCCGCGCTCGCCCGCACCGCCTCGACGACCCGTTCCGTCTCTTCGACCGGGCAATGCACCCCGACCTCGTCGTGCACGAACAGCACCAGCTCGGCGCGCATCCCCTCCAACGCCGTCCGCAGCGTCGCCAACAGCACCAGCGCCCATTCCGCCGCCGTCGCCTGGATCACGAAGTTGCGGGTGAAGCGGCCTCGCGCCCGGCCCGACGCTCCGCCCTGCGGCTCCGCCGATCCCGACTCCTCCGGCGGCTCCAGGCCCGCTTCGCGCCAAGCCGTGGACGCCGGCGGGCACGTGCGGCCCAGCCAGGAGCGGACCAGCCCGCCGGCCTCCCCCGTGCGGGCCGCGGCCTCCACGTAGTCGAAGGCCGTGGGGTAGCTCTGCCTCAGCACCGCCAGGGCCGGGATCGCCGCGCCGCCGGTCTGGCCGTACATCGCGCCCAGCAGGGCGACCTTGGCTTTGGCCCGGTCGCCGCCGAATGAGTCGGTGGCCAGGGCCGCGTAGAGGTCTCCGGCGGCGCCGGCGCGGGCCAGGCGGGAGTCGCCGGACACCGCCGCCAGCACGCGGGGCTCCAGCTGGCCCGCGTCGGCGACCACGAAGCGCCACCCGGGGTCGGCGACCACCGCCCGGCGGACCACCTTGGGCACCTGCAGGGCGCCGCCGCCGCGGGTGGCCCAGCGGCCCGACACCACGCCGCCGGGGACGTACTCGGGGCGGAAGCGGCCTTCGCTGATCCAGGCGTCGCGCCAGGCCCAGCCGTGGGCCGTCCAGATGCGGTAGAGCTCCTTGTATTCGAGCAGGGGTTTCACCGCCGGGTGCTCGACCTGGCGCAGCACCCAGGCCCGGGTGTTGGGCACCTCGATGCCGGCCCGGGCGAACGCGCGCAGCACCTCGGCCGGGGAGTCCGGGTGCAGGCCGTGCACACCGAAGGCCGCGTTGATCTCGGCGGTCAGCTCGGCCAGCCGGCGGGGCGGGCCGACCGGCTGCGGGGCGCCGAGCAGGTCGCGCAGCAGCTGGTCGTGGATGTCCGCGCGCCACGGCAGGCCGGCGTGCCCCATCTCGGCGCCGACCAGCGCCCCGGCGGACTCGGCGGCCACCAGCAGGGCGAAACGGCCGGGTTGGCCGGTCGCCGCGATCCGGGCGTGCTGGTCCGCGTACACCCGCATCAGAGCCTCGAGGGTCACCGAGCCGGCGGCGGCCGACGGCCCGGACATGGCTTCGAACAGAGCGCCCTGGGCGAAGCCCGGTGGTTGCGGGAGGCGCGGTGGCGGGTCGGCCGGCACCGGCGCGCCGGTCAGCCGGGCCCAGGCCGCCGCCAGTGCCCGCGGCTCGCCCCAGCGGCCCGCGTGGCCGAGCAGCAGCGCCTCGGTCAGCTCGATGTCGTGGCAGCGGCGCACCCGCACGCCGGCGCGCAGCAGCGTGGGATAGCAGTCATTGGTGGCCGCCCACAGCCAGCGGGGGTGCTCGGCGGCCTCGCGGGCGGCGATGGCGGCCGGCAGGTCGGCGACCCGTTGCGGCTCACCGGCCGGGCTGCCGTCGGGGTGCAGCTGCTGCCAGCGGCCGGAACCGTGCCAGCTCCCGTCGTCGGACACCACAGCCACCAGCACGGACCCATTCTGCCGTGCGGGTATGACACTTCAGCCGCCGAGCAGGCCTTCCAGCAGTTCCAGGGACTTCTCGATGTCGACCGCGGGGTCCAGCAGCCACTGGGTCTGCAGGCCGTCGGAGGCCGCGATGATCAGCGCGGCCGCCGCCGGCGGGCTGATGTCGGGGCGGATCCGGCCGGCCCGCTGTTCCGCCTCGATGCGCTCGGTCAGCACCTTGCGGAGCTGGGCGAAGCGCCGGCCGAAGAACTCGCGGGACGGCTCGTGGCCCTCCTCCAGCGCACCCGCCACCAGCGTCGAGTAGAGCTGGACCAGGCCGGGCACGGCGTGGTTGCGGCGGGCCGCGTGGGTCATCAGCCCGACCACCGAGACGTCCGGGGGCAGCCGGTCCTCGGCGACCGAGCGTTCCTCGGCGGCCCGGTAGACCTCGATCAGCAGTTCCTCGCGGGAGGCGAAGTAGTGCTTGAGCGCGGCGTGCGAGACCCCGATGGCCTCGCCGATGGCGCGCAGCGAGGTGCCCTCGGCGCCGCGTTCGGCGAAGACCTCGATGGCCCGGTCGAGGATCTCGCGCCGGCGGCGCACGCCCTTGTCGTACGCGCCGCGCCGGGTGATCTCGGGGGCCTCGTCCATCGCGCCATCGTAGGGCACAAAAACTTCCATGCGGAGGTTTTCATTGTTACGGTCGGGTCATGACACTCGACGTTCCCGCGCTGCTCGCCGCACTCACCCTCGAGGAGAAGGCCACCCTGCTGGACGGGGCCGACTTCTGGCGTACGCAGCCGGTCGAGCGCCTCGGCATCCCCGGCGTGATGGTCACCGACGGGCCGCACGGCCTGCGCAAACAGGCGGGCGAGGCGGATCACGTCGGCCTCAACGACAGCGTCCCGGCCACCTGCTTCCCGCCCGCCGCCGGGCTCGCCTCCACCTGGAACACCGACCTGCTGGCCCGCATCGGTGTGGCGCTGGGCCAGGAGTGCCGCGCCGAGCAGGTCGCCGTGCTGCTCGGCCCGGGCGTCAACATGAAGCGCTCGCCGCTGTGCGGACGCAACTTCGAATACTTCTCCGAGGACCCGCTGCTGGCCGGCGAGCTCGGCGCGGCCCTGGTCAACGGCTTGCAGAGCACCGGGGTGGGTGCCTCGCTCAAGCACTTCGCCGCCAACAACCAGGAGACCGACCGGATGACGGTCTCGGCCGACGTCGACGCACGGACGCTGCGCGAGATCTACCTGCCGGCCTTCGAGCGGGTGGTCACCCAGGCGCAGCCCTGGACGGTGATGTGCGCCTACAACAAGATCAACGGCACGTACGCGAGTGAGGACCCCTGGCTGCTCACCCAGGTGCTGCGCGACGAGTGGGGCTTCGAGGGGCTGGTCGTCTCCGACTGGGGCGCGGTGAACCGTCGCGACGCCGGGGTGGCCGCCGGGCTGGACCTGGAGATGCCGTCGTCCGGTGGGGCCGGCACCCGGGTCATCCTGGACGCCGTCCGGGCCGGCACGCTGAGCGAGGCGGACGTCGACCGGGCAGCGACCCGGGTGCTGACGCTGATCAACCGGTCCCTGCCGGCGCTGCACGAGGGCCAGACCTTCGACGCCGACGCCCACCACGCGCTCGCCCGTGAGGCCGCCGTGGCCAGCGCGGTGCTGCTCAAGAACGAGGGCGGGATCCTGCCGCTCGACCCCGCGGGCGGCGGCCCGGTCGCGGTCATCGGCGAGTTCGCCCGGACGCCGCGGTTCCAGGGCGCCGGATCCTCGCAGGTCAACCCCACCCGGGTGGACACCGCGCTGGACGCCCTGCGGGCCGCCCTCGACGGGCGCCGCGAGGTCACCTTCGCCCCGGGCTTCGTGATCGACTCCGACTCAGCCGACGAGGGCCTGGTCGCCGAAGCGGTACGGGCCGCAGCCGCCGCCGACGTGGCCGTGCTGTTCCTCGGGCTGCCCCCGTCGTACGAGTCCGAGGGCTACGACCGCGACCACATGGACCTGCCCGCCCACCAGCTCGACCTGCTGCACGCCGTGGCCGACGCCAACCCCCGCGTGGTGGTCGTGCTTTCCAACGGCTCGGTCGTCACCGTCGCGCCCTGGCGGGACCGCGCGCAGGCCGTCCTCGAGGGCTGGCTGCTCGGCCAGGCCGGTGGCAGCGCGACCGCCGACCTGCTGCTCGGCGCGGCCGAGCCGGCCGGCCGGCTCGCCGAGACCGTCCCGGTGCGCTTCGCCGACAACCCGACCATCGGCGCGTTCCCCGGCGAGCTCGGCCACGTCCGGTACGGCGAGGGCCTGTTGATCGGCTACCGCTGGTACGACGCCCACCGCCTCGACGTGGCGTACCCGTTCGGCCACGGCCTCTCCTACACGAGCTTCGACTACAGCGACCTGGCCGTCTCCGTGCTCGCCGACGGCGGCGACCCCCGGGTCGAGGTCAGCCTGACGGTCACCAACACCGGTACGCGCCCGGGCCGCGAGACGGTCCAGCTCTACGTCGCCGACCCGCAGGCCACTGTCTACCGCCCCGAGCAGGAGCTGCGCGCGTTCACCCAGGTCGCGCTCGGTCCCGGCGAGAGCGCGCCGGTGACCCTGACACTGGGGACGCGGGCGTTCGCGTTCTGGCACGAGGCGGCCCGGAGCTGGGTGGTCGAGGGCGGCGAGTTCGGCGTCCGCGTCGGCGCGTCCTCGCGGGACATCCGGCTCACCGGCACGGTCACGCTGGCCGGCCAGGGCTACGCCGTGCCGCTGGCCGCCGAGTCGAGCGTGGACGTCTGGCTGGCCCACCCGGCCGCCGGCTCCTGGCTGCGCGAGCAGCTCGGCACCGGCCTGTTCACCGACATGCTCTCCGACCCGACCAACGGCCAGATGATGCGGGCCATCCCGCTGGTCCGGCTGTCGCGCTTCCCGGGCTTCCCGGTCACCGAGCCGGACGTCGAGGCCGCGGTGCAGCGGTTCAGCGCGCAGTGACGGCGACCCTCGGCGCCGGACCGGCCGAGCAGGCCCGCCGGTCCCGGATCGCCGTCGCGGCGGTGTTCCTGACCAACGGCGCCCTGTTCGCCAACGTCGTGCCGCGCTACCCGCAGATCAAGGAATCGCTGGACCTGAGCAACGCGGCGCTGGGCTCGGCCCTGGGCGCGGGTGCGCTCGGCTCGCTGCTCGGTGGCCTGTTCGCCGCCGCGGCGATCCGCCGCTTCCGGTCGTCGCGGACCGGGCTGGCCGGCATGCTGCTGATGGCCGTGGCGTTCATCGGGGTCGCGGTCGCGCCGGCCTGGTGGGTGCTGGCCGCGGTGTTCCTGGTGGCCGGGGCGGCGGACGCGATCGTCGACGTCGCGCAGAACGCCCACGGCCTGCGGGTGCAGCGGCTCTACGGCCGCTCGATCGTGAACTCGTTCCACGGCGTGTGGAGCATCGGGGCGGTGCTCGGCGGGCTCATGGGCTCAGCCGCGGCCGGTCTGCGGGTGCCGCTGGTCCTGCACCTCAGCGTGGCCGCGGTGCTGGTCGGGGTGATCCTGCTGGTCGCGTACCGGTTCATGCTGCCCGGACCGGAGGACGCCGAGCGGGCGGCGCCGCAGCCGGGTGCGGCCCCGCCGGGCCGGCGGTCCTTCGTTTGGCCGGCGGTACGGATGCTGGCCGCGCTCGGCGCTCTGGCGGCCTTCGGGGCGCTCGTGGAGGACGCCGGTTCATCGTGGGGCGCGCTGTACCTGACCGACTACCTCGGCGCCGGCGCGGCGACGGCCGGTCTCGCCTTCGTGGCGCTGCAGGTGGCGATGACCGCCGGGCGGCTGCTGGGCGACCGGGCCGTCGACCGGTTCGGCCAGCGCACGGTGACCCGGGCCGGTGGGGCGCTGGCCGCGGCCGGGATGGGTTGCGCGCTCGCGTGGCCGTCCGTCGGCTCGGCCCTGGCCGGCTTCGCGCTGGCCGGGCTGGGCACGGCGACGCTGGTCCCGGCCGCGATGCACACGGCCGACGAACTGCGCGGGCTCGCGCACGGCGCCGGCCTGACCATCGTGAGCTGGTTACAGCGGGTGGGCTTCCTGGTCTCGCCGCCGCTGGTCGGGCTGGTCGCCGACCACAGCAGCCTGCGGGTCGGCCTGCTCAGCGTGGTGGTCGCCGGCCTGGGCACGCTGGTGCTGGGCCGGGTCCTGCTCAACCGCGCCTGAGCTGCCCCGGTCAGCTCGGCGGGAACGACTCCTGGGTGATCGGCACCGCTGACCGCACAGCTCTGCCGCCATGGTCCGGATGAGCTCCGCGGCCCGGGTCGCATCGTCGGTCTCGGCGGACCGCTCGAAGACCTGGTCGTCCACCACGGGACCGTCGGACGCCCCGACGTCCCGGGCCTCGGCCAGGGCGTGGCACCCGGCCACAACCTTCGGACGGGGAACGCAACCGGGCGGCGCCCCTCCCCCGTGGCAGGACGCCGCCCGTATGCCGTGCTTGAGCTACTTGGTCGCGCCCGCGGTGAGGCCGGACTGGATCTGACGCTGGAAGAACGCGTACACGATGATCATCGGCAGGATCGAGAGCGTGAGCGCCGCGAACAGCGCGGCCCAGTTCGCCTGGTAGCCCGCCGAGACCGAGATGTTGGCGATGCCCTGGGTGAGCACCCACTTCTCCTGCGCGCCCGCGCCCTGCATGATCGCCACCGGCAGCAGGTACTGGTTCCACTGGCCGACGATGTTGAAGATCGTGATGCTGACCAGGCCGGACCGGGCCATCGGCAGCATGACCTGGAAGAACAGCCGGGTGTGGGAGGCGCCGTCGACGATCGCGGCCTCGGCGATCTGGTTCGGCAGCGTCTTGAAGAACGCCGTCATGAAGAAGACCGTGAACGGCAGCGAGTACGCGATGTAGACCAGGATCAGGCCGGTGTAGGTGTTGAGCAGGCCGAGGTTCTGCAGGATCAGGAACAGCGGCACCAGCGCCAGGAACACCGGGAAGGCCAGACCCGAGACGAACAGGTAGTAGATGAAGCGGTTGCCGACGAACTTGTAGCGGGCCAGCACGTAGGCGGCCATCGAGCCGAACAGCATCGTGCCGGCGGTGCTGATCGCCACCACGAAGACGCTGTTGAGGAAGTAGCGCCCGACGTGCGCCTCGGTCCAGGCCGTCTTGTACGTCTCGAACGAGATCTTGCTGGGCAGGCTGAACGGCGCCTGCGTGAAGATCTCCGTGTTGCTCTTGAACGACGCCAGGATCACCCAGATCAGCGGCGCGATGACCAGCAGGCCCCAGACCGCCAGGGCGACGTGGGCGAAGCCGCTGAAGAGCTTGATCTCTTTCTTGTCCCGCTGCGTGGCGGTGGTGGAGTGCCGCGACCCGGTGTACGAGGCCGCCGGCCCGTCCGTCTTGGTGTAAGTCACTTGAGGCTCCCGGTCCGGCTCACAGCTCGATCGCGTCGCGCCGGGTGACCCGCAGGGTCAGCGCCGCGAACGTGATGGTGAGGAAGAACAGCACGACACCCATCGCCGAGGCGTAGCCGAACTGCGCGTAGTCGAAGGCGTTGCGGTAGATCTCCAGGCCCAGCACCGTGGTGGCGCCGTCCGGGCCGCCGCGGTCCACGGACATGACGTTCACCAGGGCGAACGCGTCGAAGGCGGCGATGCCCAGGTAGACCCAGGCGACCTGCAGGGTGTTCCACAGCAGCGGCAGCGTCACCTTGAAGAACAGGGTGCCCCGGGTGGCGCCGTCCAGCGCGGCGGCCTCGTAGATCTCCGTCGGGATGGAGCCCATCCCGGCGGAGAACAGCACCACGTAGAAGCCGACCGCCTGCCAGACGAGCACGGCCAGGATCGACCAGAGCGCCAGGTTCTTGTCGGCCAGGAACAGCACCGGCCCGGCGCCGACCTGGTTGAGCAGGCCGTTGATCAGACCACTGTCGTCCGACGAGTAGACCCGGGAGAAGATGACCGCGACCAGGGCCAGGGCCAGCAGCTGCGGGAAGAAGAACACCACCCGGTAGAACTTCGAACCCCAGACCCCCCGGGTACGGCCGCCCTTCGAGCCGCCGCCCACGTTGAGCAGGAACGCGAAGAACAGCGCCAGCACAATCGTGAGCAGCGGCAGGAAGATCAGCAACAGGATGTGGTGCTGGATCGCCTTCCAGAAGGTGTTGTCCTGGAACAGCTTGACGAAGTTGTCGAAGCCGATGTAACTGACGTCCGGCGAGAAGCCCCGCCAGTTGGTGAACGACAGCTGGAACGCCTGGACGTACGCCGCGATCACGAACGTGCCGTAGATGGCCACCGGCACGATCAGGAAGCCAATGATGAACGGGTACCTGCCGTGCTTCATGGTTCTCGAACTCCGTTCGTGATTGCGGGTACGTCGTCAGCGCGGGATCAGCGGGAGAACTTCTGGATGGACGAGTCCTTCTTGACCGCGTCGGCGGCCTTCTGCATCCGCGCGACGAACTTGTCGGCGGTGCCGCCCTGGTAGATCAGCTCGTTGGTGGCGGCGCGCAGCTCGTCGTCGAGCTTCTTGTACCAGGTGTCGAAACGGAAGCTGAAGGTGTCCGCGCCCGCCGCGCCCAGCGCCTTGTTGCCCGAGGTGAGGCCGGCACTGATCTCCATGCCGTCGGTGGCGCCGGCCACGACGGTCAGCGTCTTGGTGAGCTGGGTGAAGCCCACGGCGCCGGCCTTGCTCAGCATGTGGCGCAGGAACTCCATGCCACCGCGCGGGTTCTTGCCCTTGCTGGCGACGAAGTACTGCTCGCCGGCCGCGGCGTAGAGGGCGGTGACGGGCAGCTTGTCGGCCGTGGTCACGCTCGGCACCGGCATGAGCTGGTAGTCGAAGCCCTCGGGGGTGTCCTTGGCCTGCTCGTTCTCGAGCCAGGAGCCGGACGGGTAGAGGCCCACCTTGTACTGGTTCTGCTGGAGCTGGACCTCGGTGTGCTTGAGACCGAGGAACGCCTTGTTGGAGTACTTGGCGCCGACCTCGGCCCACGCGGCGGCGGCCTGCTTGACGGCGTCGTTGGTCCAGGCACCGTCCTCGAGGTTGTCGATGTTCTTGAGGATGTCGGCGCCACCGATCTTGGCGGCGCTGGTCAGCAGCAGCGTGTACATGTAGTACGGCGCGTTCGCGCCCGCGTAGCCGAACGGCGTGATGCCCTTGGCCTTCATCTTGTCGAGCAGCGCGGTGAAGTCGCTCCAGGTGGTCGGCGCGGTCCAGCCGTTGTCCTTGAACAGCTTGCCGCTGTACCAGAGGCCGAAGACGGTGAAGGCGTAGTTGAGCACGTACGGCTTGCCGTTGAAGGTGCCCTGCTCGATCGTGCCCGGGATCAGGGTGTCCTTGACGGTCTTGCCGGTGATGTCCACCGACGGGGCCGCGTACAGGTCGGTCAGCTCCTGCACCTGGCCGGCCTGGACCAGGGCGCCCTGGTCCATCAGCTTCGAGCCGGAGTTGTTGATCATGTCCGGCGGGTTGCCCGCGGTGAACCGCGGCTGCACCACGGTCGAGATCTCCTCGGCCTGGTTGAACGTGACCTTGGAGTTCGGGAAGAGCTTGTTGTACGACGGGATGTCCACGTCGGTCGCGTACTTGGTGCCGAGGCCACCGTTGAAGATCAGGATCTCCAGCGGCTCGTCCTCCTTGATGCCCAGCGGGTTGGTCGCGGAGACCGTACCGGCGGGCTTCTCCGCGGCGTCGTCCTTGTCGTCACTGCCGCCGCCCACGCAGGCGCTCAGCATCGTGACGGCGGGGGTGGCCAGCAGGCCCACGGCGGCAGCGCGGCGCAGCAGCGTCCGGCGGTCGACCTCGGGCTTGAAAATCTCAGTCATGCGCTTTCTCCTCAGATGGTGATGCGGTGCCGGGTCAGCCCTTGACGGCGCCAGCCGTCAGGCCGGTTGCGATGTTGCGCTGGACGATCAGGAAGAAGATGACCACCGGGAGGGCGGTCAAGATCGACCCTGCCATGAGCGGGCCCCAGAAGGTCCCGCGGCTCGTCTGGTTCTGCAGGAGCCAGGCCATCAGGTTCTGGTGGGCCTGGTCGTTGAGCGTGTTGATGATGATGAACTCGTTCCAGGCCTGGATGAAGCCGTAGACCGAGGTCGCAACCAGACCGGGACCGGTCAGCGGCAGGATGATCTTCCAGAAGACCTGGAACCGGCTGGCCCCGTCGATCAGCGCGGCCTCGTCGAGCTCGCGCGGGATCGCCTGGACGAAGCCGCGCAGGGTCCACACCGTGTACGGCAGGATCAGCACGACGTAGACCAGGGCGATGCCGCCCAGGCTGTTGGTCAGGTTCGCCTTCTGCAGCATCAGGAACAGCGGGATCAGGATCGCGATGAACGGCACCATCTGGACCGACAGGACGACGAGGATGATCGCCTTGCGGCCGTAGAACCGGAACCGGGCGATGGCCAGTGCCGCCAGGAAGCCGACGACCAGCGCACCGAGCACCGCGGCGCAGGTGATCAGCACGCCGTTGATCAGGTTCCGCTGGAAGAACGGCGCGTTGAACGCCGACTTGAAGTTGTCCAGCGTGAAGGTGTGCGGGAAGAACGTCGGGTCGAACTGCAGGATCTCCGGCGCGGGCTTGAACGCCGTGTTGATGATCCAGTAGATCGGGAAGAACATCACCAGGGCGAAGAGCACGCCGAGGGCGTTCGCGGCGATCGTGCCGGCGGTGCTGCGGCCGACGGTGGGGGTGTCCGACTCGCGGGCCGGGCGGCGCCGCTTGCGTACGGCGGTCGACGGTGCGGTGGCGACCATCAGTCCACGTCTCCGATCCGGAACATCTGCCGCATGTAGAAGGCGGTCACGCCGAGCAGCAGCAACACCGTGACGACGGCGATCGCGGAGCCCAGCCCGTAGTTGTTGTTGTTGAACGCGGTGCTGTACGACCAGGTCGCGAGCACCTGGTACTCCTCCTCCGGCCGCCCGTTGCGGACGCCCCAGACCTGGGTGAACAGGCCGAAGTTCCAGATCACCGACAGCGTAGTGACGATGATCAGCAACGGCTTGAGGATCGGCAGAGTCACCGAGCGCAGCACCTGCCAAGCCGAGGCGCCGTCGACCACGGCCGCCTCGAGCAGCTCCTTGGGCACCTGGGTGAGGCCGGCGTTGAGGGTGATCGCGATGAACGGGATGCCGGCCCAGACCACGATGGTGGTGATCACCGACCAGCCCTGCCACGGGTCGGCGAACCAGCTGTGGTTGGCGAAGTCGACGCCGGGCAGCAGGTTGATCAGGTAGTTCAGCACGCCGAAGTCCGAGTCGACCAGCCAGCGGAAGGTCTGGGTGGCGACCAGCTGCGGCATGGCCCAGACGAACATCATCGCGACGATCATGGCGATCCGCACGCTCGGCGCGACCCGGCGCATGAGCAGGGCGACACCGAGGCCGAGCAGCAGGGTCAGCAGCACCGAGACCACGGTGAAGGCGACCGTACGCCCGACGACCTGGTAGAACGTCGCGTCCGTGAAGATCTTGACGTAGTTGGCGAACCCGACGTTGTCCGGGGGCAGGTTGCCGAACAGCTGGCGCAGGCCGAGGCTCTGGAACGACAGCACGATCATCCGTACCAGCGGATAACCGAGCAGGCCGGCCAGCAGCAGCAATGCGGGCAGCGTGAGCGCGAGGGGGGCGAAGCCGCCGCTCGTGGCCGAACGACGCTTGCTCCGGGCGCGCCCGCCCGCCGGCGCCGGTGCCGGCGGCTGCTGGGCCGGTGGGGCTGACGGGGAGTCGACGACGGACATCGGTCACCTCTCTGCGGGGATGCGGTGCCGGGCCGGGCCGCCCGCCCGGGGAGGGTGGGCGGCCCGATCACGGTCAGCTGGCGTTGAGGATCTCGTTGATCTTCGCGTCGGCTTCCTTCGCCGCGGCCGGCACGGTGGCCTTACCGGTGGCGATGCTGACCAGCATGTTCTGCAGGACGTTGGCCGACTCGACGTCCGACCACTTCGGCGCCATCGGCACGAACCAGGTCTCCTTGGCGGCCTGCGCGGTCGCCTCGTTGCCCTTGACCGCGGCGGCCTTGTCCAGCAGGGAGGTCGCGTTGGGCAGCACGCCCTTGGCGATCAGGCCCTCCTGCGACTTGGCGTCGGTGAAGATCTGCGCCCACTTGGCGGCCAGGTCGGCGTTCTTGCTCTTGGCCGTCACGGCGACGTCCGAGCCACCGAGGAAGGACGGGATACCGGGCAGCGGCGCCGTGGCGACCTTGCCGTTCACCTTGGTCTTGACCTTCGCCGAGGCGGGGTCGTTGGGGTCCTTCGGCTGCTCCTGGACCGCGCCCAGCTCCCAGCCGTTGCCGTACAGCATGGCGGACTTGCCCTGCGCGTAGACCGCGTCCTGGTCGTTCTCGTCCTTGGTCGGGTCACCGCTGGAGTAGGTCTTGGCGATCTCGGCCCACTTGGTCAGGCCGGCCTGCGCACCCGGCTCGGACAGGGCGCCGACCCACTTGTCGCCGTCCTTCTTGGCGATCTCGCCGCCGTTGCCGTGCACCCACGCCATCGCGGCGTACCAGTACTTGCCCGGCATGTAGAAGGCGGAGAACTGCTTGTCGCTGCCGTTCTTCTCCTTCAGCACCTTGGCCGCGTTGACCAGGTCGTCGTACGTCTTCGGCGCGGTCAGGCCGGCCTTCTCAAAGAGATCGGTGCGGTACAGCAGCACCCGGGCGCCGGCGTAGTACGGCACGCAGTAGGTCTTGCCGTCGAGCTCACACGGGGCGGAGAGGCCGGTCAGCCACTGCGCCGAGTTCTCGAACTGGCCCTTGTCGAGCGGGGCGAAGGCGCCGTTGAAGACGTACTTCGGCATCTCGGTGTTGCCCAGCTCCACCACGTCGGGCACGTCGTTGCCGGCCAGGGTGGTGTCCAACTTGGCCAGGTGGTCGGTCCACTGCTGGTAGTCGACCTGCACCTGGGCGCCGGTCGCCTGGGTGAAGCGTTCGTTGGCCTGCTTGACGACCTCGGGCCAGCCCGACTGGGCGTCGACCATCAGCCAGACCTTGATGGTCTTGCCGGCACCGTTGACGGAAGCGGCGGCATTGGGGGTGTCGCTGCTGTCGCTGTTCGAGCCGCACGCGGCGGCACCGAGCAGCGTCGCGGCGAGGGTCGCCGCAACCGCGATTCTGCGCTTCACGCTAGTCCTCCTGGACGAGTGAGTTATGCGGGTGAGAGGGATCTCGAATTCATGGGGCGGAGCTCCCGTCCTTGACGGCTTTGTGGCCGTGGACGGCTTGGGCGGTGCGTTGGAAGGCCGCGTGCGAACGTTCGTGGGTCCGCTGGGCGACGGCTACGTAGAGCAGATCGAGGACGACCAGCTGCGGGTGCCGCGCGGAGAGCGCGTCCGGCCGGAAGGTCGTGGCCTGGGTGGCGGTGAGCAGCACGATGTCCGCCAGCTCGGCCAGGGGCGAGCGGGGGAAGCTGGTCAGCGCGATGGTGGTGGCGCCGCGGCTGCTGGCCTCGGCGAGCAGCTCTATGGTCTCGCCGGTCTCGCCGCTGTGCGAGATGCCGAGGGCGACGTCGCCGGCCCGGGACAGCGCGGCGCTGGCCAGGCCGTTGTGCACATCGGTCCAGGCCCAGGCGGCCACGCCGATGCGGTGCAGGCTGAACTGCATCTCCTCGCCGACCAGCGCGCTGCCGCTGGCGCCGAAGATGTTGACCCGCGGCGCGGCGGCGATGGCCACCGCGGCCCGCTCGACCTCGGCCAGGTCCAGCAGCGAGGCGGTGTCGTGCATGGCCCGGGTGTCGGCCGCCATGATCTGGCCGAGCACCCGCTCCAGCGGGTCGCTGGGCTGGATCTCGCGGCCGATGTCCACGGTCCAGCCGGACGCGCGGGCCCGGCCGGTCTCGGCCGCGATGCCCAGGCGCAGGTCGGCGTAGCCGTCGAAGCCCAGGGCCCGGCAGAACCGGGTCACGGTGGCCGGCGAGGTGCCGCTGCGCTCGGCCAGCTCGACGATGGTCGCCCGGGAGGCTGCCGCCGGGTCGGTGAGGACCTGCTCGGCGACGCGCTGCAGGGCGCCGGTGAACTCGGGCAGCAGGGTGCGCACCCGCACCAGTACCCCGTCCGAGTTGTTCATGCTGTGCTGCGGCGGCGGGGCCTGGTCGCGCACCAGCGAGTCGACGACCGCGGTCGCTGCGGTGCCGTCTGCGTCTGGCTCGACCATGGGCCGTCCCTTCAGAAAGGAGTGTTAACTGTCGCGGTAAAAGTTCTTACTTTCTGACCCCCCGTGTCAAGACCGTGGGTGAAGTTTTCAAACCGTTACCTGGAGCACGTCGATGAACGCGTGTGACCCGGCAGTCGGTTGACGTACGTCGATCCGCATATGGCCGTTAGGGCGTTACCGCCAGGGCATGCACCCGTTTGGGACGTTTTGATCATCGGCCTTTTGGGTCGCCAACGGCATCAAACGGCGCCCCGGCCCGGCCCGGACGGAGGACCCGGCAGACAACGCGAAACGCCCTCGCAATCTGCGAGGGCGTCTCGAAACAGGAGGAGGTCCGGCAATAATTCTGCCCAGAACCGGTTAAGCGCTGTCGCGGACCGCCTGGGCGAAGACCTCGGAGCGGTGCTCGAAGTTGCGGAAACGGCCGTAACTGGGGGCCGCCGGGGACAGCAGCACCACACCCTCGGACGGCGTGAGCTTGCGGGCCAGCCGTACCGCCGAGGGCAGATCTTCCGCCGCCTCCGTGCGCACGCCGGCCAGGCCGGCCAGCTCGGCCAGGATGCGCGGCCCGCTGTCCGGCAGGCCGATCACGGTGATCTCCCGGTCCTTGAGGTGCTCCCGCAGGGGGCTGTAGTCCAGGCCGCGGTCGGTGCCGCCGACGAGCACGGTCAACGGCCGGCCCTCGTACGCGTCGATCGCGTGCATCGCCGAGTACGGACTCGTGGACAGCGTGTCGTCCACGAACGTCAGCCCCGACGGGTCCTCGATCTCGGCCAGCCGGTGCGGCAGCCCCTGGAAGGACGCCACTGCCGCGCGCAGGGCCTCCCGCTCGCCGACCACGTCGATGCCCATGCCGTCCAGCACGGCCAGGGCGACACAGAGATTGCGCTCGTTGTGCCGGCCGCGCAGCTTGAGCGTGTCGCGCGGGAACAGTGCCTCGTCGCTGCAGTACACCTGGGCGTCGGCCTCGACCCGGAACCGCGAGTCGCCCCCGGCGGCCGGGATCGCCGCGAAGCCGTTCGCGTCCTTGACCGCCACGGTCTCGGCGACCAAGCGGTCGTCGGCCCCGTTGATCACGATGAGCTCGGGACCGTGGGCCAGCAGGTTGAGCTTGTCGCGGTAGTACTCCCGCTCGCCGCCGTGCGCGTCCAGGTGCTCGGGGAACAGCGAGGTCACCACCGCGACGCGCGGCGAGTCGGTCAGATCGCTGCACTGGTAGCTGGAGAGCTCCAGGACGTACTGCTCGGCCGGCGGCAGATCGAGCAGCGGCACCCCGATGTTGCCGCCGAAGACGTTGGGCCGGCCGACCGCCGCCAGCAGGTGACTGATCAGGCTGGACGTGGTGCTCTTGCCCTTGCTGCCGGTCACCCCGATCGTGCGGTTGGCGTGGTCGGCCATCCACAGGGCGCTGCCACCGGTCACGGTGACCCCCCGGGCCCGCAGATCGGCCATCCACGGATGGGTCTGCGGCACCCCCGGCGAACGCACCACCACGTCGGCGGCCATCAGCGCGGCCTGGGCGTGATCGCCACCGGCCAGCGGCGCCAGCGCGGCCAGCTCGCCCTCCCAGGGCACGGACAGGAAGTTGGCGCTGTCGTCCACCGCGATCAGGCGCGAGGGACCGTGGGCGGCGACGGCCGTGACGGCGGCCCGGCCCTCCCGGCCGGTGCCCCAGACGGCAACGGAACGGCCGCGCAGGTCTGCCAGGCGCACAATCGTCTCCCTCGGTCGAGTCGCACTAGTATGGCTCGCTGGTCCTACGTTGGGAGTGCCGGGTGCGTGCGCAGTACGAGGTCATGCGGTTCCCCGCATACAGGTTCGATCCGGCGACGGGGGTCGCGGAGTTCGACTACCTGCTCGACGGCCCGGACCCGCTGGAGTTCACCGAGACCATCACCTTCCCGCTCGGCCCGGGCGAGCCGCCGGCCCACTTCTTCAAGGTGCTCGAGCTGCTGCACGTCGTGGCCGGGGTGAGCTACTACAAGGTCGGCGCGCCGGCCCGGATCGAGGCGCCGGTCGCCGTGCCGGCCGCGGTCACCGAGTTCTTCACAGCCGTCTACACACACGGCCTCGGGGAGTACGCGTACGTCAACAAGCTCCCGCACGTGCTCGAGCTGTCGGTCACCTCGCCGGCTTCCTCGGCTCCCCCACCTTCTCCCGTGGACAACGCCGAGGGCCGGCCACTGTCGGCGGTTGGTGGCGGCAAGGACTCCATCGTCACGCTGGAGATCCTGCGGGCCGCCGGGCTGGACCCGGTGCCGTTCTCGGTCAACCCCAACCCGGTGATCGTCAACGTCAACGCCGCCTCCGGCCTGAGCGCCCTGGCCGCCCGCCGCAAACTCGACCCGCGCCTGTTCGAGCTCAACAAGGCGGGAGCCCTCAACGGCCACATCCCGGTGACCGCGATCAACTCGCTGATCGCGATCGCGACCGCGGCCCTGCACGGCCTGGGCCCGGTGGTGATGTCCAACGAACGCTCGGCCTCCGACCCCAACCTGATCTGGAACGGTCACGAGATCAACCACCAGTGGTCCAAGGGAGTGGTCGCCGAGGGCCTGCTGCGAGCGGCGGTCACGGCACACACCGGCCTGACCGAGCCGTACTTCTCCCTGCTGCGCTCACTGTCGGAGCTGCACATCGCCCAGCTCTTCGCCCGGCACACCGCGTACGACGACGTGGTGACGAGCTGCAACAAGGCGTTCAAGCTGCACGACCCGACGGCCCGCTGGTGCGGCGACTGCCCCAAGTGCCGCTTCGTGGCGCTGGCCATGGCGCCGTCGATGTCCCGGGCCCGGCTGGGGAGGATCTTCGGCCGGGACCTCTTCGCCGAGCCGGCGCAGGTGCCGGGCTACCTGGAACTGCTGGGCATCGACGCACACAAGCCGTTCGAATGCGTCGGCGAGGTGGAGGAATCGCTGGTCGCCCTGACCATGCTGGGCGACGACCCGCAGTGGGCGGACGCACCGGTGATCACGGCGCTGCGGGCGGCGGTGCCGGCGGAGGCGTGGGCGGCTGCTTCACGGGATGAGGTGCTGACGCCGGGCGGGCCGACCTTCGTGCCGCCGGCCTACGCCAAGATCCTGGCTGCCGCCCTCGCCTGACCGGGCCGGTCAGGCGATGACCGCTCGGGCCTGGCCGGCCGCGCCCGCTTCGGCCGCCGGCCACCCGGGCTGCCGGGCCACCCCGGCCGCCGGCCACCCGGGCTGCCGGGCCACCCCGGCCGCCGGCCACCCGGGCCACCCGGGCCACCCGGGCCGCCGGGCCACCCGGCTTGCTTAGGCCGGGGCCGGTCAGTCGGGCTTGTCGTGGTGGATGCGGTCGGGGGCCACGCCCAGCGCCTGCAGGGCCAGGCTCGTCGCGGCCAGCATCAGCGGCGGTCCGGCCAGGTACACCTCGTGGGCGGACCATTCGCCGTAGGCGGCGACCGCGTCGGTGACCAGGCCGCTCGGGTACGGGCCGGCCTCCCCCTCGGAGACCACCGGGATCACGGTGGCCCGCCGGCAGGCCCGGGCGATGTCCGTGATGTCGTCGATGTCGTACAGCTCGCTGAGGTTGCGCACGCCCCAAAAGAGCACCGCCGAGCGCGGATCCCCGGTCGCGGCCAGCTCGGTGAGCAGGGCCTTGAGCGGCACGACCCCGGTGTCCCCGGCGATCATCAGCAGATCCCGGCCGGACTCGGGCAGCCCCATCTCCCCCTCGGCGCGCGCGATCCGCACGGTGTCCCCGATGGCCGTCCGATAGACCAGCTCGCCGCTGATCCCGCTGTGACTCTTGGCCCGTACGTGCAGCTCGACGATGTTGTCCCGGCGCGGGTTCCCGGCCAGCGAGTACGGCCGCCACACGCCGGGCTGGTCCGGCAACTCGATCCGGGCGTACTGACCGGGCCGGTAAGGCATGGGCAAATACGGTCGCAACCACAACACCGCAAGATCATCGCGGCGCCGCTCGTGCCCGACCACAACCGCGGTCCACACGGTCGGCTGATAAGCGGCGGTGGCCATCCCGTGGGCAATCCACTCGTACGCGTGCTCCCACGTCGACCGCCAAGCCTGGTCGAAGTCCTGCCGCCAGCCACCGGCAGCCATCCCCGCGCGCATCGCCTCGGCCAGCGCGGCCCCGGCGAGCTGCAACTGCTGGGGCAGGACGCCACACTCGGCCAGCGAGGCACCGAGCCGGCCACACGCCGCGACCAGCACCGGCGGCTGGTCCAGATGATGCACCAGCCAGGTCAGAGCCTCGGCGAGCTGCGCGACCTGAACGGCCGGCCCGCCGGGCAACTTGGCGAACAACGCCGGCTGGGCCTGCGCGAGAGCAGCCCGCAACCGCTCGGCGACCTCCTCGGGCCCGCCGGCCAGCGAGAGGCTGTTGCCGAGCAGCCGCGCCATCTCCCGCAGGGCAGCGTCATCGGCGGGGTCCATGCCGTCGGCGGGGAGGGCAGGGCGGGTGCCTACGGGCGGGACGATGTCGGGCATGCGTACCGGTCCGAAGGGACCGACGGCCTGAACCGGATCACCGGGCCATTGCGGCCCGGCCGGCCGCGGGCCGCCGATGCCGGGAATGCCACTGATGGGCTCGGTCGACGAGCCGGTGGCCGGGACGAGCGGTACG
This sequence comes from Actinoplanes sp. NPDC051405, assembly GCF_055586185.1. Taxonomy (NCBI): domain Bacteria; kingdom Bacillati; phylum Actinomycetota; class Actinomycetes; order Micromonosporales; family Micromonosporaceae; genus Actinoplanes; species Actinoplanes sp. NPDC051405. The sequence goes on from NZ_JBVJIR010000001.1 coordinate 655,467, forward strand.
CCGCCGGCCCAAGGCCCAGCCCCCGGCGGGTACGGGGTGGTGGCCCCGGGACGCAGCCCGCCCCGCACAGGCGGCGTGGCACCGGGCCGAACGGGAACGACAGCGCCGGGAGGAACCGCGGGGACGATGGACGTGCCGGGGGTGGGGTGTTGACCGCTTGCTGGACCTTGACCGCCGCCGGGGCCGGTCGGGGGGACAAGTCCGCCGGGGATGGTGCCGCGGGGCACCAGGCCGTTGCCCCCGGGAATCCCACCACCAGGAACAGCGCCGCCGGGAAGCGTGCCACCGGGGCCCACCCCGCCCGGAACCGCCCCACCCGGAACCGCCCCACCCGGAACCGCCCCGCCCGGAACCGCCCCACCCGGAACCGCCCCGCCCGGCCCCGTCCCACCCGGAACCGCCCCGCCCGGACCCGTCCCGCCAGGAATCGCGCTACCCGGACCCGTCCCGCCAGGAATCGCGCTACCCGGACCCGTCCCGCCAGGAATCACCCCGCCAGGAACCGTCCCAGCCGGGACCGCGCCGCCCGGGACCGCGCCGCCCGGGACCGCGCCGCCCGGGACCGCGCCGCCCGGGACCGCGCCGCCCGGGACCGCGCCGCCCGGGACGGCGCCACCGGGGCCCATTCCACCGGGGCCGGTCCCACCCGGGATCACTCCGCCAGGAACCGCGCTACCCGGACCCGTCCCGCCAGGAATCGCCCCGCCAGGGCCCGTCCCACCCGGGACCGCGCCACCGGGGCCGGTCCCACCCGGCATCACTCCGCCAGGAAGTCCGCTTCCCGGAGCTACGCCTCCGGGGCCGGTCGCGCCGGGGATGGACTCGCCAGCAACAGACGCGCCGGGAACCGGGAATGTGCCGAGGCCTCCCGGGGCCATGCCTGCACCGAAGGCTCGGCCCGCGTTGGAAGCCGTCCCCCACCCGGCACCCGCACCCGTGCCGGAACCAGGACCGGCGCCCGGGGCCGTCCCCGAACCGGAACCCGCACCCGGTCCCCGTCCCGAGCCGGTACCGGCGCCGGGCGTCCCGCCCGAACCGGGCGCTGAGCCCGAACCGGGCGCTGAACCCGAACCGGGCGCTGAGCCCCCGCCGGACGTCGTTCCCAGGCCGGTGCCGGACGTCCCCGGAGTGGATCCCGCACCGCCGCCCGGCGCAGGCGCCGCACCGGGCACCGGAGTCGTGCTGAACGCCGACGGAAGGGCCGGCTTCCCCCCGCGCAGGAATGGGAAGCCGGACCCGGACGGCCCCGTTCCGATCGGATTGGGCAGCACCCGTCCGCCGCTGCCTGCATCGGCATCCGGAAGGAAGTCGTCGGGATCGGGCACGACCGGCGTCGAGCCCGGCCGCATCGGCACACCGCCCGGCACCGGCGTCGTGCCGGGCCGGCCGGGCGCCCACCCGGGCGAGTCGACCCTCCCAGGAGCCACCGGCTCACCGGGGTCACTCCCAGGAAGCGGTACAGACCCACCGGCGTCCGGAACCACATAGCCAGGTCCGGACCCCGTCCCAGGCGTGGGCGCGGAAGGAGTCGGCCCACCCGGCGACGAGGGAACGCTGCCCGGCGAAGAAGGAGCTTGATAGGGCGGCCGCGGCCCACGCGGCATCGGCCCGACACTCGCACGCCAGGCCCGGCTGTCGTTCCCCGCCGTCTCCCGTTCCACGCGCGGCACACCGCCGGCCGAGGCGTCACGCAGAGGATGCGCCGGCGGCAGGTCAGGTGGGCTCGCCGCCGGCAGGCTGGGCAGGTCCGCCGCCGGCAGGCTGGGCAGATCCGCCGCCGGCAAAGCGTGCGAATCCCCCGCAGGCAGCCCGGAGTGATGGCCCTCAGGCCGGCCTGGCGGACGCGCCTCGGACCCGCCGGCTGCGTCCGGCGCGGGCTGCTCACCTTGCCCGCCAAGCGCGAAGTTCCGGCGATCACCGGCCGGACCGGCTTCGTCGCCACCGGCGAAAGAAGACGCGTGAGCGGAAGGAAAGCTCTGACCAGGGGGAGAAATCTGACCGGGAGGAGAAGTCTGCGCGGAAGGCGAGGTCAGGCCGGGAGCAGAGGTCTGGCCGGGCGGAGACGCCGCAGGCCAGTCAGGATGCATCATCCAGTCGGGGTGGACCGGCTCACCCCCGGGCTGCCCGGCCGGAGCTTCCCCGGCCTCCGCACCACCCAGAGCAGCCGTCGCATCAGCCGCTCCCGCGGCAGCCGCGTCCGGTGCGGCGAGCCGGAGCCGGATGGCTCGCAGCAGCGCCAGCATATGAGGGTCGGACCCGGGACCGGACGACACCTGCACACCCCCGACGGCAGAACGACGCGAACAGTACAACCGTACTGCCGCAACGTCCGAGCCGCCGCCGCTACCTGTCGGTGGCGCTCGCCATACGTGCGGTCGCCTCGTTGAGGATATCGGCGTTCGTGCCGAAGTTCAGCCGAACGAAGCCTGCGCCGCGGGCGCCGAAGCGGGTGCCTGGTTCGAGGCCTACCTTGGCGCGGGACAGGAACAACTCCCGGGGTTCGTTGTCGTCGCCCAGGGCTCGGCAGTCCAGCCAGGCCAGGTAGGTCGCTTCCGGCGGGATCCAGTTGATCTTCGGTAGACGGGTGCGGAGTTGCTCACCCAGTTCGGTGCGGCGGGCGGCCAGTTCGGTGAGCACGTTGTCCAGCCAGGCGTCGCCCTCCGTGAAGGCCGCCACCGTGGCCACCACGCCGAAGTGGCCCGTGCGCCAGCGGATGTCCGGTGGGAGGCGCTTGACCAGCGCTGCCATCGCCGGGTCGGCGGTCACGATGGCCGCGCATTTGAGGCCGGTGAGGTTGAAGGCCTTGCTCGCCGACACCAGGCTCACCGTGACCTCCGCCGCGCCGGGGACGGTCAGGGTGGGCGTGAAGTGGGCGCCCGGCAGCACCAGCGGGGAGTGGATCTCGTCGCTGATGATCGTCACGCCGTACAGTTCGGCCAGCCGGACCAGGGCCGCCAGCTCGTCGGGGGTGTGCACGCGGCCGACCGGATTGTGCGGATTGCACAGGATGTAGACCGCGGGGTGGGCGGCGAAGGCCGCCTCCAGGGCCGGCAGGTCGAGGCGGTATTCGGCGGTGAGCGGCACCTCCCGAAGTTGCACACCGGCCTCCGGCGGCCAGTCGAAGAACGGCGGGTAGACCGGCGGGCTGATCACCACGGTGTCCGCCGGGCGGGTGAGCATCCGCAGCAGCTCGACCACGCCGACGCCCACGTCGGTGACCGCGGTGACCGCGGCCGGGTCCACCTCCCACCCCCAGCGCCGGGCCGCGAAGCCGGCGACCGCCTCGCCGAGCTCCGGCTCCGCCGCCGAGTAGCCGGTGTCGGAGGCGTCGACGGCCGCCCGCAGGGCGGCGGTCACGGCCGGGGCCAGCGAGCAGTCCATCTCGGCGACGCCCATGGGCAGAACATCATCGGGGTACGTGCGCCACTTGGCACTGCGGCGCTTACGCAGCGTCTCCAGCGAGTCGACGAACATCCCCCCATCCTGCCGGTACCCGGTCGGTCGTGGGGGGCCCGGCCGCGGCAGGCAGAATGCCGGTTGTGCCAGCACTGAGCATCACCGACCCCGACGACCCGCGGATCGCCGACTACCGGGCGCTGACCGATGTCGAGCTGCGGACCAAGTGGGAGCCGCCGAACGGGCTCTTCATCGCCGAGGGCGAACTGGTGATCCACCGCGCGCTGCGGGCCGGGTACCGGCTGCGTTCCGCCCTGGTCGACGAGAAGCGGGTCGACCAGCTCAGTGACCTGCCCGCCGACGCGCCGCTCTACGCGGCCGCCCCGCACGTGCTGGAGTCGGTCACCGGCTTCCACGTCCACCGCGGCATCCTGGCGTCCTTCCACCGGCGCGAGCTGATCCCGCTGGACCAGCTTCTTGCCGGGGCCCGGCGGCTGGCTGTGCTGGAAGGGCTGAACACCCACACGAATCTCGGCGCGCTCTTCCGCAGTGCGGCGGCGCTCGGCATCGACGCGGTGGTGCTGTCCCCCACCTGCGCCGATCCGCTGTACCGGCGAGCCGTGCGGGTCAGCATGGGCGAGGTCTTCGCCATCCCGTACGCGAAAGCCGACGACTGGCCGCACACCCTCGCCGCGGTCCGGGCCGCCGGGTTCACCCTGCTCGCGATGACCCCGGCGCCCGACGCGGTGGCGCTGCAGCACCTCACCGCCGCTCAGCGGGAACGGCCCGCGTTGCTGCTGGGTGCCGAGGGTCCCGGCCTCACCCGCCAGGCGCTGGAGGCCAGTGACGTCCGCGTCGCCATCCCGATGCACAACAACGTGGACTCGCTGAACGTCGCGACCGCCGCGGCCATCGCCTTCTGGGAGCTCGGCCGCACCGCCGTCGTACCGGATCAGACATCCAGACCTGGTCTTCGCGGCGGCCTCGCCAAGGGCTGATTTCTGATCCAGTGCCAGCGGCTGATCGTGCCGTCACCGCGGCCGGCGAAATGGGGCGCGCGCAGGTGCCGCCGACGGTCAGAATCCCGGCATGACGACAGCAACCGGCGTACGGATCGGCTGGACAGACCTTCCCGGCAGAGTCCGCTCCGCGATCGAAAACCTGCTCGGCTCTCCCGTCGTGGAGGCCGTGTCGCAGCCGGGTGGGTTCTCCCCCGGCACCGCCGACCGGGTACGGACCGCGGCCGGCACCCGGGCCTTCGTCAAAGCGGTCGGCACGGCACAGAATCCCCGCAGCGTCGAGTTCCATCGCCGCGAGGCAGCCATCACGGCACGCCTCCCGGTGGAAGCGGCCGCGCCCCGCCTGCTGGGCACCTACGACGACGGCGAGTGGGTCGCGCTCGTCCTCGAGGACGTGCCCGGGCGGCATCCGCACACCCCGTGGCAGGCCGGCGAACTGGCCACCGTACTGGCCGTGCTGCGGGACCTGGCTCGCCGGCTCACCCCGTCGCCGATCACCGACGTACCCCTGGCCGCCGACGTCCTCGGCTACGACTTCGACGGCTGGCAGCGGATCGCCGCCGACCCGCCGGGCAACCTCGAACCCTGGGCCGAGCAGCACCTCGACCGGCTGTGCGCGCTCGCCGACCGGGCGCGGGCCGCGATTGCCGGGGACGCGCTCGTGCACCTGGACGTGCGGGCCGACAACCTGCTGATCGGCCCGGACGGCCGGATCACGCTGGTCGACTGGCCCTGGGCCTGCCGCGGCGCGGGCTGGGTGGACACGGTGCTGCTGCTGATCAACGTACGGCTCTACGGCGGGCAGCCGGCGGACCGGTTGCTTGCCGAGCACACCCCCGGCGTCGATCCGCGGGACCTGACCGCCGTCCTCGCCGGCATGGCGGGTTTCTTCCTCGACGCCGCCCGTCAGCCGGACCCGCCCGGCCTGCCGACCGTGCGCGACTTCCAGCGGGCCCAGGGTGTGGCGACGCTGGCGTGGGTACGCGAGCGGCTTGACTCACTCGAATAATGGTGCTGATAATGCTAGCACTATGAGATGGCTGATCGATCATTCGTCGCGGGAGCTGCTTCAGCACCAGATCGCCCGATGCGTCCGCCAAGGCGTCGTCTCGGGCGAGCTCAAGGTGGGTGAGCAGCTGCCGCCGGCGGCCGAGCTGGCTTCGGCGCTGTCTGTCGATCGCAACACCGTGCTGACCGCGTACCGGCAGCTGCGGGACGACGGCCTGCTGGAGTTCCGCCGGGGCCGGGGCGCGCGCGTCGCGTCGACCATGACCGAGCCGGCCCCGGTCGCCGAAGCGGCCCAGGAACTGGTGGCCGTGGCCCGCCGGCACGGGCTCGGACGCAGTGACCTGATCCGCCTCATCGAGCAGCTGACGTGACCAACCGAAAGGACGGTGCCCCGTGACGGCATCCGCGATTCCTGGAACGGGCCCGTTCTCCCTCTACACCGGACGGGTCACGAACTGGCCGATGGTGGTGCTGAGCATCGCCCTGGTGGTGCCGCTGCTCGTGCTCGGCAACGGCCCTGTCCTGGTGATCCCGCTGCTCGTCGCGGCCGCCGGTGCGCTGGTCAACCTGCTGACCGCGGGGTCGATCCGGACGGCGGCCGGACCGAACGGCGTCTCTGTCCGGTTCGGGGTGCTCGGCTGGCCGCGCGGCACCTACCGCATCGCGCAGATCGAGCGGGTCGAGGTCGTCGACCTTCCGGTGTGGGCTGTGGGTTACGGCTTCTGGTGGACGCCGAGGCGCACGTCCTGCACGGTTCGGTCCGGGCCGGCCCTGCGGCTGACCCTGCGCACCGGCCGGACTGTCACCATCACGGTGCCGGACGCTCGCGCAGCCGTCGCGGCCATCCATGCAGTGCGGTAGACGGGAACCACAGTCGAGGGTGTGACATGTGCTGCGCCGGGTAATAACCTTCCGCCTGCTCCGGACCCCGGCAGCGCCCATGAGGACGACTGTGGAGCGGGAGCGGCAATGCAGCCCCAAGAGGTTTCCGGCGACGACCGCGCGACGACCGCGACCCCGCGGGCGGCCGCACCGGACCAGTACTGCGGATATTGGGTCGGTCAGACCGTCGTCGTGCTCTCGTTGTTCGCCATTGCCGTGACTGCTTTCGTGCTGATCGGGAATTCCTGGTGGCAGCTGGCCCTGGCGTCCTATTTCGCCCTGTTGTCCACGCGGCTCGCCGTGCTCGGCCACGACGTGGGGCACAGCCGGATCTTCCCGTCCCCCCGGGCCAATTACCTTCTCGGGGTTTCCCTGACCAATGTGGGTGTGGGATTCAGCTTCGATTGGTGGGCCTCGCGGCCCACCCGCCACCACGACGGCCCGGACGACGCGGACGAGGATCCTGACGTCGGGATCCTCGGTCTCGTCTCCGCCGCATGGATTGCTCAGCTCAGCCGGCTGCCCGCCGGTATGCGCCACCACCATCGCGCCTGGACGGCCCTGCCCCTGCTGCTGTTGGAGGCGGCGAAAGCCCACTTCGCCGGCGCCCGCCACCTCGTCAACAGCCATACCCGACAACGGCTGCGCGAGCTGCCCCTGATCGGACTGCATCTCGTCGCATACCTCGGCGGAATCTTCCTCGTGCTGCCCGCCGGAAAGGGCCTCACCTTCATCGCGGTGCACCAGGGACTGTTCGGTCTCTATCTGAGCTGCATGTTCGTGCTCAGCTACCAGAGCACGACCGGCGCGACCCGTGAGCAGGCGTACGGCTCAGGTTGATCGTGGTTTGGCGGTAGCCGTTCCGGGGCAACCCCCGGCCGCGAGTTTCACCCACACGTCAATACGGAATGAATCACCGCGGCACCGATTCAGCGGCTCAGAAAGCGTGACCGGCGCTGACCAGGAAAAAGTGTCCTGAGCGCACCGCGAGTCGGATTCATTCGACGATTATCGTGTGAATTCCTGAGCCCGGGGTACACCACTTTCGCCGGCGGCATTACGCCAAGGGCACCCCCACAGCAATATTGACAGCTTCAGGAGATGGCAAAATGACGACGTCCACTCGCGGGAACAACGACACCAAGAGCGTTGCGCGCACCCGTACGCACGGCGAGGAGACGAAGCCCTCGTTCAAGACCACCGAGCTGATCGTCTACGTGGCCGCCGTGCTGGGCGTTCTGATCGCTTCGTACGTGGTCGGCGACCGCGCCAACAATGACGGCAGCGACATTTTCGCCGCCGACAAGGCGTGGTGGTACATCACTCTGCTCACCATCGGCTACATGGTCAGCCGCGGCCTGGCGAAGGCCGGCAGCCGCAGCAGCGACACCGACCCGCGTACCGACTCGCACAACCACTGAGCTGTCTGATCGACCAGCGGCCCCGGCGGGTCGAGCCAGCCCGAGCGGCATGTGCTCCCGCCGGGGCTTCGCCGGTTCAAGCCCCTGAACCGGACAAGCCCACCTCCGATCGCGAGGACGGCGTCAGCCGGCGTCGATCCGGTGGCGAAGCGTCAGCAGGGCCCGGGTGAGCAGCCTCGAGACGTGCATCTGCGAGATGCCGAGCTGCTCCGCGATCTGCGCCTGCGTCAGGTTTCCGTAGAAACGCAGAGCGACGATCTTTTGATCCCGGGCGTCGAGCGACGCGAGGGCCGGCCCGAGCGCAAGGCGCATGTCGACGAGTTCAAGATCGTGGTCATAGCCACCGAGCGTGTCGCCCAGCTCCCGGTCTCCCTCGGCACCGATCGGAGTGGCGAGGCTGGTGGCGCTGTAGGCCATGGCACCCTCGAGCCCTTCCAACACCGATTCCTCGGTGATCCCGAGGTGGACGGCGATATCCGCCACCGTCGGCGAACGACCCAGGGTGTGGCTGAGCGTGTTGTTGGCCGCCGTGATGGCCGCCCGGAGCTCCTGCAGCCGCCGCGGCACCCGGATGGACCAGGTGCGGTCGCGGAAGTGTCGCTTGATCTCGCCGAGAATGGTGGGAATGGCGAAGCCGACGAATTCGACTCCGCGGTCGGGGTCGAACCGGTCGATCGCCTTGATGAGACCGATCGTCGCCGTCTGCGTCAGATCGTCCTGGGGCTCGCCGCGGCCGTAGTAGCGATGGGCGAGATGCTGCGCCAACGGCAGCCACGCCTCGATGGCGCGCTCGCGGAGACGGGCCTTGGCCCGATCGCCCGTCGGCAGGGCGGCCATGGCCTTCACCAGCTGCACGGCGTCGGTGACGTCCCGCTGGCCGCCCGGGCCGGCCGGGGCCTCGGACATGTCGGTCATCGGGGTGGCGACTGTCACGTTCATGGTCGTCCTTCCACTGATGCTGAAGACCTCATTCACGGCGACTCATTCGTCGTCGAGAGCTGCCCGACGGGCGGCGCCGGTAGACACTCCCCGGACCATACCGCCGATCAATCGACGCAGCAACCGACGCAACTTGTCGAACGCGCCGAGGCGCGGCTGGAGGATCTTGTGCCCTGGCACGACGACGGGGCCTCGCGTACCGTGCGCCTGTGAATCTCACCGCCGTGGCCGACATCGACGCCGGCGCGACTCTCGCTCAAGCGCCCGGCAGCCGATGGACCACCCAGCGATGGTTCGCCTCGGTGCTGCTGGCGATGGTCGTGCTGGTGCTCGCCGGTGCGGTTGTCGGAGCGCAGGCACTGTCGCGCACGGCGACGGTCTCGAACCATCTGAGCGATCGGGTGTCCCCGGCGCGGACCGCGGTGGTGGAGTTCGGCGCGGCGCTGGTCAACCAGGAGATCGGCGTACGGGGCTACCTGTTGAGTGGTCAACGACAATTCCTCGAGCCGTACCAGCAGGGGATCGCCGCCGAGCAGGCGGCCGTCGCCCGGATCCGGCAGCTGTTGAGCACCGAGCCGCTCGCCTTGGCCGGCCTGGCCGATGCTGAGGAGCAGGCCCGCCGGTGGCGCACCACCGTGGCCGACCCGCTGATCGCACGCCATCAGGACGGCGCCGCGCCGGCGCCCATGACAGTCGTGATGCGGAGCAAGACAGCCTTCGACGCGGTACGGGCCAGCGTCGCCGTACTGGACGGTCGCCTCATCGAGATCAGGCAGGACGGGCGGGCGGCACTCGATCAATCCCGACAGGTCCGCAACGGTGTCTTCGTCTTCCTCGCGGCCGTCCTGCTCGCCTTCCTCGTGCTGATCGCCGTCCTGCTGCGCGTGGTGGTGCTCCGGCCGCTGATCCAGCTGAGCAGGGCGGTGCGCCGCGTCGCCGGAGGAGACTTCACTCATGGCCTGACCCCCGCAGGCCCTGCCGACCTGGCCCGGCTCGGTCATGACGTCGAAGCGATGCGGCGGCGCCTGGTCGACGGGCTCGCGACGAGCCAACGCGCCCGGGAGCAGCTGGAACAGCAGCAACGTGAACTACAGAGGTCCAACGCCGACCTGGAACAATTCGCCTACGTCGCCTCGCACGACCTGCAGGAGCCGCTCCGCAAGGTCGCCTCGTTCTGTCAGTTGCTGCAGCGGCGCTACGCCGACGGACTCGACGAGCGGGCGCAGCAGTACATCGGCTTCGCGGTCGACGGCGCCTCGCGGATGCAGACTTTGATCAACGACCTGCTCGCCTTCTCCCGCATCGGCCGGGTGCACAAGGCCATCCAGCCGGTTGATCTGAACCAGACCGTCGCGCAGGCGGAGGAAAGCCTCGCCCTGGCCATCGGCGAGTCCGGCGGCCGGGTCGTCAGGCCCACCCTGCCCACTGTTCCCGGCGACGCCACCCTCCTGACCATGCTCTGGCAGAACCTGATCGGCAACGCGATCAAATTCCGCCGGCCGGGGCAGCCCCCACTGATCCACATCACTGCCGACGTCGACGACGGCGTCTGGACATTCGGCGTCGAGGACAACGGCATCGGGATCGATCCCGAATTCGCCGGCAAGATATTCGTGATCTTCCAGCGGCTGCACCCGCGGGACAGCTACCCGGGCACCGGAATCGGTCTGGCCCTGTGCAAGAAGATCGTCGAGCATCACGGTGGTGAGATCGCCCTGGACGCTTCTTACCAGCGGGGCGCTCGGCTGGTGTTCACCCTGGCCGGCGCCGAGCCGGCCGAGAAGGACGAAACCTCCGCCGAGCCGGCCGGCCGTAGCGGCGATGCGTCTGCTCGTGGATCCCTCACGCTGACCGCCGACGAACAGGCCGGCCGGCATCACCCGAGTGCCGGTCAGTCGACCCGGTAGGTCAGGTGGGTGGCGTGCGGGGAGACCCGGACGTGGATCTGGCGCAAAGTGCGCGGACTGACCCCGGCGTCGAACAGTGGTGTGCCACCGCCGAGCAGCACCGGCGAGAGGTGCAGGCGCAGTTCGTCGACCGCGTCGGCCGCCAGCGCACCCCGGATGACCTGGGCGCCGCCCATGACCACCACGTCGCGTTCCTCGGCCATGGCACGGGCCGTGCTGATCGCGCTGCGGACGCCGTCCACGACGAAGGTGAAGCGGTCGGCCAGCCGTACCGTGTCGGGTGGTCTGCGGGTCACCACCAGGACCGGCGGCGCCGCGGCCAGGCCCGCGCCGTAGCCGACCTCGTCGTTCCACCCGTGTGGGCCGTCGACGATGTCGAACAGGTGGCGGCCCATGACCACCGCGCCGGTCGCGTCGGTGGCCGATGCCAGCACCTCCCGGTCCACCGGGTCGGTGCTGAACGCCCAGGTGTGCAGGCCCTCACCGCCGCGACCCAGACCGCTGTCGGGGCCGGGATCCGGCCCGGTCACATATCCGTCGAGCGACACCGAGATGTCGGCGACCACCTTGCCCATGTGCACTCCCCGGCTCGTCGTTGCTTCGAGCCGAGCATGCCACCCGGGTACGACGGATCAGGCCGGCGGGATGAGCCGGGAGCCGGTCCAGGCCAGACCCATGCCGGCGGCCAGCAGCAGCAACGCGCCCACGGTGGGCAGCGGGCGCATCGCGTGCGACCCGGCACCGATCGACACGGCCGCGAGCATCAGCAGCACGCCGTCGGCCGGGTTGACCAGCTTGGAGCGGAAGACCGCCCAGCCCAGCAGCAGCCAGCCGGTGCCGGTCACGGCTGCCGCGACCAGCGAGGCGGTGTGCACCTGGGCGGCGCTGAGGCCGATGCCGTCCGGGCCGGTGCCGGTCGGCAGCGCGGCCAGCGGCAGCAGCATGATGGAGCCGGCCATGGCGGTGAGCAGCCCGGCGACGGCTGAGCGGCGGGTGCGGGAACCGGCCAGCAGCCCGGCGAGGCCGATCATCGCGATGGCGCAGAACCAGCCGGCGGCCAGCTTCAGCAGCAGCGGTCCGGGCGGGGCGGAGATGCCCAGAGTGGACCAGCCGTAGAGGGCCGCGCCGACCGGCAGGGCCCAGAGCGAGACGCGCGCATAGCGACGCACCGACCAGATCCAGACGGCTTCGCGCACCGGCAGGTGATGCTCCGCGACGGCACCCGGCCCCGCGGCGCCGACCCAGGCCGGCGCCACCCGCAGCGGCCGTCCACTGGCAGTCTGGTTCTGGCTAATGCTCATGGCTCATGGCTCCGCCTCGTGGTGGGCTCACAGCCGAGCGGCCCGGGGGTACCGGTCGGAATCCTCGGTCAGCATGGCAAAACCCCGCGCACAGCGCGGGGTTTTGCGATATTCGCTCCGATCTTGCACCGCCCGGGCGGACGTCAGGCGCGTTCGGGCTCCCCCGCGCCGTTGTAGTCGGCACCGCCGAGCGCCGCCGACGGCGGCACCGTGGACGGGGCCGGCAGACCCCGCGGGCCGCTGTCGCCGGAGACCTGCGCCTCGGCCGCACGGACCTGGGCGTTCACGGCGGCGGCCTCCTTGGCCGCTTCCTCGGCGGCCTCGGCGGCCTCCCGTTCGACCGCGGCGGCGTCGACCTTGCCCGTCGGCAGGTCGCCGACCATGTTGGCCAGTCCGCCCAGCGCGCCGCCCATGCCCTCCAGGGCCCGGGTCAGCTCGGTCGGCACGATCCAGACCTTGTTGGCCGAGCCGTTGGCGATCTGCGGCAGGGCCTGCAGGTACTGGTAGGCCAGCACCTTCTGGCTCGGGTTGGCCTCGTGGATCGCGTGGAACACCGTCCGGATGGCCTTGGCCTGACCCTCGGCGGTCAGGATCCGGGCCTGCCGGTCACCGTCGGCGCGCAGCACCGCGGACTGCTTGTCGCCCTCGGCCGTGAGGATCTGCGACTGCTTGACACCCTCGGCGGTCAGGATCGCGGCGCGGCGGTCCCGCTCGGCGCGCATCTGCTTCTCCATCGAGTCGCGGATGCTCGGCGGCGGCTCGATCGCCTTGATCTCGACCCGGGTGACCTTGACGCCCCACCGGCCGGTGGTCTCGTCGAGCACCCCGGACAGGTGCCGGTTGATCTCCTCGCGGCTGGTCAGTGCCCGCTCCAGGTCGAGCGAGCCGATGACGTTACGCAGGGTGGTGACGGTCAGCTGCTCGATGGCCTGGAGGAAGTTCGCGATCTCGTACGTCGCCCGCACCGGGTCGACGACCTTGAAGTAGAGCACCGTGTCGATCGAGACCACCAGGTTGTCCGAGGTGATCACCGGCTGCGGCGGGAAGCTGACCACGTTCTCCCGCATGTCCACCTTGGTACGGACCGTGTCGACGAACGGCACCAGCAGGTTGAGCCCCGGGGACAGGGTGCGCTTGTACTTACCCAGCCGCTCCACCACGTCGTGCCGCTGCTGCGGGACGATGCGGACCGACCGAACCAGCGTGATCACCGCAAAAAGGGCGATCACGAAGATGAGTACACCGATTACAACTTCCATGGCGTCCTCTTTTCTCTTGTATGTGTGGCGTCTGCTCAGAGATTGGGATGTTCGTCGCGCCACACGATCGCGGTGGCGCCCTTCACTTTGATGACCCGGACCCGGTCGCCGGGCGCGTACTTCTCGTCGCCGTCGAAGGAGCGCGCCGTCCAGAGTTCACCGTCGATCTTCACGAGCCCGTGGTCGGCGGTCACCTCTTCGAGCACCGTCGCCTGCGAGCCCTCGATGGCCTCGATGCCGAACGGCGTGTCGCCCGTCTCGGCGGCCGATTTTGCGTGTCGCATGATGATGGGCCGGATCGCGGCGACGGAGAGACCGGAGACGATGGCGAACACGATGGCCTGCAGCAGCACGGGGGCGCCGAGAGCCGCCGCACCGGCCGCGGCGAGAGCGCCGACGGCGAAGAAGATGATGAGGAAAGTCGCGGTGAAGGCCTCGCCGATCGCGAGGGCGATGGCGAGGACGATCCAGAGAACGCTTTCCATACCCAGATCGTGACACGTCCGCGCTCGCGCGGCGACGTCCCGTCACGTCGGGTTCTTCCGTAGCCAGATCGGCGCCGTTCAGTTAAACCTTGGACCGTTCCCGCCCGAGAGAGGCCCACCGTGTCCCTGCTGCCGGAAACCGGCCGACGCGTCACCGGGATCGTCGCCCGCGCGCAGTCCGCGGGCCGCGCGCCGTCCGTGGCGCTGGCGGTCGTCCGCGACCGCTCGCTGCTGCATTTCACCGGCGCCGGGGAGACCCCGCCGCCCGACCCCAAGACCCAGTACCGGCTCGGCTCGATCACCAAGACGCTGACCGCCACCATGGTGATGCAGCTGCGCGACGAGGGCTTCTTCGCCCTCGACGATCTGCTCTACCGGCACCTGCCGGGCACCTCGGTGGGCGGGCTGACGCTGCGTCAGCTGCTCGGGCACGTCTCCGGCCTGCACCGCGAGCCGGACGGGCCCTGGTGGGAGCGCAACGCCGGCGGCGACGTCGACCAGCTGCTGGCCGAGCTGGCCGACAAGGTCGCCGGGCCGCCGTTCCGGACCTACCACTACTCCAACCTGGCCTACGGGCTGCTCGGTGCGGTGCTGCAGCGCGTCACCGGGGAGTCCTGGACCGACCTGGTCGGCAAGCGGGTGCTCGACCCGCTGGGCATGAAGCGGACCACGTACGCGCCGGTCGAGCCGTACGCCCGCGGTTACGTCGTGCACGAGCTGGACGACAGCCTGCACGAGGAGCCCCGGCTCGACGCGGGCGCGATGGCCCCGGCCGGGCAGCTCTGGTCGACGGTGACCGACATGGCCAAGTGGGCGGCGTTCCTGGCCGATCCCGCGCCGGCCGTGCTGAGCCGGGAGACCGTCGACGAGATGTGCACCCCGGTGGTCATCCAGGACGATGCCTGGACCGCCGGGCACGGCCTGGGCCCGGAGCTGATGCGCGTCGGCGAGCGGGTGTACGTCGGCCACGGCGGCTCGATGCCCGGCTACAACTCCCAGCTGGCCGTGCACCGGCCCAGCCGCACCGGCGTGATCGCCTTCGCCAACTCGTACGGCCTGCGCGGCAGCAGCATCCGGGCGCTGGCCCTGGAGGTGCTGACCACGGTGCTGGACCACGAGCCGGTGCCGGCCGAGCCGTGGCGTCCCGCACCGCCGGCCGACCCCGATGTCGCCCAGCTGTGCGGCCGCTGGTGGTGGATGGGCCGCGAGTACGAGGTCCTCGCCGACGGTCCGGGCCTGCTGATGCGGCAGGTGACCGCGCCGGAGAAGCCACCGTGGCGGTTCGTCCGGGAGTCACGGGACCGCTGGCGGGGCACGGCCGGCATGAACACCGGCGAGGTGCTGACCGTGCTGCGCGGCCCGGACGGCGCGGTCGAGCGGCTCGACATCGCCACCTTCGTGTTCAGCCGCGACCCGATGCACCTGGCGTGAGCAGGGCGTTGAGCGTCCCGTAGTCGGCCGCGCCGGCCAGCTCGCCGTAGCCGCCGTCGCCCAGGGCCGCCGCCGCGACCCGGGCGACCAGCCCGTACGCGGCCTGGGCGACGGACGAGCCCAGGCTGATCCGGGCCACCCCCAGCGCGGCCAGCTCGGCCGGGCCGGGCGCGCCGGGTCCGGCCATCACGTTGACCGGGGCGTCGATCCGGTCGACCAGGGCGGCGACGGTCGCCGGATCGGTCACCCCGGGCACGAAGATGCCGTCCGCGCCCGCCGCCAGGTACGCCGTGGCCCGCTCGATCGTTTCGTCGAGCCCGCCCACGCCGGCCAGGAACGTGTCGATGCGCGCGTTCAGGAACAGCTCCGGCGCGGCGGCCCGGGCGGCGGCGATCCGGTCCGGCTCGGCGGTGGCGCCGTCCTCGATGTTGACGCCCACGGCCCCCGCGGCGTGGACCCGCCGGACCGTTTCCGCCACGTCGCCGTACCCCTTCTCGATGTCGGCGGTCACCGGCACCGACACCACCGCGGCGATCCGCGCGACCGCCGCGACGGCGGCGGACGCGTCCAGGGCACCGCCGTCCGGCGCGCCCAGGCTCCAGGCCACTCCGGCGCTGGTGGTGGCCACGGCGGCCGCACCGGCGGCCTCGACCAGGCGGGCGCTCGCGGCGTCCCAGGCGTTCACGAGGATCAGCGGTTTGCCGGGCACGTGCAGGTCACGGAAGTCGGTCATGCGGCCAGTGTCGGTGCGCCCGGCCGGTCGCGATAATGATTCAGCTGGAGCTGAAACGTCGGGGGTCCGCATGGTGGCGATCGGGCTGTCGGCCGGTGCCGTGGCACGCATCCGCTTCGCCGTGTCCTGCCTCTGGGAGGTCGTCGCGGCGGTCCGGGTGCTGCGCGATCCGGGCAGCCACGCGGTCCACCTGCCCTGGGTGCGCCGGGTCGCTGTGCCGCGCGACACGCTGCTCTGGGAACTGGTGCCGCGCGAACCGGCGTACCTCCCGGATTTTCTGACGCCCCCGCCGGCGGGCCTGACCCCCGAGCTCGGCGCGGAGCTCGCCCGGCTGCGGGCGACACCCGCCGCGGTGGTCCGCGAGCACCTCGATCTGTACGGCCACCGCCCGCCCGCCGTGCGCGAGCTGTACGCCGACCCCGCCACCGGCCTGGCCCGCCTGTGCACCGAGATCGAGGCGTTCTGGCACACCGCCGTCGCGCCCGACTGGCCGCGGATCCAGCTGCTGCTGGACGCCGAGATCTTCGCCCGTGCGCGGGCCCTGGCCGAGGACGGCGCCGCCGGTCTGCTCAACGACCTGCACGAGCGGGTCCGCTGGGAGGCGGGCACGCTGTCGATCAGCCAGCGCTACTGCACCGCCGAGGACGTCAGTGACGGGACCGGCCTGGTCCTGGTGCCGTCGGTGTTCGTCTGGCCGGCGGTGCTGAGCATCTTCGCCGGTGACGTGCCGCAACTGGCCTATCCGGCCCGGGGCGTGGCCACGCTGTGGGAGCCGCGGCGGGAGAGCACGGACGCGCTGGGCGCGGTGCTGGGCCGCGGCCGCACGCGGCTGCTGATCGAGCTGGACGCGCCCAGCTCCACCACCGAACTGGCCCGGCGCACCGGCATGACCGCCGGCGGCGTCTCCCAGCACCTGAGCGTGCTGCGGGCGGCCGGGCTGGTCGCCGCGCACCGGCAGGGCCGCAGCGTGCTCAACGTCCGGACGGCGCTGGCCGAGGCACTGCTCAGCTCGGCTCGGTGACGAAGTCGATGAGCCGTTCCATGGCGTTGATCAGTGGCGTCTCGACATCCTTGTAGCTGTTCACGCTGCCGAGGATGCGCCGCCACATCTCGTACGGCTCGGCGATGCCGACGGCCCGGCAGACGCCCTCCTTCCACGGCTGCCCGGGCGGGATCACCGGCCACGCCTTCAGCCCGACCCGCTCCGGCTTCACCGCCTGCCACACGTCGATGTACGGGTGCCCGGTGATCAGCACGTTCGGGTCCGTGACCGCGGCCACGATCCGGCTCTCCTTGGACCCGGCGACGAGGTGGTCGACCAGCACGCCGACCCGGCGACCGCGGGCCGGCCGGAAGTCACGGACCGCGCCGGCCAGGTCGTCGATGCCGTCCAGCGGCTCCACCACCACGCCCTCGATGCGCAGGTCGTCGCCCCAGATCCGCTCGACCAGGGCGGCGTCGTGCACGCCCTCGACCCAGATCCGGCTGGCCTTGGCGACCTGGGCGCGTACCCCCGCGACCGCGACCGACCCGGAGGCGGTCCGCTGCCGGGCCGGGGCAGCCGGCCGGGCCGTCGGCCGGCGCAGGGTCACCACCTGGCCCTCCAGCAGGAACGCGGCCGGCTCCAGCGGAAAATTGCGACGCTTGCCACGCCGGTCCTCCAGCACGACCGCACCGAGCTCGAAGCCGACGACCGCGCCGCAGAAACCCGAATCCACGTCCTCGACCACCAGGTCAGGCTCGGCGTCCACCTCGGGTATCACCTTGCGGCGCCGCCAGTTCCCCGAGAGCACATCCTCCCCATACATGTCGAGCACGTTAAACCCTCCGCACGGACACGCCGCTTCCGACGCTCCGACCGAGACAAGCCAGGCGGACGGCACGTACCCTTGCTCGCATGTCCCCCGCAGCAGATGCGGCGACACTCACGGCACGCCGGTCCACCCGGTTCGTGGCGTGGGTACGCGCCTGGCGGGCCGGCCTCGTCCCGTTCGACGAGCTGGCCGACGAGATCGCCGGCGACGAGGAGCACCTCGTCGCCGATGCCCCCGGCACGTGGACCGACGTGCCGCTGAGCAGTGCGCTGCCCGCGTTCGCCAAGCTGCACCCCGACGACATCCGGCTGGTGCTGCCGGCCCCCGGCGACCCGCGCGGCCTGCCCGGCCCGGGCGAGCTCACCGGCGCGGCGCTGCTGGCCGGCGAGGCCGTGGTGACGCCGTCGTTCGGGGTCGTGCCCGAGCTGCGCCGGCACACGTCCGGCTCGGGCGTGGAGTTCGAGACCGTGCTGTGGCGCTTCTACCCGGTGCCGGCGTTCAAGCCGACGTTCCAGATGGGCTCGGCCGAGGCGGAGATCGAGCTGACCACGGCCCTGACCGAGGCCACCACCCAGCTGACCCGCCTGGACGTCGCCCAGTGGCGCCCCGAGCTGGCCGGTGCGCTCCAGGCGTTGCGCCGCCCGGAGAGCACCGCGACGCTGCCGCCGGGCTTCGACCCGCGCTCGCGCCGGCTGTTCGCCCGGGCCAGCATCCTCGACCAGGTCCTGGTGCTGGCCGAGCACAACGCCCCCGGCGGCGCGGTGAACGGCTACGAGGCGCAGCAGCGCGACGCGGCGCTGCGCCCGCTGACCACGGCCTGCCGGCAGGCGCTGGTCGCGGCCTGCAACGCCCCGCTGCATGCCTGACAGATACGCGCACTGCACCTTCTGCGGCGCGCGCTTCGTGCCCGATCAGCCCTGGCCGCGCCGCTGCGGCGCCTGCGGCGAGACCAGCTACCTGAATCCGAAACCGGTCGCCGTCGCGGTGCAGCCGGTCGGCGGCGGCCTGCTGGTCGTGCGCCGGGGCATCCCGCCGGCCCGCGACACCCTGGCCCTGCCGGGCGGCTTCATCGAGACGGGCGAGACCTGGCAGCAGGCGGCGTCGCGCGAGCTGCGCGAGGAGGTCGGCCTGCGGACCGACCCCGAGACGGTACGCCTGTACGACACGATCAGCGCCCCGGACGGCACCCTGTTGATCTTCGGCCTGCTCCCGGCGCTGTCCTCGGAGGACGAACTGCCGCCCGTGGTGCCCAACGAGGAAGCTCTGGGCCGGGAAGTGCTGCACGGTCCGCAGGCGCTGGGCTTCGAGCTGCACACGCGGGTCGCGAACCACTACTTCGCCCAGGTCGCCGCGGGCATGTAGCCGCCGGGCTCAGTCCAGCGCGAAGGTGCCCTTCGTCTCGAACGCCGCCAGGTCCTCCAGGGCCCGCATCACCAGGCCGCCCGAGCCCTCCGGCAGCGCGTCCGGGGCGAACCAGCCCGCGTCCACGCTCTCGTCCGTCACCCGTTCCAGCTCGCCGTCGTAGCCGTCGACCCGGCACATCAGGGAGATGTACTGGTAGCTGTGCCCGTACGGGTTCGGGTACCAGTCGCGGGCCCGGGTGTAGAGGCCGAACGGGGTGACGTCGCGCGCCACCAGGCCGGCTTCCTCGCGTACCTCCCGGATCGCGCACTCGCGCAAGGTCTCGCCCAGCTCCATCGTGCCGCCGGGCAGCGCCCAGGTCCGGTCGTCGGAGCGCTGGATCAGCAGGATCCGGCCGTCCGGGTCACGGACGACGCCGTGCGCGCCGATCGAGATCAGCACGCGCTCGTCGCCGGCGAGGGTACGCAGGCCGCCGATGTACGACTCTTCCCAGGACAGTCCCACTGTCGTCACTCCAGGGTGAAGGTGCCCGCGGTCTCGAACGCCGCGAGGTCGGTCAGGGTACGCCGGACACCCTCACGCAGCGGCTCGGGCAGGGCGCCGGGCGGGAACCAGCCGGCGTCGGTGGTCTCGTCCGTGGCCCGCACCAGCTCCCCCTCGTACGCGTCGATCCGCGCCGTCATGGTGATGTGCTGGTACGTGTGCCCGTACATGTCGGGGCCCCGCTCCGGCGACCGGGTGTAGACCGCGAACGGGGTGAGCTCGCGGACCTCCAGGCCGGTCTCCTCCCGTACCTCACGCACCGCGCAGTCGCGCAGCGACTCGCCGAGCTCCATCATCCCGGCGGGCAGCGCCCAGGTCCCGTTGTCGGAGCGACGGACCAGCAGCACCCGGCCGGTGTCGTCGCGCAGCACGCAGCGGGAGCCGACGCTGATCAGGGTGCGGCCGTTGCCGGCCAGGGCCCGCAGCTGCCCGAAGTAGGACTCGTCCCAAGACAGTGCCATGCGACCACCCTGCCAGATCGGTGCGGGCGCTCAGCTGCCCGGCCGCACCGGCAGCTCCGCCGGGTACGGCTGGCCGAAGTCCGCCGACCGGCTCACGTCCTGCCACGCGCCCGCCTCGTCGAGCTGGCGGCGCGAGTAGTCCAGCGCCATCTCGCTGGCGTTCACGCCGAGCGGCAGATGGGTCGGGACGTTCCCGCTCCTGACCGTCCGCACGATGATCTCCGCGGCCCGGTCGGGGTCGCCGGCCGCGCCACCGGCACCGGCCCGGACCCGGCGGTGCATGGCGCCGATGGTGGTGTCGTAGTCGGCCGGGATGGTGTCGACGGACATGGACGAGCCCGCCCAGTCGGTGGCGAAGCCGCTGGGCTCGACGACCAGCACCTTGATGCCGAACGGCGCGGTCTCGGCGGCGAGCACCCGGCTGAAGCCGTCGACGGCGAACTTGGCCGCCTGGTAGCTGGCGATGCCGGGCGAGCCACCGACCCGTCCGCCGATCGAGGAGAACTGCACGACGATACCGCCGCCCTGGGCCCGCAGCGGCGCGATGACCGCCCGGGAGACGTGGTAGACACCCCAGAAGTTGGTCTCGAACTGGGTGCGGAAGTCGGCCTCGGTGCCGGTCTCGATGGGGGCGACGTTGGCGTATCCGGCGTTGTTGACGACCACGTCGAGGCGGCCGTAGCGGGCGGTCGCGGCGGCGACGGCCTCGTCCACCTGGGCGGCGTCGGTGACGTCGAGGGCCACGGTGAGGATGCGGTCGCCGTACTTGTCGGCGAGGTCGGCGAGCTGCTCGGGCCGGCGGGCGGTGGCGACCACCTGGTCGCCGGCTTCCAGGGCGGCCACGACGAGAGCGCGGCCGAGCCCGCGGGAGGATCCGGTGACGAACCATGTCTGTGTCATGCCTTTAACAAAACACGGTTGCGTTATGATTGGCCAGTGATGAGCACCTCATTCCAGCGGGCCCGCTCCGCCGCCGCCAAGGAGCAGCGAGAGGCGGCGATCCTGGCTGCCGCGACCGAGCTCGGCGCCCGGCGCGGCATCCGCCAGGTGACGCTCACCGACATCGCCGAGGCGGTGGGCATGCACAAGTCCGCCCTGCTGCGGTACTTCGAGACCCGGGAGCAGATCTTCCTCAGGCTCACCGCGGCCGGCTGGCGGGACTGGTCGGCGGCGTTGTGCGCGGCGTTGCGGGAGTGCCCGCCGCGGGCCGACGCGGTGGCGGACGTGCTGGCCGGCAGCCTGGTGGAGCGCCCGATGTTCTGCGACCTGCTCGCCCAGGCCCCGCTCAACCTGGAGCGCAACGTGTCCCTCGAGTCGGTACGCGCGTTCAAGCTCGTCACCCTCACCGAGGTGGAGGCGATCCGGGCCGAGGTGCACCGGCTGCTCGGGCTCACCGAGGAGCAGAGCGTCGACGTCATCGCGACGGCGACCAGCATGGCCGGGGCGCTGTGGCAGATGGCGACACCCGGCCCCGAGGTCAGCGCGCTCTACCGCGAGGACCCGCGGCTGGCCCACGCCGTCGTGGAGGTCGGCCCGCGGCTGACCCGGGTGCTCACCGCTCTGTTGACAGGAATGCGTCCAGCAGCGTGACCAGCCGCACGGGGGTCTCGTCCATGGCGTAGTGCCCGGCGTTGGCCAGCACCTCCAGCCGGGCGTTCGGGTAGTGGGCCAGCCAGGTCCCGCGCATCGCCGCCTCGCCCAGGGCCGGGTCGTGCTCGCCGGCGATCACCAGCACCGGCACCGGGTTGCCGGCGATCTCGGCGCTGAAGTCGGTCCGCGCCCAGGCCGGCAGGTACGCGGCGAAGGCCTTGGCGTCGGAGCCGTCCAGCGAGGCCCGCACCATCCGGTCCAGCCAGCTGCCCGCGAGCCGGTTGCCGGTGGTGAGATCGATGATGGCCCGCCGGTTGGCCGGCGTCTCGGCGGCCCCGCTGAACAGCGCCCAGCCCTGCTCGTCGAAGGGCACACCGCTCGCGGGCACCGGGCTGATGCCCACCAGCCGCTCGACCCGGTCCGGCGCGTCGGCCAGCACCCGCTGCGCCACGATGCCGCCCATCGAGTGGCCGACCAGCGAGAACCGGTCCCAGCCGAGCTCGTCGGCCACCGCCAGCATGTCGGCGGCGGCCTCCGCGATCGTGTACGCGCCCGGGACGTCACGGCGCTCGCCGTAGCCACGCAGGTCGGGGAAGGCGTACGTGAAGCGCGAGCCGTCGATCAGCTCGGGCAGGCCACCCCACCCCCGGGCGGAACCGAACCAGCCGTGCAACGCCAGAACGTGAGCAGGTCCACTACCGACAGTCAAAACCATGCCCGCATTGTGCCCATCGAGGGCCGCGATGCCCAGGACCGCCCGAGTCGGATTTCGGCGGGTGGTCAGGCGGTGAAGCGGTAGCCGATGCCCGGCTCGGTGATGAGGTAGCGAGGGCGGGCGGGCTGTGGCTCGATCTTGCGCCGCAGGTTGGCCAGGTGCACTCGCAGGTAGTTGGTCTCGGTCTCGTAGGCCGGCCCCCACACCTCCTGCAGCAGCTGCCGGTGCCCGACGAGCTTGTCCCGGTTGCGGACCAGGACCTCCAGCAGATGCCATTCCGTCGGCGTGAGCCGGACCGGTTCCCCAGAGCTGCCGGTGAGCCGCTTGGCGGCCAGGTCGAGAGTGAAGTCGGCCGTGGTGATGACGGCGACGTCGGTGCCGGGCGTGGCGCGGCGCAGAGCGGCCCGGATCCGGG
Source organism: Actinoplanes sp. NPDC051405 (assembly GCF_055586185.1). NCBI lineage: Bacteria > Bacillati > Actinomycetota > Actinomycetes > Micromonosporales > Micromonosporaceae > Actinoplanes > Actinoplanes sp. NPDC051405. The sequence goes on from NZ_JBVJIR010000001.1 coordinate 678,148, forward strand.
CGAGGAGCTCGTCCATGCCGAACGGCTTGGTGACGTAGTCGTCGGCGCCCGCGTCGAGGGCGGCCACCTTGGCGGCTTCGCTGTCCCGGGCCGACAGCACGATGATCGGGACCTGGGTCCAGCCCCGCAGCCCCTCGACGACCGTGACGCCGTCGAGGTCGGGCAGGCCCAGGTCGATGATCGCCAGGTCCGGCGGGGTCCGGGCGGCCAGCGCCAGCGCGGTGGTGCCGTCGGCGGCGGTGACGACCTCGTAGCGGCGGGCGGTGAGGTTGATCCGCAGCGCGCGCAGCAGGTGGGTGTCGTCGTCGACGAGCAGGATCCGGGTCACGGGGTGACCGGCCGGACAGCGGCGACGGGCAGGGTGATGGTCATGGTCAGTCCGCCGTCCGGGGTGTCGCCCGGGGTCAGCGTGCCGCCCTGGGCCTCGGTGAAACCTCTGGCGATGGCCAGGCCGAGACCGAGCCCGGCGCCGGCCTGGTCGTTCAGGCGCTGGAACGGTGCGAAGACACGGTCCCGGTCGGCGGCCGCGATGCCCGTACCGTGGTCGATCACCCGCAGCCGCAGCCGGTCGTCCTCGGCGCGGCCACGGATCACGACCGGCCGTCCGGCCGGGGTCGCGGCGACGGCGTTCGACAGCAGGTTGGCGACGACGCGTTCCAGCAGGCCGGCGTCGGCCTCGGCCCAAGGCAGGTCGTCAGGGATGTCCACGTCGACGGCGACGCCGTGGGTGTCGGTGATCATGACGGCCCGGGCCACGACGGCATCCAGGGCGGTCGGGCCGGAGTGCACAGACAGCACCCCGGCCTCCAGGCGGCTCAGGGACAGCAGGTTGTCCACGACAGTGGTCAGCCGGTCGGTGGACTCCTCCACGGTGGCCAGCAGCTCCGCCCGGTCGTCCGCGCTGAACTCGACGTCGGACTGCCGCAGGCTCGACACCGCGGCCTTGATCCCGGCGAGCGGCGTACGCAGGTCGTGGCCGACCGCGCCGAGCAGCGCGGCCCGGACCCGGTCGATCTGGGCCAGTTCCTCGGCCCGGGCGGCCTGACCGGCGAGCCGCTGGGTCTGCCAGGTACGGGCCGCGGTGGCGGCCAGGCGCTGCAGGGCCCGCCGGTCCTCGGCGAACAACTGCGGCCCCCACCCGATCAGCCGCACCCCTCCCCCGGCCGCGACGGACAGCACCGGCTCGCCGTGCGGTGACGGCCCGACCTCCCCGACTGTGCGTCCGTCGTCGGTGAGCGCGACGGTGTCCATCCGGTAGGTCAGCCGGACCTGCTCCAGCAGCCGGGTCAGCGAGGCGCGCTCGATCGGCTGGGTGCTGGCCGCGGCGAGCAGGGCTGCCTCGGCGTCCCGGCGCTCGGCGGTGGCCCGGTGCCGGGCGGCCAGCTCGACGGCCAGGCTCACCACCACGGCGACCCCGGCGTAGACGACCAGCACGACGACGTCGTCGGCCGTCTCGACCGCCAGGGTGTGCAGCGGCACGATGAAGAAGTAGTTGACCAGCAGGCCCGCGACGCCGGCAGCGGCCACCGCGGGCGCCCAGCCGCCGACCATGGCGGCGATGACCACCGGCACGAGATAGAGCAGGACCACGCCGGCCAGCGACAGGTCACCACGGGCGGGCACCAGCACGGCACTGACCGCGGTCAGCCCGGCCACCGCCACCGCCACGCCGGTGCCGGCCCGCCGCCACGCCCGGCGGCGCCGATCGCCCGGCGCACCGGCTGCTGAGGTTCCCATGATGCTCAGGTGTACCCGATCGGCGGCCCGACCGGCGCCGGCACGGCCGATCTCGACGCGTTCTTGACGGCTCCTCGACTCGGCGGGCATCCGGATCAGCCGTTGCGGATCTCCGGGGTGCAGTTCTCCCGGCGGGGAGTGTCGCGCCACAGGCAGATCTGCACGGTGACCGGCTGCCCGCCGATGGTCGTGGCCACCGCCGGGGTGTGCACGTAGCCGCGCTCGGTCACGGCCAGCGGCGCCGGGCAGCTGTGCCATTGCCCGCCCGCGGCGCGCCAGCGGACGCGGGCGCCGCCGGAGTGCGGGTCGTGGTCGTCCGAGCCGGCCCGGCCCCAGTAGTAGGTGCGGCCCTGGTGGCGGGCGTAGCGGGCGGAGCCGTTCATCTGGTCGAAGTCCAGCGTGGGGCTCAGCCGGGTGGCCAGGTCGTCGTCGAAGACCCGCGGCGTGTCCGCGATGACCTCGTCGCCGGTGGTGTCCGACCGGCACGCGGCCTCACCGGCAGGCTCGTCGCCGGTCGGCTCTTTGCCGGTCGGCTCCTCGCCGCGGGTGGCGACGACCAGTCCCGCCGCGGCGAGAGCCAGGACCAGCAGGACGACGCCGGCCAGCACCGCCCGATGACGCCGTGGGCGACGGGTGGTGAAGGTGGCGTCGATGATGACCGGCCCGTCGCGGAGATCCGGGCCGTCGCCGTGATCCGGGCCATCACGGTGATCCCGGGCGTCGGCTGTCGGGGAAGCCGGCTCGGTGCGCTGTGGGGTGCCGGCTCCGCGCGAGGCGGGCAGCAGGCTCGGTGCCCGCCGGTCGGCCTCCTCCGCGGCCTCCACGAGGGCGGCGACATGGGCGCAGGCCACGGCGAGACGCTCCGCGTCGGCCACGGCGAACGGCACCCGCGCGATGAGATGAGCCGCCCGGGCGACCGCGGTGACGAGGACCGGTTCGGTGATGTAACGCAGCTCCCCGGCGAGGACGCCCGCGACGATGTCCTTGTCCACCGAGACACCGGGGGCCAGGCGCCGGCTGCGGATCACCTCGGCCAGGTGACGCAGCGAGCCCGGCCGGCGCCGGCGGCGCGGCGGCGGCGATCCCGGCGGCGGTGTGTAGACGCCCTCGCGGGTCGCGTGGGCCGCTGCCGCCTCGAGGTTCGAGGCCAGCAGCCGCGCGGCGTCGTGAGCTTCTTTCCACCATGGCGCCAGCGGTTCCGGCACGAACGTCACCCCCGGGAATCGACGGCGTTCATTGTGCCAGCACCGGATCATCTGTCTGCGGGGGACAGAAGACCGCTGCCGGGGGACGGATGGACGTTCCGCCCGGCGAGCTGTCTGTCCAGCATGGAGGGCGGCCGGTCACCGAACCCCATCCACCGTGAGGAGCTATCTGTGTTCGTGAAACGTCTCGTCGGAGCCGCTGTCGCCGCGGCCCTCGCTGTCCCGCTGTCGCTGGGTGGCGCCGCCCCCGCGCAGGCCGCCCCGACCAGCGTCTACGGCATCTACAACTCCGGATCGGTCGGCATCGGCGTGCTGCAGAACTGGCGGACGTCCGGGTCGAACTACGACCGGATCCTGCCCTCGGGCAACTGGACCGACTACAACCTCGGCTGGGGGCACGCCGGCGGGGTCTACATCGGCTCCGGCTACTGCGCCGCGCGGTACACCTCCGCCACCGGCCAGCCCGGGACCTGGAACCCGGCCGGCAGCGACTTCCGGGGACCCAACCGGTTCCGGCTCGCCGGGAACTACTTCGTGCAGATCTACCCGTACCACTGCTGACCGCCCCCACTCACCCCAAGGACGTGCCCATGCGAAAGCTCATCGTCGCCGCTCTGCTGGCGGTCACGGCCGCCCTGACCGGCGCCGCACCCGCGCAGGCGGCCAGCACAGCCAAGGCCGTCCTGAACGGCAGCAGCGTCGGGATCGGCGTGCTCTACGACTACCGCTCCTCGGGATACGACGAGATCCTGCCGTCCGGCGCCTATACCACCAGCCTCGGCTGGCCGCACGCCGGCGGCGTCTACATCGGCTCGGGCTACTGCGCCCAGCGGTGGACCTGGAACGAGTCGCAGGGCAAGTGGATCCGCGCCGGCAGTAACTGGACTGCCGGGAACCACGCCGTCACCAGCGGCATCGTCAAGATCGTCGCCTACCGGATGCGGTCGTCCACGGCCTGCTGATCGCGAGGCCGCGGCCGCTCCCGTACGCGGGGAGCGGCCGTGCCGTGCGCGCAGCCTCAGATCTCGGCGATCAGATCCGCGACGCTGTCCACGATGCGCGACGGCCGGTACGGATACCGCTCGCTCTCCGCCCGCGTGCTGATCCCGGTCAGCACCAGGATCGTCTCCAGCCCCGCCTCCAGGCCGCACAGCACGTCGGTGTCCATCCGGTCGCCGATCATCGCCGTGCTCTCGCTGTGCCCGCCGATCACGTTCAGCGCCGAGCGCATCATCATCGGGTTCGGCTTGCCCACGAAGTACGGGTCGACGCCGGTCGCCTTCGAGATCATCGCCGCCACCGAGCCGGCCGCCGGCAGAGCACCCTCGTTGGAGGGTCCGGTCGGGTCCGGATTCGTGCAGATGAACCGGGCGCCGTCGTTGATCAGGCGGACCGCCTTGGTGATCGCCTCGAAGCTGTACGTCCGGGTCTCGCCGAGCACCACGTAGTCCGGCGCGTAGTCGGTCAGCACGTAACCGACCGCGTGCATCGCCGTGGTCAGGCCGGCCTCGCCGATCACGTACGCGGTGCCGCCCGGGCGCTGGTCGGCCAGGAACTGCGCGGTGGCCAACGCCGCCGTCCAGATCGACTGCTCGGGCACGTCGAAGCCCATCCGGGCCAGCCGGGCCTGCAGGTCCCGCGGGGTGTAGATGGAGTTGTTGGTGAGGATGAGGAAGGGCTTGCCGGACTGCTTCATCCGGTTGACGAACTCGGGCGCACCCGGGACCGGCTCGCCCTCGTGGACGAGGACCCCGTCCATGTCGGTGAGCCAGCTCTCGACAGCCTTGCGCTCGGTCATGAGGCTCCTCGGCGTTGCGGGGACGGGCAGCAGTTGGCCGGGCACTGGTCCCAGACCGGCAGCGTACCGAGCCGTTCCCGGGCGACGCCGTTCGTCCGCTCCTCGACCAGCTCACGGACCATCGTGACGAACCGGGGGTCGGTGCCGGGGGTGCCCGCGCGGGCGTAGCCCAGGCCGAGCTCGGCGGCGGTGTCGCGGGCCTCGTTGTCGAGGTCCCAGAGCACCTCCAGGTGGTCCGAGACGAAGCCGATCGGGCTGACCACCACGTCGGTGACGTCTTTCTCGGCCAGCGCGGTCAGGTGGTCGTTGATGTCCGGCTCCAGCCACGGCACCTGCGGCGGGCCGGACCGGCTCTGCCAGACCAGGTCCCAGGGCAGGTCCGGCGCGGCGGCGGCGTGCACCAGCGCGGCGGTCTCGTGCAGCTGGGCCTCGTAGCGGCCACCGTCGGGACCGGCGGTCCGGGCCATCGACACCGGGATGGAGTGTGCGGTGAACACCAGCCGGGTGCTGGCCCGGCGGGCCGGGTCGAGCTGGGCCAGTGCGGCGGTGACCGCGTCGGCATGCGGCGCGACGAAGCCCGGGTGGTCGTGGAACTGGCGCAGCTTGGCCACGGCCGGCGCGCCCGGGCCGACCTTCGCGCGGGCCTGGGCGATGTCCTCCCAGTACTGCTTGCAGGAGGAGTAGCCGCCGTACGCACTGGTGGCGAAGCCGAGCGCCGACGTGATGCCGTCGTCGCGCATCTGCGCCATGGTGTCGGCCAGCATCGGCTGCCAGTTGCGGTTGCCCCAGTACGTGGGCAGCGTGATGCCGTGCGCGCGGAAGTCCGCCGTCACCGCCGCCAGCAGGTCACGGCACTGCTGGTTGATCGGCGAGACGCCGCCGAAGTGGTAGTAGTGCTCGGCCACCTCGGCCAGACGTTCCTCGGGGATGCCCCGCCCGCGTGTCACGTTGCGCAGGAACGGCATCACATCGTCGGGGTGCTCGGGGCCACCGAAGGACAGCAGAAGGAACGCGTCGTACGCCACCGCTCCATACTCCCTCGCCCGGCGGGGTGGCCCACAGCCACCCCCGCCCCGGGCTCAGGCGCCGAGCGCGTGATACCCGCCGTCGACGTGCACGATCTCGCCCGTGGTGGCCGGGAACCAGTCGGACAGCAGAGCACAGACCGCCCGCGCGGCCGGCTCCTGGTCGCTCAGGTCCCAGCCCAGCGGCGCGCGTTCGGCCCAGGCCTCCTCGAACTGCTCGAAGCCCGGGATCGACTTGGCCGCCATCGTGCGCAGCGGCCCGGCCGACACCAGGTTGCTGCGGATGCCCTGCTTGCCCAGGTGCAGCGCGAGGTAGCGGGAGGCCGACTCCAGGCCCGCCTTGGCCACGCCCATCCAGTCGTAGACCGGCCACGCCTTGGTCGCGTCGAAGGTCAGGCCGACGATGCTGCCGCCCGGGCCCATCAGCGGCAGGCAGGCGGTGGCCAGCGACTTGTACGAGTACGTCGACACCTGCAGCGCCGTGGCGACGTCCTCCCACGGGGCGTCCAGGAACCCGCCACCGAGGCAGCTCTGCGGCGCGAAGCCGATCGAGTGGACCACGCCGTCGAGCCCGTCGACGTGCTCACGCACCTTGTCGGCGATGCCGGCGAGCTGCTCCGGGTTGGTCACGTCCAGCTCGATGACCGGCGCCGGCCCGGGCAGCCGCTTGGCGATCCGCTCCACCAGCGACATGCGGCCGAAGCCGGTCAGCACGACCGTCGCGCCGTTCTCCTGGGCGATCTTCGCCACCGAGAACGCGATCGACGCGTCGGTGATGATGCCGGTGATGAGCAGCCGCTTGCCGGCGAGCAGTCCAGACACTTCGTTTTCTCCGTTTCGCAGAGCTGAGCTGAGTGGGCGGGCCGACAGCTTTTGCCCGGGTTTTCCGCCGCGGGTGAATTCGGTCTCAGTGACCCATGCCGAGGCCGCCGTCGACCGGGATGACCGCGCCCGAGATGTACGCCGCGCCGTCCCCGGCGAGGAACGTCACCGCCCGGGCGACCTCATCCGGCGCCGCGAGCCGTCCGGCCGGGATCGCCTTGAGGATCTCCGCCTTGCGCGACTCGGACAGCACGTCGGTCATCTCGGTGTCGATGAAGCCCGGCGCGACCACGTTCGCCGTGATGTTACGGCTGCCCAGCTCACGGGTGATCGAGCGGGCCATGCCGACCAGCCCGGCCTTGCTGGCCGCGTAGTTGACCTGGCCCGGCCCGCCGTACAGGCCGACGACCGAGGAGATGAAGATGATCCGGCCCCACTTGGCCCGCAGCATCTTGCTGCTGGCCCGCTTGGCGACCCGGAACGAACCGGTCAGGTTGGTGTCCAGCACCCGGCTGAACTGCTCCTCGCTCATCCGCAGCAGCAGCGTGTCGTCGGTGATGCCGGCGTTGGCGACCAGCACCTCGACCGGGCCCAGCTCCTGCTCCACGGTGGTGAAGGCGGCGTCGACGGCGGCCGAGTCGGTGATGTCGCACTGGACCCCGAACAGCCCCTCGGGCGCGCCGCTGCCACGGTGCGTGACGGCGACCCGGTCGCCCTGCTCGGCGAAGGCCCGCGCGATGGCCAGGCCGATGCCGCGGTTACCTCCGGTCACCAACACGGTGCGGGCCACGCGTACTCCTTCGCTCGAGGAACAGACCGCTCGCAGACTAGGCGTTACCTGCTGGTAGGACGAAGCCCACCCCTTGTCATACCTGAGTAGGACACAGAGATCATCCCGCAGGGGCACGACGGGCCGGGGCCGGTCACCGTAGCCTGCCGGGATGGAGCTGACCGGTCCCCTGCGCCGGGTGCTGCTGGGCCCGGACCGCCGGCAGCCGCCGGCCCGGACCCGGCGCTGGGCCAGGATCCGGCTGTACGGCGTCCCGGTGGCCCTGCTCGCCCTGGTCGGCCTGGCCCTGGTGAACGCCCAGTATCTGCTCGACAACCGCGACCTCAACCGGTTCGTCGCCGGTGCCCTGGCGCTCTGGGCGGTGCTGCCGTTGCTGGTCGCCGTGCGCCGGCCGCTGCTGGCCTGGCGCCTGGCCTATCCCCTGCTGTTCCTGGGCATGCTCGGCGCCACCCCGGACGAGCCCTGGCCGTGGTCGCCGGCGCAGATCTTCGGCTTCCTGTTCGTCCTGGCCGCGCTCGTACGGCAGGAGGAGTCCGCCGTCATCGCCCTGGTGACCGCGTTGACCATCGTGCCGGTGGTGGCGTTCGCCCCGCGCGAGAACGTGTGGAGCGTCGTGATGCTCCTCGTCGCGATGGGTCTCGCCGGTGACCTGCTGTCCCGCCGTCGGCGCAACCGGGCCGAGCTGACCCGCCAGGCCGAGCTGACCGAGCTGGAGCAGGCCCGGCGGGCGGTGCTGGAGGAACGCGCCCGGATCGCCCGGGAGATGCACGACGTGGTGGCCCACCACATGTCGATGATCGCCGTGCAGGCGGAAACCGCGCCGTACCGGATCACCGACCTGCCCGCGCCGGCCCTGGCCGAGTTCGGCACCATCGCGGCGGGCGCCCGGGAGGCGCTGGGCGACATGCGGCGGCTGCTCGGCGTACTGCGCGCGGAGACCGACGAGTCGTTGCGCACGCCGCAGCCGGGGCTGTCCGACGTGGCGGCGCTCGTCGAGACCGCTCAGCGGGCCGGGGTCGAGGTCACCCTGGCCGAGGAGGACGTCGCGGAGGTGCCGGAGGCGGTCGGGCTCGCGGCGTACAGGATCGTCCAGGAAGCCCTGGCCAACGCGGCCCGGCACGCGCCCGGCGGCCCGGTGCGGGTCTCGGTCCGCGGCACCGCCGACGCGCTGTGGGTGGAGGTCGGCAACGATCCGGGCGCCGCGCCCACCGCCGCAGCCGACGGCCCCGGGCACGGGCTGGTCGGGATGCGTGAACGGTCCGCCCTGCTCGGCGGCACACTCGAGGCCGGCCCCGCGCCGGACGGCGGCTACCGGGTCGCGGCCCGGCTGCCCTTGACGGAGGTCTGAATGATCCGGGTCCTGATCGCCGACGACCAGGCCATGGTCCGCGAGGGTTTCGGCGCGCTGCTGGCCGCCCAGCCCGACCTGCTCGTGGTCGGCAGCGCCCCGGACGGCGCCGCGGCGGTGGCGGCCGCCCGCCGGCTCGACCCGGACGTGGTGCTGATGGACGTCCGCATGCCGGTCATGGACGGCCTGGAGGCGACCCGCCGGCTGCTGACCCCGGGCGCGTCGGTCCGGGTGCTGATCCTGACCACCTTCGACCTCGACGACTACGTGTACGAGGCGCTGCGCGCCGGGGCCAGCGGCTTCCTGCTCAAGGACGCCCCCGCGGCGGACCTCGTGCACGCGGTCCGGGTCGTCGCGGCCGGCGAGGCCCTGCTGGCGCCCTCGGTGACCCGCCGGCTCATCGCCGAGTTCGCGGCCCGCCCCCAGGCCCGGCCGCCGCGCCCCACGGCGCTGACGGGTCTGACCCCGCGCGAGACGGACGTGCTGCGGCTGATCGCCCGCGGCCGGTCCAACCAGGAGATAGCGGCGGAGCTGGTGGTCGCGGAGCAGACGGTGAAGACCCACGTGGGCCGCATCCTGGCCAAGCTCGCTCTGCGCGACCGGGCCCAGGCGGTCGTCTTCGCGTACGAGTCAGGTCTGATCGCCGCCGGCGAGTAGCACCCCGGTAGGGCCTCGCAGTGGGCTCCGTGGGGTGACGCCCGGGAGCAGGCCGCCGCCGCAGGGTGCAGGCCATGCGGATCTCCCTGACTCTCCTGCTGTTGACCCTGGCCCTGCCGCTGCAGGCGGCACCGCCGACCCCCGCACCCGTCCCTGCGGGTGAGCCGTACGCCTCCTGGGCCCGCTCGGGCCGCCAGTTCCTCACCCTCGACCCGCGCGGCGACGGCCGGGCCGTCGAGGTGCTCGGCGACCTGGCCGGCGCGGAACGGATCGCGGTGCTCGTCCCCGGCGTCGACACCCGGCTGCGCGACTTCGACCGCGGCCTGGGCGGCGTCGCCCGCCGGGCACCAGCCGTCCAGGCTCGCGCGCTGTACGCGGAACTACGCGCCACCGCTCCCGGCACCCGGGTCGCGGTCGTGGCCTGGCTCGGCTACGACCCGCCAGAAGGACTGTCCCTGGACTCGGCCCGCGACCTGCGCGCCCGGACCGGCGCCGACGAGCTGACCGCCTTCGTGCAGACGCTGCCGGCCCGGGCCGCGGTGACGCTCATCGGCCACAGCTACGGCGCGCTGGTCGTGGGCCTCGCCGCACCGCACCTGCCGCGCGTCGCCGACGTCGTCGCGCTGGGTGCGCCGGGCATGGGCGCGAACACGGCGGCCGGCCTGGGCGGGGCCCGGGTGTGGTCGGCGCTCGCGGACAACGACTGGATCCGGCGGATACCGCAGCTGCGGGTGGGCCACCTGGGTCACGGCCGGCGGCCTTCGTCGCCCGCGTTCGGCGCGCTGCCGCTGCCGACCGCCGGGGTGAGCGGCCACGACGGGTACCTGTGCCCGGGCTCGGCGACGCTGAGCGCGGTGGCCTCGGTCGTGCTGCACCCCGCCCCGCACTCCGCCACCGCGGGTGCGGCATGAGCGCGGCGCCGCGGGACCGGACCATCGACGCGGTCCGCGCGTACGCGATCGTCGGGGTGGTCGCCGGGCACTGGCTGGTCACCGGTCTGGTCCCCGGCCCGGACGGCGTGACGACCGCGAGCCCGCTCGCCGCGATGCCCGGGGCGGCTCCGGCGACCTGGCTGCTGCAGACCCTCGGACTGCTCTTCTTCGCCGGCGGATACTCCGCCGCCTGCTCCACGCGCGCACGCCGGTCCGCCGCCGCCAGCTCCACGCGCGCACCCCGGTCCGCCGCCGCCAGCTCCACGCGCGCACGCCGGTCCGCCGCCGCCAACTCCACACGCGTACGCCGGTTCGCCGCCGCCGGTTTCACACGCGCACGCCGGCCCGCCGCCGCCAGTTCGGCACAGGCACGCCGGCCCGCCGCCGCCGCCGCCGGGCCGGCCGGCCGGCGCCGCGGGGCGCTCGCCCGGTTGTTGCGCCCGGCGACCTTCCTGCTGGCCGGGTGGGCGCTGGTGCTGTTCGCGGGGGCGGCCTTGGGAACTCCGACCGCGACGCTGCGCACGATCGCCGGCCTGGTCGTCAGCCCGCTGTGGTTCCTGCTGCCCTATCTCGCCCTGCGCGCCGCTACCGGCCCGCTGCGCCGGGTCGTCCGCCGGCTCGGGGTGGCGGCCGTCCTGCCGCCGCTGGTGGCCGTCGCGGCCGGGGATCTCGGGCTCCTCCCGGACCTCGTGGTGATCCCCGCGGCGTGGTCGATCCCGTGGCTGCTCGGCATGATGCTGGCCGGCAGCGACCGCCGCCGCGCCCCGGCCGCCATCGCTCCGCGCGACGACGCCCGGCCGCGCCCGGGCGCCGGCCCATGGGCCACCGCAAGCCCGTCCGTGGACGCCTCCCCGCGCCAGGACGCCAGCCAGGGGATCGCCGCCGACCCGTCCCTGGGCCTCTCCCCACGGCCGGGCGTCGCCCCACGGCCCGGCGGCTCCCCACGGCCCGGCGGCTCCCCACGGCCCGGCGTCTCCCCACGGCCCGGCATCTCCCCACGGCCCGGCATCTCCCCACGGCCGGGCATCTCCCCACGGCCGGGCGGTGACCCGTGGGTGGGTGCCGGCCCGCGGCCGGGCGCCGACCCGTGGGTCGGCGCCGCGCTGGCCTGCAACGGCGCCGCGGTCCTGGCCGCGCTGATCCTGATCGGCGGCTATCCCGCCAGCGCCGTCGGGGTCCCAGGCGACGGACGGTCCAACCTGGACCCGCCCACCCTGGCCGCCGTAGCGCTGGCCGTCACCCAGATCGGTGTCTTCCTGATGCTGCGCGGACCGCTCGCCCGGCTCCTGCGCCACGACCGGGTCCGACGCCCGATCACCGCCCTCAACCGCGCCGCCGTCCCCGTCTACCTCGGCCACCAGAGCGTCCTACTGGTCGTAGCCGGCGCCGCGGCCCTGCTCAACCCCGCGATGCCCGGTCTGCTGACCGCTCCGGACAGCGCCGGCTGGGCCTGGCAGCGCCTCGCCTGGCTGCCCGTGCTGGCCGGCATTCTCGCCGTCGCGACACGTGGGCGACACCACGGTGAGCCCGATTACCTTAAGCCCCGCTTAAGAGGTACGCTCTTCGACGGTTCCCGAGCCCGGACTACTAACGGAGGTGATCGCTGTGCGAGATAGCGATCCTCCCAGTCGTGGCCGGGCCGTTCGTCAGCCGCTCTGACCTCGACCACCGCGCGCCTTCACCGGCGTGCGCCCCGAGTCTGACCCGCTGACGCAGCAACCCATCCCGCTCCAACCGCCCTGCGGCTCCGTCTCTCTGCCGGAGCCGGGTGGTGTCGTGCCGCGCCGCGACGGGAGCCGGATGCCGGCCGCGATGAGCCGTGTGCGCACTTTCCCCGTCGGTCACCCACCGGAAAGTCACAGCCATGGGCAAGTTCGTCGCTCCCCTCACCTTCACCATCGCCGCCGCCTGGGTGGTCGTCCTCTTCGTCCTCGTCCACAGCGCCCCCTGACCCGCTAGGGCAGGCGTGACGTCCAGAGCAGACTCATCGCCCCGGCGAGGAGCCCGAGCAGCAGAGCCACCCCGGCGTACCACTGGGTGACCTCACGGGGCTCGATCCGGTGGCCGATCGAGCTGCCCATGTCCTCGTACACCTGCTTGAGCTCCGAGACCGACGCCGCCTCGTAGAAGTAGCCCTTGGTCTTGTCCGCCAGCTGCTGCAGCGACAGCCGGTCCACCGGCACCCGCTGCAGCTGGCCGCGGATGTCGACCACCCCGGTGTCGGTGCCGAAGGCGATCGTCGAGACCGGCACGTTGGCCGCCTCGGCCGCCGCCGCCGCGTCCTCGACCGAGCGGCCCGAGGTCCGGTAGCCGTCCGAGAGCAGCACGATGCGGGCCGGCGGCGCGCCGTTGGCACCGTCCGCCGGGACCGTGCGGATGGCGTCCAGCGAGGTGAAGACCGCCTCGCCGGTCGCCGTCGCCTCGGCCAGGGTCAGCCCGTCGATGCCGGCGAGCACCGCGGCGCGGTCCTTGGTCGGCGACACCAGCACGTTCGCCGCCTTCGCGAACGACACCAGGCCCAGGTTGTACGTCGGCGGCAGCTCCTGCACGAACGCCTTGGCCGCCTCCTGGGCCGCCTCGATCCGGTTCGGCTGGACGTCGTCGGCCTCCATCGACAGCGACACGTCGATGGCCAGCATCACGGTCGCCCGTTCCAGCGGCTCCTCGCGGTCGATCGACGGCCGGGCCATCGCGAACGCCAGCGAGAGCAGGCTCAGCAGGAAGGCGCCGGCGGCCACGTGCCGGCGCCAGCCCAGGCCCTTGGGCGCCAGGGTGCGCAGCAGCTCCACGTTGGTGAACTTCATCGCGTACGTGCGGCGGCGGAACTGCCGCAGGACGTACGCGCCCGCCACGAGCAGGACGGACAGGACGGCGAGCAGCCACCACGGCTGCAGGAAACGGATCATCGCGTTGTCCCCCGGGTGCGTGCGTGTCGTTGGGCGGCCACAAAACGGACGACGTCCAGCAGCCAGTCGGTGTCGGTGCGCAACCTCAAGTGTGCGGCACCGGCGGCCCGAAGTGCCCTGGCAATCTCGCCGCGCTGGTTGCCGGCCGCCTCGGCGTACCGGGCCCGCAACGCCGGATCGGCCGTCTGCACCTCGTGCAGCACCCCGGTCTCCGGGTCGGCCAGGGTGAGCACGCCGACGTCCGGCAGCTCCAGCTCGCGCGGGTCGACGACCTCGATGGCCAGCACGTCGTGCCGGACCCCGAGCTTGCGGATCGGCCGCGACCAGCCCTCCACCGGCGCCAGGAAGTCGGAGATGACCACGGCGACACCCCGGCGGCGCGGTGGCCGGTTCAGCATGTCGATCAGCTCACCCAGGTCGGTGCGTCCGGGCCTGATCTGGGTACGGGCGATCGCACGCAGCAGCCCCTGCGCCTCCTTGCGGCCGGGCCGGGCGGGCATCCGCACCATCGGCTGGGTCTGTGGTGCCGGGGTGCTGGGCTCCCGCCGCCGGCGCCAGCTGAAGCCGCTGGGCTGCCGGGCGGGCAGGCCCGAGCCGGTGCCCACCACAGCGCCGATCCGGTTGCCGCCACGTACGGTCAGGTGCGCCATCGCCGTGGCCGCCGCGAGCACCAGGTCGCGTTTGAGCATGGTCGCCGTGCCGAAGTCGAGGCTGGCCGACAGGTCGACGGCCATCCACGTCTCCAGTTCACGGTCGGCCACCGTACGCCGTACGTGCGGAAGCGTGGTCCGGGCCGTGACCGGCCAGTCCATCCGGCGCACGTCGTCGCCGGGCCGGTATTCGCGGCTCTCCCCCGCCTCACTGCCCGGACCCGGCAGCAGCCCCGCGTAGTCGCCCTGCAGCAGACCGTCCAGCTTGCGCGTGACCAGCAGTTGCAGGCGCGACAGCACGGCCTCGGCGCGGGCCGTGCTCGCGTCCTTCACCACGGGCGGGAGGTCGGCGGTCGTCACGAGCTGACCGTCACTGCTGTCCTGGCCAGGCCGGCTGCTGCGGCATCGAGTCGAACGCCGGGGCACCGCTGGCCGGGGCCGGCACCGCCGACACGGGATGACCGTTGGGGTGGGCGCCGGCGTGCCCGTTGGGCGAGGTGCCCTGCCGGGAGGCGACCGACGGCATCGGCACGCTGGCCATGATCCGGGCGACGATGTGGTCGGCCGGGATGTCGTCGGCGAGCGCGTCGTAGCTGAGCACCAGCCGGTGCCGCAGGATGTCCGGGGCGATGTCCTGCACGTCCTGCGGCAGCGCGTAGTCGCGGCCGCGGAGCAGCGCGAGGGCCCGGGTGGCGCGGACGATGCCGAGCGAGGCGCGCGGGCTGGCGCCGTACTGGATGAGCTGGGCGACGTCGGGCATGCCGTGCTGGGCCGGCGCGCGGGTGGCCAGCACCAGCCGGACCGTGTAGTCGACCAGCGCGTTGTGCACGAAGACCTGGTCCGCGCGGCGCTGCAGGGCGAGCAGGTCCTCGGACGAGAAGATGGTCTTGGGCTCCGGCGGGCTCACGCCCATCCGGTAGACGATCTCCCGCTCCTCCACGTCGGTGGGGTAGCCGACCAGGATCTTCATCAGGAAGCGGTCGCGCTGCGCCTCGGGCAGCGGATAGACGCCCTCCTGCTCGATCGGGTTCTGGGTCGCCATGACCAGGAACGGGTCCGGCACCGAGTGCGTTTCGCCGCCGATCGACACCTGGTGCTCGGCCATGACCTCGAGCAGCGCGGACTGCACCTTGGCGGGCGCCCGGTTGATCTCGTCGGCGAGCAGGAAGTTGACGAAGACCGGGCCGAGCTCGACGTCGAACTTCTCGCTCGACTGCCGGTAGATCCGGGTGCCGACGATGTCGGCGGGCACCAGGTCGGGGGTGAACTGAATGCGCGAGAAGGAACCACCGACGACGCGGGCCAGGGTCTCGACCGCCAGCGTCTTGGCCACGCCGGGCACGCCTTCGAGCAGGCAGTGGCCGCGGGCCAGCAGCGCGACGAACATCCGCTCGACCATCCGGTCCTGGCCGACGATGACCCGCTTGACCTCGAACATGGCCCGTTCCAGCTGGGTGGCGTCCTGAGCGGGCGTCACCGGCCGGCCCATCTCGGGCCGCGCCTGCTCGGGCCGGCTCTGCTCCGGCCGCGCCTGCTCCGGCCATCCCTGCTCGGGCCGCGCTTGCTCGGGCCAGCCCTGCGCCGGCCGGCTCGTCTCCGGCCGGGCCTGATCGGTGCTGCCCGGATCGGCGCTGCTCGTGCCCTCGGGCATGGTCGGCTCGGCCACCGGTCCTCCATCGAGATTCTGCGGTTCTCAGGTCGCGCCGGCACGGGTGCCGACGCTCAAGACTTACACGACCACGCTGGGAGCCGTCGGGCAGAGGCGGATTACGCGCCCGCCGCGCGGACGAGGATGTCGATCTTTCTGCGCGATGCGCTCGAACGGGCACCTCCGGCGGGTAGACGCGGCACCCGCGTGAGCGTGTAACATTCAGCCCGTCGCCGGGCGACTTCCCCCGTGGTCGCCCGGCGCTCTAACCCCTCCCACCGGATAGTGTTCATCCCATGGTCGAGGGGCCCGAGGAGCTTTCCCCGCAATGCTCGCGCAAGGGCTGCCGTGCGCCCGGCGCGTGGTCGCTGCTGTGGAACAACCCCAAGCTGCACGACCCGGCGTACCGCAAGACCTGGCTGGCCTGCGACGACCACCGTGAATACCTCATCGATTTCCTGACCGCGCGGGCATTCCTGCGCGAGGTCACCCCGTTCCGGGCGCCGCAGCGCGACAGCTCCGCTTAGGCTTTCAGCGTGACCGAGCCCAGCGCCCCGGCGCCCGCCCCGACCGACCCGCTCGAGCCGTGGCCCGACACGGTCGAATGGCGGCCGGTCTCCCGCAGCCTGATCACTGTGGAATTGATCAACAGGGCGATCTGGGTGGTCATCGTCCTGGCCGGCCTGACGGTCGGCGCGGTCCTGACGGACCACTGGATCTGGCGGGCGGCGATGGCGGTGGTCGTGGCCGCGGCGATCTGGCGCTCCCTGGTGACGGTCCGGGCCGTCAAAGCCTGGGGGTACGCGGAACGCGACAACGACCTCCTGGTCCGCCACGGCCTGGTGATCCGCCGGCTGTCGATCGTCCCGTACGCCCGCATGCAGTTCGTCGACGTGACGGCGGGACCGCTGGAACGCGCGTTCAAGCTGGCCACCGTCCAGCTGCACACCGCGTCGGCAGCCAGCGACGCCAAGATCCCCGGCCTCCCCCCGGAGGAAGCGTCCCGCCTGCGCGACAGGCTGACGGCGCTGGGCGAGGACCGGGCCGAAGGCCTGTGACCGCCGCCTACTCCCGCCCCCAGCCGGACCCCGGACCCGGCGGCGACCCCGCCGCAACCACCGGGCCGTCCGATGCCGCCGAGCCGTCCGACTCCACTGGCCCACCGGATCCCACCCGACCGGTCGCCGAAACCGGGCCACCGGCGCCCGCGGACGCGGTGGTCGCAGAGCCGCGCCGGCGGTTGCACCCGCTCAGCCCGCTGCTCAGCGGCGCCAAGTCCATCGCCGTCATCGTCGCCGCTCTGAGCTGGCAGACGTTGTCGCAGGTCGGGATCGAACGCTTCGCCCTGGTCGTGGCCGTCGTCGCGGTCGGCGTGGTCATCTTCGCGGTGATCGGCTGGCTGAACACCGGCTATCACGTCGTCGGGCGGGAGCTGCGGATCCAGGACGGGCTGCTCTGGCGGCGCAACCGGGCCATCCCGCTCGACCGGTTGCAGGCCGTCGAGATGCGGCGGCCTTTGCTGGCCCAGCTCACCGGGCTGGCCGAGTTGCGGCTCGAGGTGGTCGGCGGCGGCAAGACCGAGGCTCCTCTGGCGTACCTGAGTGTCCGGGAGGCCGCCGCGCTCCGGCAGCGGTTGCTTGCGCTCGCCGGCCGTACCCCTGGGGTTGTTGCTCCGGGCGCCGCGGAGCCGGCGGTGGCCGCGCACGAGCGGCCACTCTTCCGGGTCAGCAACCGTGACCTGCTGATCAGCCAGCTGCTCACCCCGCAGGCCTTCCTGCTGCCGATCGGCGTCGCCTTCGTGGTGATGCAGTTCGTGCTCGAAGGGTCCTGGACCTTCGTCGGCATCGCCAGCACGGTGACCGCGATGGCCGGTGTGCTGCTGCAACCGGTCCGGCGGGTGCTGCAGGACTGGGACTTCCGGCTGGCCCGCGATCCCGACGGGCGGCTCGCGGTGCGCTACGGGCTGCTGGAGACCCGCAGCCAGATCGTGCCGCTGAACCGGGTGCAGTCCATCGGGGTGACCTGGCCGCTGCTCTGGCGGGCCAAGGACTGGCTGCACATGCGCCTGGACATTGCCGGGTACGCCGGCCCGCAGTCGAACGACGACAAACGCTCGGACCGCCTGCTGCCGGTGGGCGTGTTCGCGGCCGGCCGGCAGCTGGTGTGGGAGGTGCTCCCGGGCGTCGACCTGGCCGCGCTCGCCACGCTGCCGCCGCCGGACCGGGCTCGCTGGCTGCACCCGTTCGCGCTGCGGTCGTTCGGCACGGGGCTGACGCCGGAGGTCTTCGTCGCGCGCTCCGGGCTGCTCACCAAGGAGCTGACCATGGTCCCGTACGCGCGGCTGCAGAGCGTACGGGTCGTGCAGGGGCCGGTGCAGCGGATGTTGCGCCTGGCCACCGTCTACGCCGACACGGCGGGCGGGCGGTCGGGGGTGGCTCAGGACCGGGACGTCGACGAGGCGTGGTGGATCGCCGAGCAGCTGTCGATCCGCGCGCGCCACGCCCGGGCCGTGACGGCTCAGGTGACCGGGCAGCAGCAGCCGGTTCTGGCGCCCGCTGTCCCGGGTCCGTCGTTCGCCGGTCAGCCCACGGCCGGCCCGGACGAGCAGCCGGTCCAGCCCGACGCCGCCGAGCAGCCGGTCCAGCCCGCTACCACCGATCAGCGTCCGGCGCCCCCGGACAGCGCGGTGCCTGTGGATGACGCCGTGCCTGTGGATGACGCTTACTGGCGCCGGCCGCCGCAGCCCTAAGCTGTGTCGCATGGAACTACCGGAGTTCTCCCCCGGGCTCAGCGCCCGGGTGGAGCTGACCGTCACCGACGCGGACACCGCCCAGGCGCTCGGCTCAGGTGACGTGCCCGTGCTCGGCACGCCCAGGGTGCTCGCGCTGGCCGAGGCCGCCACGGTCGCCGCGACCGCGCGGCAGATGCCCGGCGGCGTCACCACGGTCGGCGTCCGCGCCGAGGTCGAGCACCGCGCGCCCACCCCGCTCGGGCGCCGGGTCACCGCGCTGGCCACGCTGGCCAAGGTGGACGGGCGCAAGCTGCTCTTCGACGTCGTGGTGCGCGACGGTGAGGAGCTGGTGGCCGAGGTCCGGGTCGAGCGGGTGCTCCTGGACCGGCAGCGCTTCATCGCCAAGGCCCTGGGCGACTGAGCAAAGGCCCTGGGCGACTGAGCAAAGCCTTGGACGACTGAGCAAGGCCTGGGGCGACTATCTCAGCAGCGCCTCGAACGGCGCCAGCGGCACCACGCCCTCGACCTGGCGCGCCAGCTCCGGATCGAGGGTCACGAAGGCGTCGGCCTGCAGCTGCGCGACGGCCACGTATTCCGCGGCGACCGTGTCGTCCCAGCCGAACTGCTCGGCCACCCGCCACGCGGTCTGCCGGGAGACCCGGTCGCCGAGCAGCCGGATCTTCATCGTGGTGATCCCGTCGAGCAGCTTCCGCGCGTCCGCCGCGGCGATCTCGCCCTGCCGGGTCTGCCGGTAGAGCAGCGAGAGCGCCTGTGAGCGGAGCACGTTGGGGGCCACGAGCTGATGTTCGGCGGCCACCGTCACGCCTTCACGGACGAGACGGATCGCGGTGGGAGCGTCGATCGTGTATCGCGTCATGCCCCATCTTGGCCTGCGAGGTGGCGGCCGGCAGCTCGAGGGCGGCGAAGTGTTCCGCGCCCAGGAACGAGGTGATCTCGGCGATCCGGTCGTCGCGCAGAGTCAGCACGGTGATCGCCCACGCCCGCCCGTCGAGGTACTGAGCGACCGCCGGCTGCCCGTTCGCGGTCACCGGCACGTTGTGCCACGATCCGCACGAGCTCAGCGGCACGCGGGCCGCGAAGTCGGTGACCGCCGCCAGCCCCTCGTACCAGTGCGGCAGCGGCGGCATCGCCCAGGTCACGTCCTCGGTGAGCAGCGTGACCAGCCCGTCGACGTCGCCGCGTTCGAGCGCCGCCGAGTAGCCGCTGACGATCTCCCGCAGCCGCGCGTCGCCGAGCTTGCGCAGGGTCTGCTGCTGGCTGCGCGCCGGCACCTTCGCCGCCACGATCGCCCGGGCCCGCTGCAACGCGCTGTTCACCGACGCGGTCGAGGTCGCCATCACCTCGGCGATCTCGGCCGCCGAGAAGCCCAGCACCTCGAAGAGCAGCAGCGCCGCACGCTGGTTGCCCGGCAGATGCTGCAGGGCGGCGACAAACGCGAGCTCGACCGCCTCGCGCTGCTCGTAACGCGCGTCCGGCCGGGCGCGGCCCAACTGCCCGTCCGGGTACGGCCCCAGCCACGCAACCTCGTGCGACGGCACATCACCGAGCACAGCCCGGGGACTCGACGGCCCGACGTCGACGGGCAGCGCCCGCCGTCCCCGCGCCTCGGCCGCGTCCAGGCAGGTCCGGGTGGCCACGGTGTAGAGCCACGAGCGCAGCGAGCTGCGGCCCTCGAACCCGGCGAGCCCGCGCCACGCCCGCAGCAGCGCGTCCTGCAGCGCGTCGTCGGCGTCGTGGGTGGAGCCGAGCATGCGGTAGCAGTGGGCGTGCAGCTCCCGGCGCAACGGCCCGACGACGCGGTTGAACGCCTCGTCGTCGCCGTTGCGGGCCCGGGCCAGGTCGGCGGGTTCGGCGCGGGTGTCACTCACCTCACGAAGTGTGCCCGACGGTCAGCCTTCCAGGACGGCCCGCAGGCGTACCTCGAACGCCGCCGGGTCCTCGGCGAAGCCGATGTGGTCGCCCGGGAACATGGTCGGCGCGAGGCCGAGGCCGGCGGCGAGCGCCCGGGATGCCCGGTCGCACAGCTGCCCGGTGGAGTCCTCGCCGATGCCGACCACGATCCGGGTGGGCACCGCCCGCAGCCGGTCGAGGTCGGGCACCCACCGGGCGGTGGCCCGCAGCATGTGGGCGAACTGGAAGTGCTCGTCGGCGACGGTCTGCGGCGAGCGGTCGCTGAGGAACACCTGCTCGATCATCTCCGGCGGGAAGGCGATATTGGCCGCCCGCAGGAATCTGACCCAGGCACCGAGCACGTCCCCGGCCAGGTACGTGGCGACCATGTCCTCGGTGGCCGCGTACAGCTCGGCGCGGTCCTCCAGCAGCTCCTGCAGCGGCGGCTCGTGGGCGATGACGGTGTGCACCAGCTCGGGCCGGCTCTGCGCCAGGGCCAGCACGCTGACCGCGCCGCCGCTGGAGCCGAGCGCCACGGCCGGCCCGGCGTCGAGGTGGGTCAGCAGCCGGGCCAGGTCGTCGGCGCGTTCCTGCGGGGTGGAGTCCCGGTCCGGGTGGTCCACCGAGCTGCGGTTGATGCCACGGGGGTCGGTGGTCAGCACGGTGTGGTCGCGGGCCAGCAGGCCGGCGAGCGCCTCGAACGAGCGGGCGTCCATGGGCGCGCCGGCCAGCAGCACGAGCGGGCCGCTGCCGCGTACCTCGTAGTGCAGCCGGGCGCCGGGCACGGCGAACTGCTGGGCGGTGACGGGAATCGTGGTCATCGAGGGTCCTCCGGACACGGTCGGGATGCGTTGTCCGAGAGGTGACTCCCACCGCGCCGGCGAATCATCGCTCCCGGCGAACTTTCCTCCCGATGGGCGCTGGACCCGATGCGCGCTACAGCAGCGCGCCCCAGCGGGCAGTGAGCTCCTCCATGGTCGGCATCGCCACCGCGCCGCCCGGGCGTTCGCAGACCAGGCCGGCCACCGCCAGCGCGAAGCGGACGTAGCTCTGCCAGCCCTCGGGCTCGGCCGGCACACCGTCGGCCAGCAGGCGGCGGACCAGCGCGCCCATCACCGAGTCGCCCGCGCCGGTGGCGTCCACCGCGTCTACCGTCGGCGCCGGCAGCATGACCGTGCTCTGCCCGGCGGCCACGTACGCGCCCTTCGAGCCGCAGGTCACCACGACCGCCTTCGCGCCGATCTTGAGGATGCGTTCCGCGGCCGCGGCCGGGCCCACGCCGTCCCAGAGCACCTCGGCGTCGGCCGAGCTGAGTTTGACCAGGTCGGCGGTGGCGAAGAACTCCTCGACCAGGTCGCGCAGTTCGCCGACCGCGGCGGCGTCGGGCAGCAGCTTCGGGCGTACGTTGGGATCGAAGACCTTCAGCGGCCCGGGGATCGCCCAGGCCTTGCGGGCCGCGGCCCGGAACGGCTCGCGCATCAGGCTGATCGACCCGGTGTAGAGCACCGCGGCCCCGGCCACCACCTTGTCGTCGACGTCCTCGGGGCGCAGCAGCGCGTACGAGGGCGGCTCGCCGTAGAACTGGAAGGTCGGCTCGGCGCCCTCGAAGGTCGTCACGGCCAGCGTGGTCGGCACCGGTACGCGGGTCAGCCCGGTCGTGCCCACCCCGATCTGGCGCAGGAACGCGGCGATCCGGTCGCCGAGGGTGTCGTTGCCGAGCGAGCCGAAGTACTGCACCTCGCCGCCGAGCCGGGTGACGCCGACCGAGACGTTGAGCGGGGCGCCGCCGATCGCCTGCCGATAGATCAGCTCGCCGTCGCGCTCGGTCTCCAGCAGATCCACCAACGCCTCACCGAGCACCACCGCGTAGCCCATCCGGATCCCCTCCACGTAACGCCGCACCGATGCCGTCAGCCTTACGCCCGGGACGCGAGAAAGCCAGCCACTCCCGGATGCTCGCCCGTTTTGTGGTTGTTTGACATGATTCACCCATGCATCCGCGCGCTTTCGCCCTACCCCTCCTGCTCACCGCGGCCCTGGCGGGCTGCGCCGGCCCGGGCGGCACGGCGACCGGGTCCGGCGTGTCGCTGCCGCCGGGCTCGACGCCCTGGCTGGTCAGCGGCGCACCGAGCCCCGCGCTGCCGTCGTCGGCGCCCTCTCCGGGCGGCCTGGCGGCGCCACTGGTCGAGGGCACGGTCTCCGGCACGTTCCTGCCGTTCCCGCAGAGCGCACGGGCGGTCACCTACGACCCCAAGGTGGTCCCGCCCGGTGCGACGGCCCAGCTCACGATCTCCCGGACGGCCACGGGCACGACGGTACGGCTGACCGCCGGCGGGCTGGTCCCGCGCCGGGCGTACGGAGCCCACCTGCACACCCGGCCGTGCACCGCGACGCCGGAGGACGCCGGCCCGCACTACCAGCACAGTCCCGACCCGAAGGCCGCTGCCTCGCCGCCCTCGGTCGACCCGGCTTACGCCAATCCGCGCAACGAGGTGTGGCTGGACTTCACCGCCGACGCGCGGGGCGGCGCCTCGGTCACCGCGCGCCAGAACTGGGTCTTCGACGAGGTGGAGCCGGCCCGCTCGTTGATCGTGCACGCTGAGCACACCCGTACCGCTGCGGGCAAGGCCGGGACGGCCGGACCGCGGGTGGCCTGCCTCACCCTGGGCAACGGGTGATGCCGGGCTGCTCTTGATCTTGGCGAGGCGGTAACGTCAGGACGGGACGAGCGACGCCGCGCGGATGACGGGAGGGCCGGCCATGGCCGAGCAGAGCGAGGGCACGACACCGAGGACCGAGTCGCACGACCCGGATTTCCCGGAGGCGTTCCTGCAGTTCATGCGCGGTGGCTGGCGGGACGACGCGCTGAGCGTGACGCCCCGGCCGGAGACGCCCAATTACGCCAAGCGGCGCGCCGCGCTCTCCGACGCGTTCCCGGGCGAGACGCTGATCATCCCCAGCGGCACCGAGAAGGTCCGCGCCAACGACACCGACTACCCGTTCCGCCCGGGCAGCGACTTCGTCTACCTGACCGGCGACAGCGACCCCGGCAGCGTGCTGGTGCTGCGGCCCAGCGGCTCCGGGCACGACGCTGTCCTCTACAGCCACCAGCGGTCCTCCAAGGAGACCGACGAGTTCTTCCGCAGCCGCGACGGCGAGCTGTGGGTCGGCCGCCGGCACACCCTCGCGGAGAAGTCGACCGAGCTCGGCATCGAGACGGCGCCGTGGGGCGAGCTCGGGCCGGCGCTGGCCGACTGCGCGCCGGCCCGCACCCGGGTGCTGCGCGGCCACGACGCCAACGTCGACCGGGCGATCCTGGCGTACGAGCCGGACCCGCGGGCCCGCCGCGACCGCGCCCTGGCCGGGGTGATCTCGGAGCTCAAGCTGGTCAAGGACGAGTGGGAGATCGCCCAGCTCCAGGACGCCATCGACGCCACCGTGCGCGGCTTCGAGGATGTCGCCCGCGTCCTGCCGGCCGACCGCGGTGTCAAGGAGCGCCTGTTGGAGGGCGTCTTCGGGCTGCGCGCCCGGACGGACGGCAACGACGTCGGCTACGGCAGCATCGTCGGCGCCGGCGCGCACGCGACGATCCTGCACTGGGTCCGCAACACCGGCGTGACCAAGCCCGGCGAGCTGCTGCTGATGGACATGGGCGTCGAGGGCCGCACGTTCTACACCGCCGACGTGACCCGCACGCTGCCGGTCTCGGGCACCTTCACCCCGCTGCAGCGCCAGGTCTACGACATCGTGCACGCCTCCCAGCAGGCCGGCATGGACGCGATCAAGCCCGGCGTCAAGTTCCGCGACGTGCACCTGACCTGCATGCGCGTGCTCGCCGAGGGCTTGCACGACCTCGACCTGCTGCCGGTGAGCGTGGACGAGGCGATGTCCGAGGAGTCCACGGTGTACCGCCGCTGGACCCTGCACGGCTTCGGCCACATGCTCGGCATCGACGTGCACGACTGCTCCGCGGCCCGCAAGGAGACCTACCGCGACGGCGAGCTCGGCCAGGGCTACGTCCTGACCGTGGAGCCGGGCCTGTACTTCCAGCCCGAGGACGAGCTGGTCCCGGAGGAGCTGCGCGGCATCGGCATCCGCATCGAGGACGACGTCCTGGTCACCGCCGACGGCTGCCGCAACCTGTCGGCCGGCCTGCCCCGCTCGGCCGACCAGGTCGAGGCGTGGCTGGCGTCCCAGCGCGAGGCCGGCCCGCGCCTGCCGGAGTAGCCGGATCGCGGGTGGCCAGCTCTACGTGCGCGGCGCGTAGTCGGAGATCACGAAGCAGGTGGGGCCTTCCCCGCCCGCTGCCGGGTCGGTGCCGTCGGAGACGTCGAAGGTGATGGCGACCGGGTGGCCGTCGGCCGGGTCCGTCTTGACCGTCATCGCGCCGCCGTCGTCGGCCGCGGTCTGCGCCAGCTCCAGCAGGCCGCCGAGCGACGGCACCTCGATCTCCTCCTCGCCGGAGGCGGTCTTGCCGTCGATCCGCTCGACGCCGGCGACCTCGCCGGCGGTGACGGTGACGCGGTATCTGCCCAGGGACGGCCCGCCCTCGCACTGCCGGTCGGCGACGAAGGCGTAATCGGCCGGCTCGGTCCACGCCGGCGCCGACGCGGGCGCGACGAAGGTGGGCGGAGCCGCCGCCGGCTTGTCGTCCGTGCAACCGGTCAGGGCCGCGACGAGTGCGATGCCGCACAATGCCCGGGCGTACCGCACGGTGACCTCCGACCTTGAGAACGCCCACCACCCGGCGGGCCGCGCCCATGTTCCCAGATCGGCGCAATGGCTGCGCGCCCCACCGCACCCGCCGTGCGGGTGACCCGCCACACGCTCATGGTGGCCGCGAATCGGACGATGGGTAAGACGTGGAGGAGCACGGCCGGCTGACCGACGCGGTACGTCTGCGCCGGCTGCGGGAGAGCGGGCTGCTCGAGGACGACTGCTATCCGTCGCTCGACCGGCTGGCGTCCGCCGCCGCGCAGCAGACCGGCGCCCCGGTGGCGCTGGTCTCGATGGTCGACGCCGACAGCCAGGTCTTCGCCAGCCAGGTGGGGCTGGGCGAGCCCTGGGCGAGCCGGCGCGGAACCCCGATGTCGCACTCCGTCTGCCAGTACGTGGTCATCGACGACGCCCCGTTGATCGTGCCGGACACCCGCGCCGACCCCCGGCTGCGGGACAGCCTCGCGATCGACGATCTGCAGGTGGCGGCCTATGCGGGCTACCCGCTGCACGCCCCCGACGGCGAGGTGCTGGGCTCGTTCTGCGTGATCGACACCGTGCCCCACGACTGGACGCCGCAGGAACTCGCGATCGTGCAGGCCCTGGCCACCGCGGCCGAGACGGAGATCGCGCTGCGGACCTCGAACCGGGACCTGCTGCTGGCCACCGAGCGCATGCGCCGGGTGCTGGACACCGCGCACGACGCGTTCGTGTCCACCGACGCCGACGGAGTGATCATTGCTTGGAACACCGCGGCGGCCACGCTCTTCGGCTACCCGGCGGCCGAGGCCATCGGCCGGCCGGTCGGCGAGCTGATCCTGCCGGCCCGCTACCGGGCCGCGCACGACGCCGGGCTGCGACGGGTACGCGACACCGGGGTGTCGATCCTGTCCGGGCAGCGCCTCGAACTGGCAGCCGTGGACCGTTCCGGCCGCGAGTTCCCGATCGAGATGACGCTGCAGGTCTTGGCCGAGAACGACGCGCTGGTCTGCCACGCGTTCCTGCACGACATCACCGACCGCAAGGCAGCCGGGCAGCGGGCCGACGACGACCGGACGTTCCTGCACACGCTGCTCGACAGCCTCGACACCGGGGTGGCCGCCTGCGACGCCGAGGGGCGGCTCGTGCTGCGCAACAGCGCCCTGCGCGAACTGTACGAGCCGGGCGAGGAACCCGCGGCGGTCGCCTCGCTCACCGCGGTGGGCCGGCTCTACGACCCGGACGGCCGGCGCCCGCTGGAGCCGGACGAGGTGCCGCTGGCCCGGGCGTACGCCGGTGAGCACGTCGACGGGCAGGACGTGACGGTCCGGGCCGCCGACGGCCGGCGCCGCCGTTTCGTGGCGAACGCCCGCCCGATCACCACCGCCGACGGCCGGCACCTGGGCGCGGTCGTCGCCCTGCACGACGTCACCGACCAGCACCGGGCCGCGACACTGCAGCAGACCCAGCACGCCGTGGCCCGCGCCCTGGCCGACGCCACCACCGCCGAGCAGGCCGCCACCGGCACCGTGGCCGCCATCGCCACCGCGCTCGGCTGGACCTGCGGGGAGTTCTGGCGCACCGACGACGACACCGGCCTGATCAGCCGGGTCGGCCACTGGACGGAGCCGGGGCATCCGCTGCCGGCGGTGACCAACGACAAGCCGTTCGTCCTGCCCCGCGGCACCGGACTGGCCGGAATCGTCTGGGAGACCGGCACGGAGCTGTGGGTGCCGGAACTCGCCGACGATCCCCGTACGGCGGTGCGCCGCGACGAGGCCCGCGCCGCGGGTCTGCGTACCGCCGTGGGCCTGCCGGTCCGCAGCGACGACCGCATCCTCGGCGTCCTGCTGTTCCTGAGCACCACGGTCGAGAAGCCCGACGCGGAACTGCTGACCATGCTCGACGGCGTCTGCGCCCACCTGGGCCGGCACCTGGAACGCCGCCGCGCGGAGGAGCTCACCCAGGTCCTGGCGGCCACCCAGCGGGCCTTCGACCGGGTCGTGGCCCAGGTGAACGACTACGTGTGGACCTACGCCATCGAGGACGACGGCAGGCCCGTGGTCGTCTACGCCAGCCCCGACAGCCACGGCATCCTGGGTGGGCAGCTGCCGGCCGGCACCGACATCGCGAAGACCATGGCCGAGAACGTGCACCCGGACGACCTGCCGGCCATGGCCCGGCTCCGCGACACCGTCTTCGGCGGCGAACCGGCGGACGCGGAGGTCCGCCTGCTGGGCCTGGACGGCGTCACCCGCTGGGTCTGGATCCGGTCGGTGCCCCGCCCGGAAGGCGGCCGGCTGTACATCGATGGCATCGCGACCGACGTGACCGCCCGCCGCGAGCTGGCCGACCGCCGCGAGCAGGTGCTGCACGACCAGCAGCAGCAGAACCGCCGGCTGCGCGAGCTCGACCGGCTCAAGGACGAACTGGTGGCCCTGGTCAGCCACGAACTCCGGAACCCGCTGGCGACGATCCGCGGCTACACGGAGATGCTCCTCGACGACGCGGGCCTCACCGGCGACCACCGCCACCTGGCGTCGGTGATCGACAAGCACAGCGCCCACATGCAGGGCCTGGTCGACGACCTGCTGGACACGGCCCGGATCGACGCCGGCCAGATGAAGCTGGAACCGCGCCCGCTGTCGCTGATCCGGCTGGTGGTGGACAGCGTGGACGCCCGCCGCCCGGACGCCACGGCCAAGGACATCACGATCGAGGTGGACGTGGCCCGGCACCTGCCCGCCCACGCCGACCCGGTACGGATCCGCCAGGTCCTCGACAACCTGATCTCGAACGCGGTGAAGTACACCCCGCAGGGCGGCACGGTGACCCTGACCGGCCGCCACGACGACGCGACGGCTACGACGACGCTACGGGTCACCGACACCGGCATCGGCATCCCGGCGGAGCAACGCCCACACCTGTTCGACCGGTTCTTCCGCGCGTCGAACGCGGTGTCGCAGGGGATCAAGGGCACCGGACTGGGCCTGGCGATCAGCAAAGCGATCATCGACGCCCACCACGGCGGCCTCTCGGCGGAGCCGGCCGGCCCGGACGGCGGCACGACCTTCACGGTGACCGTGCCGAGCTGCCCGCCGCCCGAGCGCTGACAACGGCTCAGCCGGACGCGTCGGGCGAAGAGCCGTGGGCAAATTTGGTACCATCCTGGTACCGTTGCGTGCATGGCGATGAACTTTCGACCCCCGGAGCAACTGGCCGAACGCCTACGCGCGCAGGCCGACGCGGAACACGTCAGCGTGCAGGCCCTGCTGGTGAAGATGGCTGAGGACTACCTGGCCCGGCACACGAAGAAGGCGATGATCGCGCGTGAGGTTCAGGTCGTCCAAGCGAACTTCGCCGATGCATTGCGGCGTCTGGGCGAAGGCGCGTGATCTATCTCGACGTGGAGGATCTCGTCGATATCGCCGCGGCAGTGATAGCGCCGCAGGATGTGGTGATCCGCGACGTGGGCCTGTTGTCCATGTCCGCGCACCGGCCGCAGACGCGGGCGTTCGGGCATGAGCCGTACCCGACAATCGCCGACAAGGCGGCGGCACTGCTGGTGGCGTTGTGCATGAACCATCCGTTGCAGGACGGCAACAAGCGTCTTGCACTGGCGGCGGCATGGGTGTTCTGCGGTTTGAACGCGGGTGGCCAGCCGAACATGAGCAACGACGAGGCGTACGACCTGGTGATGGGGGTGGCTCAGGGCCATCTTGATGTGCCGGAGGTGTCGGCCGCTTTGTCGAAGGCTGGAATTGCTTGAAGCCAGATAAGGAAACCCCGCCGGATGTCCGGCGGGGTTTCGTGCCCTACTTCTGTTTGCGGCCTCGTGGACTGTCGCCAGGCTTGTGCCGTAAGGGCTGCCAGTCGGCGCATTGCTGGCCTCAAGCCGAACGCGCCCGGCTCGCTCAAGCCGGACCAGCCCGGGCCACTCAGGCCAGGTCGGCGACGAAGACCGCCACCGAGCGGGCCGGCACGCTCAGCGTGCCCCCCTCGGCCGTAGCCGTCCGCACCACCGGATCCGCCGAAGCCACCAGCTCCGGATGCAACTCCAGCCGCACCCCCGCCAACGCCGGCACGTGCTGCGTCGTCGAGGTCCCGGTCGCGTTGAAGACCGCCACCACCGTGCTCCAGCGCTGGTCCAGCCCGGTCCCGTCCAGGCACATCACGATCACGCCGGGGCTTTCGTGCGGCCCGCCCAGCGGGAACGTCAGCCTCCGCTGCACCTCGTCGGCCGTGGGCAGCCCGAAGACCGGCGACGAGCGGCGGATGCGCAACAGCTCGGCGTACCGGGCCGCGGTCAGGTCCATGATCTCCGCCGACGGCACCAGCGCCGGGTCGGCCAGCAGCGGCCGGGCCCACGGCCACTTGTCCTCGTTGTCCGGGGCCGGGGGCAGGCCCACGCCGAAGCCGTTGCCGTCGGCGCCGTTCCAGCGGATCTGGTTGAACCAGTCGCCCGAGTCGTAGGAGTTGCGGTCCAGCGACTTGGAGCGCAGCCGTTCCGTGCCGAGCGCCACGAAGCCGACGCCCTGGCCCAGCACCACCAGGGACAGCGCCAGCACCTGCATGCGGGCGCGGTCGATCATCGGCAGGGACTGCGGCAGCTTGAAGGCCATCGCGTCGTAGAGGATCTCGTTGTCGTGGGCGTCGACGTACGTCACGCACTCGCCCGGTGCGGCCGCGTATCCGCTGGGTGAGCCGTTGTAGTCGATCTGGGCGCCGCTGTGCTCGGCGCCGGTGTGGGTGACGAACCGGTACGTCGCCAGGCCGCCCGACAGGCCCACCTTGATCCGGTCGTGCACCGACAGCGGGGTGGCCGCGCCCAGCCCGGTGGCGAACCCCTGCTCCGACGGGTCGTCACCGAAGGAGCCGCCGCCGCGGACCGCGTCGCGCAGCCGGTCGTTGAACGTGCCGATCCCGGTGCCCGCCATGTTGACCTGGGTGGCCTGCACGAACCGGGCGTCGTACGCGATCTCGCCGAAGTTCCAGCCCTCGCCGTACAGGTAGATGTCGGGGTCGATGTGGTCGAGGGTGACCCGGGTCTCGAGGATGTTGGCCCGCGGGTGATGTCCCATGAGGTCGAAGCGGAAGCCGTCCACCTTGTGCTCGCGGGCCCAGGTGACGATCGAGTCGATGACCAGC
Organism: Actinoplanes sp. NPDC051405; assembly: GCF_055586185.1. Classification (NCBI taxonomy): domain Bacteria; kingdom Bacillati; phylum Actinomycetota; class Actinomycetes; order Micromonosporales; family Micromonosporaceae; genus Actinoplanes; species Actinoplanes sp. NPDC051405. The sequence continues at coordinate 708,151 of NZ_JBVJIR010000001.1, forward strand.
CGGCCCATCATCATGTGCTCGGGCGCGGTGTTGGAGCAGCAGGTGGATTCGGCAACCGTGCCGTCGTCGAGCAGCCGGTGGTAGTAACCGGGGACGATGCGGTCGAGCACGCTGAACGGCGCCAGCCCGTCGGCCATCGTGTGGTTGTAGACGACGTCCATGATCACTCGCAGGCCGGCCGCGTTGAGGGCGGCGACCATCGACCGGAACTCCCGGATGCGGGCGCTGCCGGCGGGCTCGACGGCGAAGCTGCCCTCGGGGGTCGTGTAGTGCAGCGGGTCGTAGCCCCAGTTGAAACCGTCCTCGGCGGCGACCGCCATGACCGCGCGCTGCTGCTCGGGTGAGTCCGGCGGGAGGCCGGCCAGGTCGCACTTGGGCACCGCCTGGTCGGCGCGGCGGTCCGGCACGGTCGCGTAGTCGAACGCCGGCAGCAGGTGCACGTGGGTGAGCCCGGCGTCGGCGAGCATCCGCAGGTGCCGCATCCCGGCCGAGTCGTCGCGGGTGAAGGCCAGATAGGTGCCGCGCTGCTCGGGCGGCACGGTGGTGTCGGCGATGGAGAAGTCGCGGACGTGCAGCTCGGCGATCTGCATCCGGGCGGGCGCGACCGGCGGCGGCTTGACCAGGGTCTCCCAGCCCGGCGGCCGCAGCTCGGGATCGTCCAGGTCGACGAGCTGGCTGTGGGTGGAGTCGACCGACAGCGAGAGCGAGTACGGGTCGGTGACGCTGCTGGTCACCACGCGCTGCGCCGCCGGGTGCCACACCTCGACCCGGAAGCGGTAGTAACGGCCGAGCCACTTGCGCTTGCCGGCGATCGACCAGACGCCGGTCAGCGAGTCCCGGTCCATCGGCAGGACCTTCGGCTCGTCGTCGCCGGGAGTGCGGGAGAGCTCCAGCACCACCGTGCGCGCGGTCGGCGCCCACACCGAGATGGTCGGCCGCTCCCCCTCCATGACCACGCCGAGCTCGGCGTCGGCGGCATCCGCGTACAGGTCGTCGAGCACGCCGGGCAGCTGGACCGCCGTCAGGGCCGTGACCCGGCCGGCGTGGTCGCGGCCGACCGCGAGCAGCTGCCCGCGCAGCAGATAGCCCAGCGCCGCGTCGCCCAGCTCCGGCACCGCGAAGGCGCGGTAGGCCCGCAGGTGCGGGAAGTGCCGGCTCTGCGCCTGGAACAGGCCGCCGGGGCGCGGGGTCAGCGGCAGGATGGTGCGCTCGCCGGTCAGCTCGTCGCCGTCGCGGCGCAGGCCGCCGTCGGGGGACGCGACCAGGGCGAAGCTCTCGGCCCGGTCGGCGAGGTGCGGCGGCAGGGCCAGCGTGGTCCGGTCGAGGAAGACGGCCAGGGCCCGGGCCGGGTCCAGCTCGGGACCGAGCGACCGTACGTCGGGCAGCACGGGCGCCGTGGTGCCCGAGAGCAGCCAGACCTCGCGACCGACGGTCAGATCGAGGCGCTGGTCGTCGGGCAGGTCCTTGACGTCGCCACGGTGCAGCACGAAGCGCAGGCCGACGGCATCGGGGCGGACCGGCACCCGGAACACCGCACCGAACGCGTCGAACGCGGCCGGGGCGAGCGGCGCGTGCCAGCGCGGCTTGGCCGGGGTGCCCTCCCAGGCGTGCACGCCCCAGCCGTCGTAGTCACTGTCGGCCCGCCGGTAGTGGATGACCGCGAAGTCGTCCTCCTCGGGAACCTCGGTCGTGTGGCCGGCCGCGGCGGCGCTGGTGTAGACCGTCGGGTCGCCGGGGCGCAGCCAGATCTGCGGGGTGACGGCCGGGTCGACGTGCCGGTCGGTGGCCACGTCCTTGGCACCGGTGTGGTCGACCACCAGGAAGCCGACCTCGCGGGCGGCATCGGCCAGCCGCACCCAGGCGAAACGGCCGTAGGAATCGGCGCCGGCGAACGGGTGCCCGCCGGGGAAGCCGGTGATCGCGTCGGGGGCGATGTCACCCCAGGCGTGCAGTGACCAGTCGCCGTAGCCCTCGTCCTCGCGCCGGTAGTGCACGACCAGCCACTGCGGTCTGCTGAGTCTGGTCGGTGCCTCAGGCGAGGCGATCTCGATCGTGGTCACCTGGACATGATGGCACCGGGGTACGTCAGTTTCAGTGCGTCGCGATGACGGTGGTGATCCGCGGGCCGTTCGCGTCGACCCGGATCAGGTAGCGGTAGCTCTCGCCGGGCACCGCGTTGCCGAGGCTGTCGAGGTACTCCCATTCGACGGCGACCATCGCCAGCGCCGGGCTGAGCCGCTGCACATCGCGCAGCTGCGCATGCGCGGCGACGATCTGCTGCTCCTTGTACGCCGGCGCGGCACCCAGGAACGACAGGGCCACCGCCGCCGGCGAGGCGAAGGTGAAGCTGTACGAGTCCGAGACCACCATGCCCGGCAACGCGTAGCAGCCGGCCACCGCCGAGACGTCGCCCCTGGTCAGGGCGGAGCCGTAGCGGTCGAAGAAGTCCGTGAGGTGGTCCAGATCCGTGGGTGCCTGCACGGGACGGTCAGTTCCCGTTGATCATGAGGATCAAACCTCGGACCCGGGTTGCACCGAATAACAAGACGGACGTACGGTTTACGGAAGACGTGAACCCTGAGTTAGGACAACCTAACCGGCGGGCGGCCGTCACCGGTGGGACAGACTGATGAGGACTACTCACGGTCGCTGGGTGTGAAGGAGATGACGTGGCCAGCCTCGACACCTTTGGTGCGAAGAGCGAGCTACGCGTCGCAGACGCGAGCTACGAGATTTTCACGATCGACAAGGTCGACGGGCATGACCGCCTGCCGTACTCCCTGAAGATCCTGCTGGAGAACCTGCTCCGCACGGAGGACGGCGCGAACATCACCGCCGACCACATCCGGGCCCTCGGCGGCTGGGACCCCACCGCCGATCCGAGCGTGGAGATCCAGTTCACCCCGGCGCGGGTGCTGATGCAGGACTTCACCGGCGTGCCCTGCGTCGTCGACCTCGCCACCATGCGGGAGGCCGTCAAGGAGCTGGGCGGCGACCCCACCAAGGTCAACCCCCTCGCCCCGGCCGAGCTGGTGATCGACCACTCGGTCATCGCCGACCTGTTCGGCCGCGAGGACGCCTTCGCCCGCAACGTGGAGCTGGAGTACCAGCGCAACCGCGAGCGCTACCAGTTCCTGCGCTGGGGCCAGACCGCGTTCAACGAGTTCAAGGTCGTCCCGCCCGGCACCGGCATCGTCCACCAGGTGAACATCGAGTATCTGGCCCGCACGATCATGGAGAGGAACGGCCAGGCCTACCCGGACACCGTGGTCGGCACCGACTCGCACACCACCATGGTCAACGGCCTGGGCGTGCTGGGCTGGGGCGTCGGCGGCATCGAGGCCGAGGCCGCGATGCTCGGCCAGCCGGTCAGCATGCTGATCCCGCGGGTCGTCGGTTTCAAGCTGCACGGCGAGATGCCGGCCGGCACCACCGCCACCGACCTGGTGCTGACCATCACCGAGATGCTCCGCGAGCACGGCGTGGTCAGCAAGTTCGTCGAGTTCTACGGCCCCGGCGTCAGCGCCGTGCCGCTGGCCAACCGGGCCACGATCGGCAACATGTCGCCCGAGTACGGCTCCACCGTGGCGATCTTCCCGATCGACGACGAGACGATCAAGTACCTCAAGCTCACCGGCCGCTCCGAGCAGCAGGTCGCGCTGGTCGAGGCGTACGCGAAGCGCCAGGGCCTGTGGCACGACCCGGCCGGGGAGCCGAACTACTCCGAGCGCCTCGAGCTGGACCTGTCGACCATCGTGCCGTCGCTGGCCGGCCCGAAGCGCCCGCAGGACCGCGTCCCGCTGGACCGCGCCAAGCCGATGTTCCGCGACGCGCTCGCCAACTACGTCAGCGCCGTGGGCCCCGCCGACGAGGCCAGCGAGGAGTCCTTCCCGGCCAGCGACCCGCCGGCGAACCACGAGCACTCGGACGCCGACAAGCCGCACGTCTTCAGTGCTGCCGACGGTGCCACCGGGCGGCCCTCCAAGCCCACCCGGGTGGTCGGCGAGGACGGCAGCGAGTTCGAGCTGGACCACGGCTTCGTCGGCATCGCCGCGATCACGTCCTGCACCAACACGTCGAACCCGCAGGTCATGATCGGTGCCGCGCTGCTCGCGCGGAACGCGGTCGAGAAGGGCCTGAACCGCAAGCCGTGGGTCAAGACCACGCTGGCGCCGGGTTCCAAGGTCGTCATGGACTACTACGACCGGGCCGGGCTCACGCCGTACCTCGACAAGCTCGGTTTCAACCTGGTCGGCTACGGCTGCACGACCTGCATCGGCAACTCCGGCCCACTGCCCGACGCCATCTCGGCCGCGGTCAACGAGGCGGACCTCACGGCGGTGAGCGTGCTCTCCGGCAACCGCAACTTCGAGGGCCGGATCAACCCCGACATCAAGATGAACTACCTGGCCTCGCCGCCCCTGGTGGTCGCGTACGCGCTGGCCGGCACGATGGACCTGGACATCACCACCGAGCCGCTGGGCACCGGCTCGGACGGTAAGCCGGTCTACCTCGCCGACATCTGGCCCAGCGCCAAGGAGATCGACGAGGTCATCGCCGCCACCATCGGCGCGATCGGATTCAGCACGGCTTACTCGGACGTCTTCGCCGGCGACGAGCAGTGGCAGTCGCTGCCCACGCCGGAGGGCAAGACCTTCGAGTGGGCGCCGGAATCGACCTACGTGCGCAAGCCCCCGTACTTCGAGGGCATGCAGGCCGACCCTTCGCCGGTCACCAACATCGCCGGCGCTCGGGTGCTGGCCAAGCTGGGCGACTCGGTGACCACCGACCACATCTCGCCGGCCAGCTCGATCAAGGCCGACTCCCCCGCGGGCCAGTATCTGGCCGAGCACGGGGTGCCCCGGCACGAGTTCAACTCGTACGGCTCCCGGCGCGGCAACCACGAGGTGATGATCCGTGGCACGTTCGCCAACATCCGCCTGCGCAACCAGCTGGTCCCGGGCGTCGAGGGTGGCTTCACCGTCAACCACCTGACCGGCGAGCAGAGCAGCATCTACGACGCCTCGGTGGCGTACAAGGAGGCCGGCGTCCCGCTGGTCATCCTGGCCGGCAAGGAGTACGGCTCCGGCTCGTCGCGCGACTGGGCGGCCAAGGGCACGATGCTGCTGGGCGTACGCGCGGTCATCGCCGAGTCGTACGAGCGCATCCACCGCTCGAACCTGATCGGCATGGGCGTCCTCCCGCTGCAGTTCCCGCCGAAGACCAACGCGGAGTCGCTGGGCCTGACCGGCACCGAGACGTTCACGATCACCGGCGTCGAGGCGCTCAACGACGGCGGCATCCCGTCGACCGTCAAGGTGCTGACCGACACCGGCGTGGAGTTCGACGCCGACGTCCGGATCGACACCCCCGGTGAGGCGGACTACTACCGCCACGGCGGGATCCTGCAGTACGTGCTGCGCAAGATGCTGACCAGCTGAGCCCTGGATGTGCTGTAGAACACCCCGTTGTCCGCCGGATGACGGGGTGTTCTTACATATGAAGAACACGTTTCGAAACATGCGTGCCGCACGCTGAGGCCCATGGAGATCCTGCTGCTGGCCACCCGCCCCGGCGCCGCTGCGGAGGATCGGGCGCTGCCGGCGCTCGATCTGCTGCGGCACTCGCTGCGGGTCGGCACCTTCGACGTCCAGTCCCTGCTGTCCGGCGCCGACCCCGATGTCGTCCTGGTGGACGCGCGCCGTGACCTGCTCGAGGCCCGTGACCTGTGCCGGATGCTGCGCACCACTGGCCTGCGGGTGCCACTGCTGGCCGTCGTCGAGGAGGCGGGCCTGATCGCGATGGCCGCCGACTGGGGCCTGGACGACGTGCTGCTGACCCACGCCGGACCGGCGGAGGTCGAGGCCCGGCTGCGGATGACCACCGGACGGGTCTCCGGCGGCACCGCGGGCGGGGCGAGCGGCACGGTCACCGCCGGCGAGCTGGCCATCGACCCGCAGACCTACTCCGCCCGGCTCAAGGGCCGCCAGCTCGACCTCACCTACAAGGAGTTCGAGCTGCTCAAGTTCCTGGCCCAGCACCCGGGCCGGGTGTTCAGCCGGGACCAGCTGCTGCGCGAGGTGTGGGGCTTCGACTACTTCGGCGGCCACCGCACCGTCGACGTGCACGTCCGCCGGCTGCGGGCCAAACTCGGCACCGAGTACGAGTGCATGATCGGCACGGTCCGGCAGGTCGGCTACAAGCTGGTGCTCCCACCGCAGCAGACCGGCCGGATGCTCACCGGCGACTGGGCCGAGCCGGTCGCGCCGCGAGTGCCGCTTGATCTGTGAAAGCCGTGTGCAAGGCTCTTGGTCATGGATGACAACACTGTGCTGGGCCGGATCAACGGCCTGGTCGAAGAGGAGCACAAGCTCCGCCAGCAGTTGAGCCGCGGCGAGATCAGCAGCGACGAGGAGCACGCCAAGCTCAAGGAGCTCGAGGAGTCGCTGGACCAGTGCTGGGACCTGCTGCGCCGCCGGCGCGCTGCCCGGGAGTTCGGCAACAACCCGGACAGCGAGCAGGCCCACAGCACCAGCGAGGTCGAGGGCTACCTCCAGTGACGCGGCCCCGGCCGCGGCCACCGCTTGTCCGGCGGCCGCGGTCCGGGCTGCTTGCCCCGGGACGTCACAGCAGCCCCGCTTCGTAGCTGAGGCGTTCGATCAGCCCGTCGGCGTCCACCGTCAGGCCGCGCGCGGTGAACCAGCTCGCCACGTTGCGCACGTCGCGGGCCAGGAACTCGGCGCCCTGCGGGTTGGCGATCAGGTCGACGATCTGCGGCATGTCGATGATCACCAGCCGCCCCTCGTGCACCAGCGTGTTGTACGGCGACAGGTCGCCGTGCGCGATCTGGGTGCGGGCCAGCACGCTGAGCGCGTCGGTCATCTGCCGCCACAGGTCCTCGAGCCCGTCGCGGTCGGTGCGCACCTGCGCCAGCCGCGGCGCGGCCTCCCCGGTCTCCCAGTCGCCGATGAACTCCAGCATCAGCTCGGTGCCGATGAGCTGCACCGGGTACGGCACGGAGATCGTGCCGCCCTCCTGACCCACCTGCCAGAGCCGGGACAGCGCGCCGAACTCAGCCGCCGCCCACTGCCCGGCGATGAGCTCCTTGCCGAAGGCGGTGCGGTTGGTCATCGCGCGCATCTCACGGGACCGGCGCACCCGGCGTCCCTCGAGGTAGCCCGCGTCGCGGTGGAAGAGCCGGTGGTCGCCGTCGCGGTACCGCTTGGCCGCGATCATGCTGATCTGGTCGGTGCCGGGTACGGCCCGGCGAACCAGGAAGACGTCCGCTTCCTTGCCGGTCTTGAGCATGCCCAGCTCGGTGTCCACCGCGCCGTACTCGGTGCGGACCCAGTCGGGGCGGGGATGGGGGCCGTGCAGGGCGCCGTCCCACGTCGACCAGCGGTCGCCGGTCTCGGGCAGGTCGGGGTCCTCGGCCAGAGCGGGCTCGAGCTTGCCCGTCTTTACGAAGTCGGCTTCGTCGTCGTCGAACTTGCGGCGGCCGCGGCGCATGGTTGCCGGGCCGAAAGCGTCGTGCTCTCGCACTGGAGGGTCTCCTCGGAGAAGAAAGAAAGAACTGGAACCTGGGCATGGCGAAGGACAACGACAGCCATGAGGTTCACCCCCTTCTTCTCGAGAAACCTGCGGAGCACGTACGGGATGCACTCTCCCGGGCGTCACCCGGTCGCGCAACCGAATTAACGGGCGGCCATCACCGCGGACAGTCCCTGGATCACGTTGCCGACCACCCGGGTCGGCGCGAACCGGTTGTCGATCCAGTCCCGGCCCCGGTGCAACCACACGCTGGGTAGTCCCATCGCGGCGGCGCCACCGATGTCCGCCTCCGGGCTGTCCCCGACGATCCAGGCGCCGCCGAGTCGCATCCGGACCCGCTGGGCGGCCAGCGCGAAGATGCGCGGGTTGGGCTTGCTGACGCCGGCCTGCTCGGAGATGACCCAGTCGGCGACGTACCGGTCCAGCCCGGTGCGCCGGATCCGGGTCTCCTGCTGCTCGTGCGGGCCGTTGGTGACCACCACCGGGACCCACCCCGCATCCCCGGCGATCTGCAGCGCACAGGCCACCAGGGGGTCGAGCCGCTCGTAGGCCAGCGGGCCCTCGTGCAGCTCCTCGAGCAGGTCGATCGAGGGGATGTCGAGCTGGTAGCGGTCGCGGATCAGATCGGCCAGGTCCCACCGGGAGGTGAGGCCGTCCGCGTCGACCGACAGTAACCAGTCGAGGTCGTCCTGCGGCGCCGCGATCTCGTCGAGGAAACCTTTCGCCCACAGACGGAACGCACCGCTGCGGTCAAGCAGGGTGTCGTCCAGCGCGAGGAAGACGAGAGGCACCCGCGCACTGTACGTGAGTGAATGCGGGCGCGGACAGTCCAAGAGTGTTAACAAAGGGAGGGCCGGATGACGCTTTTGGCACCATGCGAGACGGATCTCGATGGGCTGGCAAGCCGTACGTACGGATTGCAAGCGTCCGAACCGGCGTGACACGATCGCAGCGTGCCCAGGGTAAGCCAGGACCAGCTCGACGCCCGCCGCCACGAGATCCTCGCGGCGGCGCGCGGATGCTTCGCCCGATTCGGGTACGAGGGCGCGACCGTGCGCCGCCTCGAGGAGGCCACCGGCCTTTCACGTGGCGCGATTTTTCACCACTTCCGCGACAAGGACTCGCTGTTCCTCGCCGTCGCCGAGGACGACGCCGCCGCCATGGTCACCACGGTCCGCCGCAACGGCCTCGTCCAGGTGATGCGCGACCTGCTCGAGCAGGCCCGGACCAGCGACGGCGACACGGCCGGCTGGCTCGGCAGCCAGCTCGAGGTCTCCCGGCGGCTGCGCACCGATCCGGCCTTCGCCAAGCGCTGGGCCGAGCGCTCCGCCGCGATCGCCGAGGCCACCCGCGAGCGGCTGGAACGCCAGCACGAGGCCGGTGTGCTGCGCGACGACGTGAACGTGGAGGTGCTCACCCAGTTCCTCGAGCTGGCATACGACGGGCTGGTCCTGCACCTGGCGACCGGGCGCCCGGCGGGCGAACTGAGCCAGGTCCTGGACGTCGTGGAGGAAGCTGTCCGCCGGCCGTGACCCGAATGTTGCATTGACCTGCACAATGAGGTCCAGCAACGACACAGCTCGGGAGGTCGGACATGAATCTCGCGGCGCAGGGTGACACCTGGGGCATCCCCGGACCGGCTTTCCTCGTCCTCTATTTCACCGCGATCGTCTCGGTGCTGATCCTCTCGGCCATCCACCGGCGCGTCCTGTTCTCCGGCAACCGCAGCGCGCCCGTCGACCGGCTCGGCCCGCAGCAGGTCGCGTACCTCAACGGCGGCGACCAGCTCGCCGTCTACGCCTCGCTGGGTGGCCTGCGGGGCGCCGGGGCCATCACCGGCGGCCCGGGCAAGACCCTGCAGCAGTCGGGCCCGATGCCCGCCGGGACCACCCCGCTGGACTCGGCGGTCTACAACGCGGCGGGCCGGCGCCTGCGGGCCCGCGACCTCACCGGTGATCAGTGGGTCGTCGCGGCGGTGCGCCAGCTGCGCGAAGGCCTGGAGGCGCAGGGCCTGGCCGTGACCCCGGGCAAGCTCAAGGCCGCCCGGGCCTGGGCCCTGGTGGGCGCGCTGATCGTGCTGGCCGGCGTGGCCCGGCTCGTCGACGGGCTGCAGAACGACAAGCCCGTCGGCTTCCTCGTGGTGGCCATCGTGATCGCCTTCTTCCTGACCATCATGTTGCTGACCCGCCGCCGCCGCGCGACGCACGCCGCCGACAAGGGCATGCGGGCCCTGCGTCAGCAGCACGCCTACCTCGCGCCGCACCAGTCCCCCTCGTACGCCACCTACGGCGCGACAGGCGCGGCGATGGGCGTGGCCCTGTACGGCACCGCGACGCTCTACACGATGGACCCGGCCTTCGCCGCCGACGCGGAGGTACAGCGCGTCAACGCCTCCTCCGGCAGCGGCTCCAGCGGCGACTCGGGCAGTTCCTCCTCGTGCAGCAGCGGCGGCTCGTCCTGCGGTGGCGGAGGCGGCGGCTGCGGCGGAGGCGGGTGCGGCGGATGACCACCGCGTACGGGGTGGGCATCGGCTGGCGGCCCGAGATCGGCGGCTTCGTCGCCCAGCTCCCCGGCCTCAAGTTCGCCGAGGTGGTCGCCGAGTCCGTACCCGCCCACGGTGACCTGCCGGTGGGCCTGGCCGAGCTGCGCGACCGCGGCGTGGCCGTCGTGCCGCACGGGGTGAAACTGTCGCTGGGCGGCGCGGAACCGGTCGAGCCGGCCCGCGTCACCCACCTCGCGGCCGTGGCCGAGCGGCTGGGCGCGCCCCTGGTCAGCGAGCACATCGCGTTCGTCCGCGCCGGCGGCGTGGAGGCCGGTCACCTGCTGCCGATCCCCCGCAGCCGCGAAGCCGTCGACGCGGTGGTGGCCAACGTCAAGCGCACCCAGGCGGAGCTGTCCGTACCGATCGCCCTGGAACCGATCGCGGCCCTGTTCGACTGGCCCGACGACGAGCTGGACGAAGGTGCGTTCCTGACCGAGATCCTGGAACGCACGGACGCCCTGCTTTTGCTGGACGTGGCCAACGTCTACGCCAACGCGCTCAACCGGGGCACGGACCCGCTGGCCCTGCTCGACCGGCTGCCGCTGGACCGGATCGCCTACGTCCACGTGGCCGGCGGCGCCGAACACGACGGGATCTACCACGACACACACACCGACGCGGTCCCCCAGCCGGTGCTCGACCTGATCACCGAACTGTGCGCCCGGCACCGGCCACCGGCACTGATGCTGGAACGCGACGGCGACTACCCGTCGGCGGCGGAGCTCAACGGCGAACTGGACGCGATCGCCGCCGCCTCCGGCTACCCGAGCGTGACATGACGTCGCTGGCGGAACGGCAGGCCGAGCTGGTGGCCGCGCTGACCGGCGGGGCCGCCGTACCCCCGGGTTTTGATGCCCGGCTCGTCGAGGCCGCCCGGGTCGCGCTGCTCAGGAAGCGGGCCGGTGAGGTCGCGCGGCAGTGGCCGGATCTGGTGCACGCGCTGGGTGCGGGCTGGTACAGGCAGTGGTCGGCGTGGGCCGCGACGCGGCCGACGCGGGGGTCGCTGCGCGACGGCTGGGATCTGGCCCGGGAGCTGGCCGCCCGGCGGGAGCTGCCGGCCGCGGCCGGGGCGGAGCTCGCGGCCCGGGAGGCGTCCCTGGTCTACGACGGTGAAAATCCGCCGCGACCTCGCCGGATGCCGGCTGTGCGCAGCGCCGCCGGGTCGGTGGTCGGGCAGGTCGCAGGCCGGGTACGCGTCCTGCGCCGCAGTTGAACGAGGTCCGACGGCTGAGCCCGGATTCCGCCGAGCCCCGCCGCCAAGCAGGGCTTGCTGAGCCTGCGCCCCGCCGCTGAGCCCAGGTTCTGCGATCGGCCCACCCTCCATCGCGAGCATCGGCCACAACCCAGGTGCTGCTGTCGGGCAAGGGGCCGATGACGGAAAACTGTCGGGGGTGGGCGGTAGCTTCGTCGGCATGGATGGCTCGGTTCTGGTCACCGGCGCCTCGCGGGGGCTCGGTGCGCACATCGCCCGGCGGCTGGCCGCCGACGGCTGGCCCGTGGCCGTCAACTATCTGCCCGACCGGGCGGACGCCGAGCGGGTGGTCGCCGACATCGAGGCCGCCGGCGGGCGCGCGGCCGCGTTCCGGGCCGATGTCACCGACGAGGCGGAGGTCGCCGCGCTGGTCGCCGCCGTCGAGTCCCGGCTCGGCCCGGTGGCCGTGCTGGTGCCCAACGCCACCGGCCCGCAGCCGGCGATCGACGCGGTCCACGTCACCTGGCAGGACCACCTGGACCAGCTCACCTTCTTCGTGAAGAGCCCCACGCTGCTGATGCAGGCGATCGCGCCCGGCATGCGGGAGCGCGGCGGTGGCCGGATCATCCAGATCGGCTCCGACCTCTTCGAGCGCTCGGCACCCGGCATGTCGGCCTACAGCGCGGCCAAGGGCGCGCAGTTCTCGCTGACCCGCACGTGGGCGCGCGAGCTCGGCCCGTGGGGCATCACCGTCAACGTGGTCGCGCCCGGCTGGATCCCGGTGGAGCGGCACGCGGGCATCGACCCGAAGTACGTGGAGCAATACCGGCGCGAGGTGCCGCTGGGCCGGATGGGCACCCCGGGTGAGATCGCGGACGTGGTGGCGTTCCTGGCCTCGGACGGGGCCCGGTTCATCACCGGCGAGCGCATCACGGTCAACGGCGGTCATGCCATGGACTGATCTCGTCGATCGGCCCGCGGCACGGGCAGCGCGGTAAGGCGGTTTCCGCGTACGGTCGCTGATATGTCCTATCCCGATGCGCGTTACCTCGGCGACGGTGGCGAGGCGACCGCGACCCTGCGGGTCGCCGGCGCTGAACCGGAGCTCGACGGAGCGGCGACCACCGCGAGTTACCTCGCCACCGGTGCCAGCACGGACGGCAAGTTCGGCCTGTACCGGTGGGATTTCAAGGGTCCCCGCAGCGGTCCCGACCCGCACTTCCACCGGTCCATCTCGGAGTCCTTCTTCGTGCTGTCCGGCACGGTCAAGCTCTTCGACGGCACCAAGTGGCAGGACGGCCGTGCCGGCGACTTCCTGTACGTGCCGGAGGGTGGCGTGCACGGCTTCCGCAACGAGTCGGGTGAGCCGGCGTCGATGCTGATCCTGTTCGCCCCCGGGGCGCCCCGGGAGGACTACTTCGAACGGGTCTCGACCGTCGCGCAGATGTCCGAGCAGGAACGCACGGAGTTCTTCCTGCGCCACGACACGTTCTGGACCTGACGCAGCCGCCTGATCAGCCCAGCGCCGCGGGTGCCTGGTCGATGAAGCCGAGCACCGTGCGGATCCGCCCGTCCGCTCCCAGCTCAGCCACGTCGAAGCCGATCACCACCGGCTCCTCCCCCGCGGGACCCAGATGCCAGGTGAAACGCGCCTGCTGGTGATGGGCGTCGACCGTCTCGCCGGGCGTGAAGACCAACCCCGGGAACTGAGCCTGCACCGCCCCGATCAGGCCGTCCAACGCCGCGTGCCCCTCGACCGCCGCCAGCGGATCGACGTACCGGACGTCATCGGTGAAGGCCTCCTCGATCGCCGCGCGGCGGCGCTGCGGGTCCGTCTCGTTCCAGGCGGCCACGTAGCGCTGCACCACGATGTCGAAGTCGCTCATGTCGGTTCTCCTCGCTGCTCCGGTTATTGCCCGACCACCGTCACCCGGCCCGGGTAGTCCGGTCGATTACCTCGCGGGTAATCGGCGGTCCTCGGCCGGCTCCCTACGATCGGGTCCATGAGCGACGTGGGGGTGCTGCTGCGCCGGTGGCGGGGCAGCCGGCGGCTGAGCCAGCTCGAGCTCGCCGGGCAGGCGGGGGTGTCGACGCGGCACCTGTCGTTCGTGGAGACCGGGCGGGCCCGGCCGACCCGGGAGATGATCCTGCGGTTGGCCGAGGAGCTGGCCGTACCGTTGCGGGCGCGCAATGCGTTGCTGCTGGCCGGCGGTTTCGCGCCGGCCTATCCCGAGGGGGATCTTCGCGGCCCGGACCTGGCCGCCGTGCTGGCGTCACTGCGCGACGTGCTGGCCGGGCACGAGCCCTATCCGGCCGTCCTGATCGACCGGCACTGGACCATGGTCGACGGCAACGCGGCGGTGCCGCTGCTGACCGCCGGGGCCGCGCCGGAGCTGCTGGAACCGCCGGTGAACGTGCTGCGGCTGTCGCTGCACCCGGACGGCATGGCGCCCCGGATCAGGAATCTGCCCGAATGGCGGGCGCACGTTCTGCACCGGCTGGACCGCCAGGCGCAGGCGACCGGCGATCCGGTGTTGCGGTCGCTGCACGACGAGCTGCTGGCGCTGCCCGGCGGGCAGGCCACAGCCCGGCCGGACGGCATGGTCGTGCCGCTGCGGTACGCGACCGCGGGTCGGGAGCTGTCGTTCTTCAGCGTCACGGCGGTGCTCGGCACGCCGCTCGATGTCACCCTCGACGAACTGGCCATCGAGTCGTTCCTGCCGGCGGACGCGGCGACCGCCGCCTTCCTGCACGCCCACTGATCTTCCGGGTGCCCGAAGGCGGCCCGGGTGGCAGGATCTGCGGCATGGATCTCGGGCTGGCTGATCGCGTCTTCGTCCTCACCGGCGCCTCCCGGGGCCTCGGTTTCGCCACCGCCCAGGCGCTGGTGGCCGACGGCGCCAAGGTTGTCGTCTCCGCGCGCTCGCAGGAGGCGGTCAACGCGGCGGTCGCTCAGCTTGGCGACGGCGCGGCGGGCGTGGTGGCGGATCTGACCGATCCCGGCACGCCGGAGCTGCTGATCAGCACGGCGCGGGAGCGCTTCGGCCGCCTTGACGGCGCGCTGATCTCGGTGGGCGGCCCGGCCCGCGGCACGGCCGCGGACCTGACCGACGAGCAGTGGCGCGAGGCCTTCGAGACGGTCTTTCTCGGCACGGTACGCGCGGCGCGTACGGTGGCGGCGGGACTGACCGAGGGCGGCGCGATCGCCCTGGTGTTGTCCACGTCGGCGCGTACCCCGATCGCCGGCCTGGGCCTGTCCAACGGGCTGCGACCCGGCCTGGCCGGTGCGGCGAAGGACATGGCGGATCAGTACGGCCCGCGCGGCGTACGCGTGGTGAGCCTGTTGCCGGGCCGCGTGCTGACGGACCGCAACAAGGAGCTCTTCGAAGCGACCGGCGACGCCGAGGCGGCAGCCGCGGAGGCGGCGGCTTCGGTCCCGCTCCGCCGGCTGGCTGAGCCGGCCGAGTTCGGCAAGGTGGCGGCGTTCGTGCTGTCCCCGGCGGCGAGCTACCTGACCGGGCTGACCCTGCCTGTCGACGGCGGTGCGCTACGGATGCTGTGAGCGTCACCGAGCCGGTCGTCTTCCGCCTGCACCGGTGGCGGCTGGCCCTCGGTGTCGCGCTGCTCGTCGCGCCGGTGGTTCTGCTGATCCGCGGGCTGGCCATGGTCGCGGCGGTCGCGGCCGGCGCCTCGCTCGACTTCGGTGACTACGTGGAAGCCGGGCTGGTGACGCTTGCGACCGCGGCGGCCGGCGGGCTGGGTGCCCTGGCCGGCACGGGATCGAACCCCGGCTGGGTACGGGTGTCCGCGGCCGGCGTGGAGTTCGCGCCGAGCCGGCACCGGGCGACCTTCGTGCCGGCGGCGGCCATCGCGTCGGCCCGGTTGCGGTTCGCCGGCCCGTTCACCCAATTGGTCGTCACCCCGACCACGCTGGATGCGGTCGCTTCCGCCCCGACAGCCGGCCGGACGCCACGGTTGCGCCGAGGTTCCTTCGTGATCGATGTAGGCCTGATGAGTCCCGGCCCGGCGGTCCTACGCAATGAGCTGACCCGGCACCGGCCGGGACCTTAGGCCCCGACGGCCGGATCGATACGCTTGGCCGATGCTGTCCGCCGTGCCGCCGCCCGCGTTCCGGCCGCCGACGGCCGAAGAAGTCGCCGCCGCCGGGAACCGCACCCTCGCCGACCTGGTCGGGCCCGGGCTGCGAGTGCTGTTCTCCGGGATCAACCCGAGCCTGTACTCGGCCGCCACCGGGCACCACTTCGCCCGCCCCGGCAACCGGTTCTGGCCCGCGCTGCACCGCGCCGGCTTCACCCCGGTGCTGCTGCATCCGTCCGAGCAATGGAAGCTGCCCGAACTCGGCCTGGGCATCACCAACGTCGTCGCCCGGGCGACCGCACGTGCCGACGAGCTCTCCCCCGCCGAGTTCGTCGACGGCGGCCGGCTGCTGGACAAGCTGGTGCGCACCTGGCAGCCGCGGTATCTCGCCGTGCTCGGCGTAACCGCGTACCGGGCGGCGTTCGGCCGGCCGAAAGCGCGGATCGGGCCGCAGGACGAGACCGTCGGCGGGGTGCCGGTGTGGGTGCTGCCGAATCCGAGCGGCCTGAACGCGCACTACACGGTCGACACGCTGGCAGCGGCGTATGCGGAGCTGCGGGAGGCGGCGGAGCGGTGACCCCCGAGGCCGACTGCTGGCTGGATCCCGGCATCGAGGTGCGGGACTCGGCGATCGAGGGGCGGGGGCTGTTCGCCCGGCAGGCGTACCCGGCGGGCGTGGTCGTCTCGCGTCTGGGCGGGCGGTTGGTGTCGTGGGCGGAACTGCGCCGGCTCATCGCCGACCCGGAGCAGCCGTACGTCGACACGATCACCGTCAGCGAGACCGAGCATCTGGTCCTGCCGCCCCGGCGCCCCAATGGCTACGGCAACCACAGCTGCGACCCGAACCTGTGGTGGGTCGGCCCGTACGAGCTGGCCACCCGGCGCCCGATCGCGCCGGGTGAGGAGCTGACCAACGACTACGCCACCAGTACGGCGGAGACCGCGTACACGATGGCCTGCCGTTGCGGTACATCCCGGTGCCGCGGCACGGTCACCGGCGACGACTGGCGCCGCGCGGACCTGCGGGCGCGCTACGGCGAGCACTGGATCCCGATGCTGCTCGCCCGGATCGCGGCGCTGCCGGACGGCTCCGGCCGAAAGCCAGGTCAGCGGGGGCACTGACCTGACCTCCGGCGGCATCCGAGGGCCGCTTCCCAGGCCCCACCCTCCAAGACGGAGCTGAGCCCGGATTAGTTGCATTCAGAGAGCCGTGCTCTTGAACGCGGTACGCGTGAAGGCCGAGCCGGTCCACCTCCAGCTCTGGGTGATCCGCAGGTCGGGGCAGCACAGCGGGGCGTCGTCGCTGAGCGCCTCGGACTCGACGGTCAGCGAGCGTCCCTTCGTCCGCAGGTCGGCCGTCCGCAGGTACGAGTCCTTGCCGATGGTCAGCAGCGGCTCGGTGCCGGAGTCCGCGCCGAAGACGAAGACGTGCACCGCGTTCGTCGAGGTGGTGGTCGGGCAGGACGCCGCGACGATCGTGTCGCGCCGGCCGTCACCGGTGAGGTCCGAGTGGTCGACGTGCTGCACCTCGGCCCGCTTCGGCAGGTCGGCGTGGCGCTTGCAGCCGAGCGCCCGGAAGGCGGCCTTGGCCCAGTCGGTGTCGTCGGCCCGTCCACCCTGGCCGGTCGAAGGCTTTTCGCTGGTCGACGGCTTCGCCGCCGGGGCCGCGGGCCCGGTCGAGGTGCTCACGGTGGGGCTCGGCGCCGGGCCGGCGGCCTGGCTGGCGGCGGAACCGACGCCCGAGGACGCGGACGGAGCGGCGATCGGCGCGTCGGACGGTGTGGAGCAGGCCGCTGTCGCAGCGATCGCGCAGCCGGTGAGAGCCAACAGAGTGAGCTTGTTCGTGACCTGACGCATCGGTTTCTCCCCGTGTCTTCCCTTGGACGAGGCCCCACCGTATCGACGTCGAGGGCCCGTCCGGCTCACGGATTCATGCCAAGCCGCCACGGACCGTCATCGCCGGCGCGCGTATGGTCGGCGCGTGCTGACCGCCGGAGTGGACCTGGCCGCCGACCCGGCCGGGACCGCCGTCGCGTCCATCGCCTGGTCCGCCACCGGCGCCGGCGTGCGGCTGGTGACCGTGTCCGCCGACGACGAGGCGATCGTCGAACTGGCCGGTCAGGCCCGGAAGATCGGCATCGACTGCCCGCTGGGCTGGCCGGACGCGTTCGTGACCTTCGTCGGCGCCCACCGCGACGGCCGCGTGCCGATCCCCGACGGCGTGGACGCCAAGCAGTGGCGACGCCGGCTGGCCTGGCGGCACACCGATGAGGTGGCCCGCCGGCTGACCGGCCTGGTGCCGTTGAGCGTGTCCGCGGACCGGATCGGGCACACCGCCATGCGCTGCGCGGCGCTGCAGACACGGCTGGCGCAGTCCGGACCCGGCGTCGACCGCAGCGGCGCCGGCGCGGTCGTGGAGGTCTACCCCGCCGCGTCGCTCAAGGTGTGGGGTCTGCCCTGGCGCGGCTACAAGACCGCGAAGAACCAGCTCACCCTCGGGGTCGTCGTCGACCAGCTGAAGCAGGCCGCGCCGTGGCTGGACCTGGGCGCGCACGAGGAGCTGTGCCGGCACAGCGATCATGCGCTGGACGCCGTCGTCGCGGCGCTGACCGCGCGGGCCGCCGTACGCGATCAGGTCTGCCGTCCCGACGAGCGGGAGCTGCCAGCGGCCCGGACCGAAGGATGGATTGCGATCCCCACCGCCGCGCTGGCGGCACTGCCGGGATAAACCGCATGTGCCGGCCCGGCCCGGGGCCTAGGGTGGCGCGGATGACTCTTTCTCATGACGTGGCCGGCGACGGCCCCACGGTGGTGCTGCTGCATTCGACGGTGTGCGACCGGCGCATGTGGGACCCGCAGGTCCCGGCGCTGGTCGAGGCCGGCTACCGGGTGGTCCGGGCCGACTTCCGCGGCTACGGCGACTCCCCGATGCCCGACCGGCCGTCCGGCGACGCCGACGACGTCATCGAGCTGATGGACTCGCTCGGCGCGGAGCAGGTGGCGTTGATCGCGGCGTCCGGCGGGGGCCGGGTGGCGCTGGAGATCGCCGCCGGCCGGCCTGAGCGGGTGACCACCCTGGCGCTGCTCTGCACCGCCTGGTGGGAGCAGGAACGCAGCGCCGATCTGCGGGCCTTCGGCGCCCGCGAGGACACGCTGCTGGAGGCCGGGGAGGTGGATGCGGCCACCGAACTCAACGTGGAGATGTGGGTCGGTCCGGCGGCGGACCAGGCAACCCGCGACAAGGTACGCGTAATGCAGCGTCGCGCCTTCGAGGTGCAGCTGGCCGCGGTCGAGGAGTTACCGCAGCTGGCGACCGAGCCGGACGTCGGGGCCATCACCGCCCGGACGCTGCTCGTGTCCGGCGCGCACGACCTGATCGACTTCCACGAGATCGCGGTGGCGCTGTCCAAGCGGATCCCCGGCGCCCGGCACGTCGAGTTGGACTGGGCCGGGCACCTGCCGAGCCTGGAACGACCCGAAGCGGTGAACCCGCTGCTGATCGACTTCCTGCGCGCCACCTGACCCGGGGGCGGCAGCTGGTCACGGCCAGACGAAGCGGAGCTTGTGCGGCGTGCCGTGCAGGCGGCCTGCCACCCCACCGGGCGGCGACACCTCGGCCTTCTCCACGCACCGCCCACCCAGCGCCCGATAGAAGCCCTGCGCCGCGACGTTCTGCTCCAGCACCCACAGATAGCGGGCTCGGTGCTCGACAGCCTCCGGCGCCCCGTTCATCAGCGCCCGGCCCACCCCGGAACGCTGCCGGTCGCGACGCACGTGCAGGTTGTCGATGAAGCTCCCCCACCGCTCGTCGTGGTCGGCCACGATGTGGATGAAGCCGATCAGCTCGGCACCGGCCTCCGCCAGCAGCGTCCGACCGGTCCCGGGAGTCGCCAGCCGCGACGACCACACTGCCCGGCGTTCGGTGACCACGTCACCGTCGAGATAGGAGTCGGCGAAGGCTCCCCGGTAGTGCCGGCGCCAGCTCGCGGCGTGCAACTCCGCGATCGAGGCCGCGTCCGCCGGGCCGGCCAGGCGTAGGTCCATCGAATAGTTCTGTCACAACCGACCGGGTGCCGCAGCTGAAATCTCAGGGCTCGATCGGGTGCGGGACCTGCACGATGACCTGCTCGGTCTCCTCCGCGTACGGCATGGCCGGGCTGTCACCCACCGCGAACTGGGTGCGGTACAGCTCCGCGTACAGACCGCCGGCCGCCACGAGCTCGCTGTGCTTGCCGCGCTCCACGATGCGGCCGTCGTCCAGCACCAGGATCTGGTCGGCGTCGCGGACCGTGGACAGGCGGTGGGCGATGACCAGCGCCGTCCGGCCCTCCAGCGCCACAGTCAGGGCCCGCTGCACGGCCGCCTCGGACTCGCTGTCCAGGTGGGCCGTGGCCTCGTCCAGGATCACGATCGACGGGTGCTTGAGCAGCAGCCGGGCGATCGCGATGCGCTGCTTCTCGCCGCCGGAGAAGCGGTAGCCGCGCTCGCCGACCACCGTGTCCAGCCCCTCGGGCAGGGAGCGGACCAGCTCGGCGACCTGGGCGCCGCGCAGGGCGTCCCACATCTCCTCCTCGGTCGCCTCCGGCCGGGCGTAGCGCAGGTTTTCCGCGATCGTCTCGTGGAACAGATGGGAGTCCTGGGTGACGACGCCGATGGTGTCGCGCAACGACTCCAGGGTGGCGTCGCGCACGTCGACGCCGCCGACGCGGACCGCGCCCTCGGTCACGTCGTAGACCCGGGAGACCAGCATGGACGTGGTGGACTTGCCGGCACCGGACGGGCCGACCAGGGCGACCATCTGGCCGGGCTCGACGACGAAGTCGACGCCGCGCAGCACCGGTGCGTTCTCGGTGCGGTCGAGGGCGACCACGTCCTCCAGCGTGGCGAGGGAGACCTCGTCGGCGCTCGGGTAGCGGAAGTGCACGTCGCGGAACTCGAGCCGGCCGGAGCCGGGCGGGATGGCGACGGCGTCCGGCTTCTCCTCGATGCCGGGCTTGAGGTCGAGGACCTCGAAGACCCGGTCGAAGGAGACCAGCGCGCTCATCACGTCGACCCGTACGTTGCTCAGCGCGGTGAGCGGGCCGTAGAGGCGGGTCAGCAGCAGTGCCAGGGTGACCACCGTGCCGGCGGTGACGCTGCCGGTGACCGCGAGCCAGCCGCCGAGCCCGTACGTCAGGGCCTGGGCCAGTGAGGCGACCAGCAGCATGGCGACGAAGAAGGTGCGGGAGAACATGGCCTGCTGCACGCCGATGTCGCGGACCCGCTGCGCGCGCTCACCGAAGCGCGCGGCCTCGGCGTCGGGGCGGCCGAACAGCTTGACCAGCAGGGCGCCGGAGACGTTGAAGCGCTCGGTCATGGTCGCGTTCATCTTCGCGTCTAGGTTGTACGACTCGCGGGTGATCTCGGCGAGCTTCTTGCCGACCCGGCGCGCCGGGATGATGAAGACCGGCAGCATCACCAGCGACAACACGGTGATCTGCCAGGACAGGCTGAACATCACGGCGGCGGTCAGCACGAGCTGGATGACGTTGCTGACCACACCGGACAGTGTGGAGGTGAACGCCCGCTGGGCCCCGGTGACGTCGTTGTTGAGCCGGCTGACCAGGGCGCCGGTCTGCGTCCGGGTGAAGAACTGCAGCGGCATGCGCTGGACGTGGTCGTAGACCTTGGTGCGCAGGTCGAGGATGATGCCCTCGCCGATGCGGGCCGAATACCACCGCTGGGCCAGGGACAGGAACGCGTCGACGACGGCCAGCCCGGCGATCATGAAGGCGAGCTTGACGACCGTCGCGGCGGCGTCGGAGCCGCCGGCGGTGATGGCGTTGACCACGTGGCCGGCGAGCACCGGGGTGGCGACGCCGATGCCCGCGGCGAACACCACGGTGATCAGGAAGACGATGATGTCGCGCCGGTAGGGCCGGGCGAAGCGCAGGATGCGCTTGGTCGTGCCCCGGCTGAGCTGATGCTTCGAGACGCGCTCGGAATTCTGGATCGAGCGCAGCATCATCCAACTGGAGCCGCTGGAGTTCGGACCCATGCGTCACCTCCCGGGCGTCTGTGGCAGGCACAGTCTGCCCGCTGGGTATGACAACCCGAGAGGTAACCGGTTTCTTCCTTGACGGTCCTTACTCGGCACCCAGGAGGTCACGCAGGCGGCGGGTCTGCGCCTCCCGCTCGGCCCGGTCCTGCTCGGCGTACGAGCGGTCGGTCGCCCCGGCCAGCAGGGCCTTGATCTCCGCGACAGCGCCCTGGTCGGCGGCCAGCACGGCCGCGGCCAGGTCCGACACCGCTCCGGAGAGGTCGGCCCCGGGCACAACGGCAGTGGCCAGGCCGATCCGGTCCGCCTCCGGCGCCGAGATGCGCCGGCCGGTGACGCAGATCTCCAGCGCGCGGGACGGCCCGACGAGCTCGGTCAGCCGTTTGGTGCCACCGAGATCCGGCACCAGGCCGAGGGTGACTTCGGCCATCGAGAAACGGGCGTCGTCGGCCAGGATGCGCAAGTCGCAGTTGAGCGCGAGCTGAAATCCGGCCCCGATCGCGTGGCCCTGCACGGCGGCGATGGTGACCAGCGAGGGCCGGCGTAACCAGGTGAACGCATCCTGGAAGCCGGCAATCCGATCCGCGCACTCTTCCGGGGACAACGCGGCCAGTTCCGGCAACGAAGAATCGCCGCCGCCCCGGGCAACCGACAAGTCGAGTCCGGCGGAAAAGGCACGCCCTTCACCCCGGACAATGACGACTCGCACGTCCCCCGGCATTTTCCGGGAAATGTCGGCGAGCTCCGACCACATGGCGGGAGTCTGGGCATTGAGCACATCGGGCCGGCACAACGTCACCGTCGCGACCGGCCCGTCCTGGTCATACCGAACGCCTGTTTCGGTCCCGGGTGATGCGCTGGTCGTCACGCCTTCTTGCGACGACGGGCGCCGCCGCGCTGGCGAAGCTGGACACCCGACTCGGTGAGCACCCGGTGCACGAATCCGTAGGACCGCCCGGTGGAGGCGGCCAACGCCCGAATGCTCTCGCCGGAGGTGTATCGCTTCACCAGGTCTTTGGCGAGCGTCTGCCGCTCGCTGCCGACGATTCGACGACCCTTCTCAGTGCTGGTGGCTGTGCCGGTGGCTGCCATGTTGAATCCTCACGTCCCAGACTGTGCGGTTCGATACGGTCCCACCTATTAGACCGCCTCCAACGATCATGCGCTAGGTATCTCGGCTTAGCCAACGTGCCCAATTACCACTGTCAGGAACCCGACGGTGACCATGCGCATCAATGTCAGACCGTTGCTCCGGAGGCCGGATCGGGTCGGGAATCGGACGCCGGAGAGCGTTCGCCGGGCGCCCGCCGGGACCACCCCACGGCTTCGGACTTCGCCCCAAGACCACCCGTTGAGCTGCACAAACATCAACTACACGGTGGACGGACAACGATGTCACGCAGCGTCGACGCAGCATGCACTAAGAGGCGTGGGTCGGCGCCCGAACGGTCAGCGGAGCCCGGCAGAAGGGTGCCCGGGGCCGGCCGCGCGGTGACCGGAGCCGGGCAGGAGTCGCACTGTCTGTGTGGGCACCAGTTGACAACCGACGATGCCGTTGATCCTCGATCAAGCGATGGCGATCACGCCAGCTCGACGAGCTCCAGCAGATCGTCGCTCCACGCGTCCTCGTCGCCGTCGGGCAGCAGGATCGCCCGGTCCGGCTTCAGCGCCTGCACGGCCCCCGCGTCGTGGGTGACCAGCACGATCGCGCCCGGGTAGTTGGCGATGGCGTCCAGCACCTGCTCGCGGCTGACCGGGTCGAGGTTGTTGGTCGGCTCGTCCAGCAACAGCACGTTGGCGCCCGAGCAGACCAGGGTGGCCAGCGCCAGCCGGGTCTTCTCGCCGCCGGAGAGGACGCCGGCCGGCTTGTCGACGTCGTCACCCGAGAAGAGGAACGCACCCAGGATCTTCCGCAGCTCGGTGTCGGTCTGCTCGGAACCGGCGCTGCGCATGTGCTCCAGGATCGTGCGGTCCACGTCCAGCGTCTCGTGCTCCTGGGCGTAGTAACCCAGCCGCAGCCCGTGCCCGGCCCGCACCTCACCGGTGTCGGACTGCAGGTGCCCGCCGAGGATCCGCAGCAGCGTGGTCTTGCCCGCGCCGTTGAGGCCCAGGATGGCGACCCGGGAACCACGGTCCACCGCCACGTCCACGTCCGCGAAGATCTCCAGCGAGCCGTAGGACTTGGACAGGCCCTGCGCGGTCAGCGGCGTCTTGCCGCAGGGCGCCGGGCTCGGGAAGCGGACCTTGGCCACCTTGTCCGAGGTGCGCACGTCCTCCAGGCCGTCGAGCAGCTTGTTGGCCCGCTTGGCCATGTTCTGCGCGGCGACGGTCTTGGTGGCCTTCGCCCGCATCTTGTCGGCCTGGGCCAGCAGCGCGCCGGCCTTCTTCTCCGCGTTGGCGCGCTCGCGGCGGCGGCGGCGCTCGTCGGTCTCCCGCTGGGCCAGGTACGTCTTCCAGCCGACGTTGTACATGTCGACCTCGGCGCGGTTGGCGTCGAGATACCAGACCCGGTTGACCACGGCTTCCAGCAGGTCGACGTCGTGGCTGATGACGATCAGGCCGCCCTTGTGGTTGGCGATGTAGCCGCGCAGCCAGGTGATCGAGTCCTGGTCCAGGTGGTTGGTGGGCTCGTCGAGCAGCAGGATGCCCTTGCCGTTCTGGCCGGAATTCTGGAACAGGATGCGGGCCAGCTCGATGCGCCGGCGCTGACCACCGGACAGGGTGCCGATCGTCTGGGCCAGCGCGCGATCGGGCAGGCCCAGGTTGGAGCAGATCCGGGCGGCCTCGGCCTCGGCGGCGTACCCGCCCAGGCTGGCGAACTGGTCCTCCAGCTGGCCGTAGCGGCGGATCAGCTTCTCGTCGGCGCTCTCCTCGAGCTCGACCTCGAGCTTCTGCATCTGCGACAACAGGACATCCAGGCCGCGAGCGGACAGCACCCGGTCGCGGGCGGTGACGTTCAGGTCGCCGGTGCGGGGGTCCTGCGGGAGGTAACCGACCTCACTGGTGCGGGTCACCTCGCCCGCGTACGGGGTGCCCTCGCCGGCCAAGACCTTGAGCGTCGTGGTCTTGCCGGCGCCGTTGCGGCCGACCAGGCCGATCCGGTCGCCGGGCTGCACCCGCAGCGTCGTCGGGGAGATCAGGATCCGGGAGCCGGCGCGCAGTTCGAGTCCGGTGGCGGTAATCATGAGGAAGCGTCTCGCTCTCGAGGGAAGAAGGCTGGCTCAGGGCACACGGAAGCGCCGCCGGGATCGCGGAAGATCACGGTCGGCGCGGGGCAGGTCAGCCTTCGCAGAGCAGCACCCGGCAATTGTACCGGGCGCCGGCCACGACCCCCCACCCGATTAGCGGGCGCGGACACCGGGTACGAAGGGCGCCACACGTGGTGGACGCGCGAGCGAGGATGCGATGGAACTCAACGAGAACGCCAGGATCGACACCAGTCAGATCGACGACCAGCGTTCCTCCGGCGGGGGCGGCGGCGGGATCGGCGGCCTGCCCATCGGTGGCGGAGGTCTCACCGGCATCATCGTCACCGTGCTCATCGCGGTCGTCGGTGGCTTCCTCGGCATCAACAATCTCACCGGTGGTGACGGGGCGAGCACGCAGACCGGGGACAACACCTCCCTCACCCAGAAGTGCTCGCAGTCCGAGGCGGTCAAGCAGCTGGACTGCCGCAACGTGCTCTATGTCAACTCGATCCAGGACTACTGGGTGGAGGCCCTCCCGGCGAGCTTCGGCGAGCAGTACAAGGCGTCCAAGACCGTGCTGTTCTCGCAGCGGGTCAGCACCGGCTGCGGCAGCGCCGACTCGGGCGTCGGGCCGTTCTACTGCCCGGCCGACGACCGCGTCTACATCGACCTGACCTTCTACGACGTGCTGGCCCAGCAGCTGGGCGCGCCGGGCGAGTTCGCCCAGCCGTACGTGCTGGCCCACGAGTACGGCCATCACGTCCAGGACCTGCTCGGCACCGAGGGCGCGATGCGCCGTGAGCAGGAGCGCAACCCGACCGGGGCGAACGAGCAGTCGGTCAAGCTGGAACTGCAGGCGGACTGCTACGCGGGCGCCTGGGCGAAGAACGCCACGGGCACGGACGACGGCTCGGGCCAGAAGATCTTCAAGAGCATCAGCCAGGAGGACATCCAGCAGGGCCTGGACACCGCGGCCAAGATCGGTGACGACGCCCTGCAGAAGAAGAGCGGCGGCTCGGTCAACCCGGCGGAGTTCACCCACGGCACCAGCGCCCAGCGCCAGGAATGGTTCCAGCGCGGCTACGACACTGGCGACCCGAAGAGCTGCGACACCTTCGCCGCGGGCGCGGTCAGCTGACGCACGCCAGCCTCAAACCGGGTCCCGGACGAGGATGCGGACTGCCCGGGCCTGGGCGATCGCGTCCTCCAGCACCGTCTTGCGAGGCTCCGGGACCTCCAGGAAGCGGTCGCTGCGCAGCGCGGCGAGAGGTTGCAGGGGTACGGCGGCCAGGATGGTGTCCACCGCGGTGTGGTCGCCGCCGGTCACCAGGGCGCTCAGGGTGCGTACCTCCGGAAGGAGCAGGCGGGCCGCGATGCCGGCGCCGTCCGCGGCCGCCGCTCTGGCCTGGTTGTCGCGGCGGCGGGCGAAGCGCTGCTGGGACCAGCCGCCCGCGGCCGTGCGGCCCTGCACGTAGTGCGTGTCGACCTTGGACACGACCAGCTTCGGGCCGTCGGCCACGCCGACCGCCACCGCGCCCTTGCGGGCCAGCAGCAGACCGATCCGGCGCGACTCCCCCGCCGCCCGGCGCAACTCGTCCAGATCTCTGGTCCCGGGCGACCCGGGCGGCGGCGCCAGCTCGGCGGTCGCGCCGTCCTCGGCGGTCAGCAGCAGCCCGTCGGCCGTCCACGGGCCGTGCCGGCCGGCGAAGTTCTCCAGCCAGCGGGCCAGCCGCTCGGGGGCCACGTCCACCCACCGTCCGCCGCCTGCCGCCGGTTTCGCGCTCATGACTGCCACCCTACGGTGGGATGATCCCGGCATGACCCGAGCGCCCGCGGAGGAACTGCTGGACCGCCTGGTGCGCGGCTACGAGGCGGCCCGTGACCCGGAACGCGCCGGGCCGGCGGCGGCGTACATGCGGGAGCAGTTCGCGTTCCTGGGCATCCCCGCGCCGACGCAGCGGGCCCTGGCCCGCACGGTGGTGGCCGGGCTGCCCGCGCCGACCGAGGACGAGCTGCGTGCGGTGGCGCTGGCGTGCTGGGAGCTGGACGAACGGGAGTACCAGTACTTCGCCTGTGACTGGCTGCGCCGGCACGTCGCGGTGCCGGGGCCGGGCTTCCTCGCCACGCTGCGCACCCTGATCACGACGAAGTCGTGGTGGGACACCATCGACCCGCTGGCCACGCGCGTGGCGGGCGGCCTGGTGCGCCGGCATCCCGAGCTGGGTGCGGAGATGGACGCCTGGTCGGCGGAGGAGGACGTGTGGCTGATCCGTACGGCGATCCTGCATCAGCTGCACTACGGCACGGACACGGACACGGACCGCCTGTTCGGATACTGCACCCGGCAGGCGGGCCACCGTGACTTCTTCGTGCGCAAGGCGATCGGCTGGGCGCTGCGGCAGTACGCCCGTACCGATCCGGCCGCGGTGGCCCGTTACGTCGCTGACCACCGTGACCGCCTGTCGCCGCTGTCGGTCCGTGAGGCCACCAAGCACCTGTGACCGCTCGACGGTCAGGTGACCAGGCCGACGGCGAGGACGGCGATCACCGCGCTGGAGACCATGGCGGTGATCAGGCGGCCGCGGTCGCCGGTGAGCAGGCGACCGACCAGGGCACCGCCGCCGGCGATGAGCAGCTGCCAGCTCGCCGAGGCCAGGAAGACGCCGATCACGAACCACACCCCGCCGCCGGTGCCGCCGCGGCCCATGACCAGCGCGGCGAAGTAGACGATGGTGGCCGGGTTGAGCAGCGTGAGCCCGAGCACACCGAGGTAGGCGCGGCCGGCGGTGGTGGTGTCCGGCACGGCAGCGACCGGCCCCACCCCGAGGGCACCGGCATCCGGATCCGCGAGACGCGGCGCGCGGGCGCCGCCATCGGGAGACGCACGCTCGGGACGCGCTGGGTCACCCGGGGAATCAGGCTGGGCCGCACGCTTGGGCAAGGCCGACCAGGCGGTATGCGCCGCCAGGAGCAGCAGGACCACCGCGGCGACCCAGCGCAGCGGCGTCGAGATCGGTGCGATCGCCGCTGCCAGCGCCGCCCCGCCCAGGACGGCGATCAGCGCGTACACCCCGTCGGCGGTGGCCGCACCCAGCCCGGCCGCCGCCCCGACGCGCAGGGAGGTGCGGGCGGTGAGGCCGGCGATCAGGACCGCGATGGCACCGACGGGCACGGCGACGCCGTAACCGGCGATCGCGCCGGCCAGGAACGCCGCGGTCATGGTGCGGGCGGGTGAGTGGCCGGGCCGGCGGCGACGCGCTGCTGTCGCGTGGCCCGGACGGGCGCGGCGGCAGACAGGGTCGGTTGCGGGCTCGGCTTCTTCACGCCGCCATGATGGCCGGGACGCCGCGGTGGAGGCCACCGATTTCGCGCAGCAGCCGGCCGGTGTCGCCGGAGTTGGGGTTGAGCAGGCCCGGACGCGCGACCGCGGTGTGCTCCGGCGCGTTTCGGGCGGGCCGCCGCGGCCGCCGCGGACACGTTAGGGTCCGGGGATGGGCGTGGTCGCGGAGCTGATCCTGATCCGGCACGGGCAGAGCGCGGCGAACGTCGCCTTTCCGCTCGCCAACCAGCGGGGACTGCTGGAATCCGGCCTCAGTGGCCGGGACACCGATGTGGAGCTGACCGAGCTCGGGGTTGAGCAGGCCCGTGCGGTCGGGCGGTGGCTCGCCACGCTGTCGCCCGGTGAGCTGCCCGAGGTGGTGATCACCTCGCCGTACCGGCGGGCGCGGGAGACATGGCGGATCGCCGTCGAGAGCTCCGGGCTGTCGCTGCCCGCGCCAAGCACGGACGACCGGCTCGTGGACCGGCTGACCGGGGAGCTGGAGATGCTGACCGACGCCGCGATCCGGCAGCGTTTCCCGGACGAGCCGGCCCGTTTCGAGCAGGACGGTGAGTACGCCTACCGGCCACCGGGCGGTGAGACCTTCGGTGACATCGCTGAGCGGCTCTCCTCTTTTCTGGCCGACCTGAACGGCAAGCACGCCGGTGAACGGGTCGTGGTGGTGGCCCACGACTCGGTGGTGCTGATGATGCGCTTCGTCATCGAGGGCCTGGAGCTCGCCGCGCTGCCGGGCATCGTCGAGCAGCACGGCCAGGTCCGCAACGCCTCGATCACCAGCTTCCGGGAGTCGTCAGGGCGTCTCGTGCTGGACCGCTACAACACGGTCGACCACCTCTGAGCGCTATTCCGTGTCGGTCCAGGCCAGGAACTCCTCGACGGCCTCGCGGTCGCCGTCCACCTCGATGCTCTCCAGCGGGACCCGCTTGTAGATCGCCAGTACCAGGTCGCTGGCCGAGCCGCGCATCGTCGCCAGCGGCTCGCCGCTCGCCGCCGGGCCGGCCTTGGCCCCGGACGGGGTGAGGTCGACCAGCCAGGTCGGGCCCTCGACCGCCGACAGCGCGATCCGGGCCGGCCGGTGCGGCCAGGCGCCGATCGAGCCCAGGGTCACCACCAGCAGCTCGTCGATCGTGTCGACGGCGACCGCGGCCGGGACCGGCTCCGGCTTGCCGACGGTCTCCTGGGCGTCCCAGGCGTGCACCGCGGCCTCCTGAACCTGGTGGCGGGCCACCGCGCCGGAGGTCATCGGCGCTTCGGTGGCGCCCCACCACGTCCAGCAGTCGCGGTCGGGGCCGGCCACGCGCAGCGCGTCGATCAGCAACCGGGTCGACTCGGCCGACCATTCGACCAGGTCACCGACGGGATCGCTGGTGACGAACTCGGGCGCGCTGTCGGCCGGGCCGGCCGCCACGACCTCGGCCCAGAAACGCTGGACGGCGCCCAGGTGCGCCACCAGGTCTCGCAGCGACCAGTCGGGACAGCCGGGCACGCGGGCTCCGGTGTCACCCGTGGCGACCGCCTGGCGGAAGGCGGCGGAGCGCTCGGCGATCAGGTCCAGCAGTTCGGGGAAGGGAAGCAACTGCGTCATCCCGATGGTCTACCACCGGCGTGCGACAAGTTTCGGCTCAATGCGACTCCCGGCTCACCTCGTCGCCGCTGGAGCCGACGAGGAAGTCCAGGTCGGCGCCCACTTCGGCGCCCAGGACGGTGTCCACGTACAACTTCTGCCAGCCGCGGTCGGGACGGGCCAGCGCGGCCAGCAGGGCGGCGGACGGCTCGCGGGCGGCCAGTTCCTCGTCCGGCAGGTCGACCGACAGCTGCCTGTTCTCCACGTCGAGGATGATCCAGTCGCCGTCGCGGACCCGGTCCAGCGGTCCACCGGCGGCGGCTTCCGGGGCCACGTGCAGCACGACCGTCCCGTACGCCGTACCGCTCATCCGTCCGTCGCAGACCCGGACCATGTCGCGGACGCCTTGGTGCAGCAGCTTGGTCGGCAGTGGCATGTTCGCCACCTCGGGCATGCCCGGGTAGCCGCGCGGCCCGCAGCCGCGCAGCACCAGCACGGAGTCCGCGTCGACGTCGAGGTCCGGCGCGTCGATGCGGTCGTGGAAGTCCTCCACCGAGTCGAAGACGACCGCCCGGCCGCGGTGCCGCAGCAGGTGCGGGCTGGCCGCGGCGGGCTTGATGATCGCGCCGGCCGGGGCCAGGTTGCCGTGCAGCACGGCGATGCCGGCCTGCGGCAGCAGCGGCTTGTCGCGGGTGCGGATGACGTCCTGGTCCCAGATCTGCGCCTCGGTCAGCGACTCGACGAAGGGCCGGCCGGTCACGTCGATCGCGTCCGGGTCGAGCAGGTCGGCCACCTCGCGCAGCACCGCGGCCAGGCCACCGGCCCGGTACAGGTCCTCCATCAGGTACTTGCCGGCGGGCTGGAGATCGACCAGCAGCGGGACGTCCGCGGCGATCCGGTCGAAGTCGGCGAGCGTGAGCGGCACGCCGAGCCGGCCGGCGATGGCCAGCAGGTGCACGACGGCGTTGGTGGAGCCGCCGAGCGCGGCCAGCGCGACGATCGCGTTGTGGAACGAGCCCGTGGTGAGCACCTGGCTGGGCCGGCGGTCCGCGGCGATCATCTCCACGATCAGCCGGCCGGTCTCGTGCGAGCGGGCCAGCAGCCGGCTGTCCGGCGCCGGGGTGCCCGCCGTGCCGGGCAGCACCGTGCCGAGCGCCTCGGCGAGCAGGCCCATGGTCGAGGCGGTGCCCATGGTGTTGCAGTGGCCGCGGCTGCGGATCATCGAGGACTCGGACTCGAGGAAGGCGGCCTGGCTCAGGGTGCCGGCACGGACCTCCTCGGAGAGCCGCCACACGTCGGTGCCGCAGCCCAGCGGGGTGCCGCGGAACGTACCGGTGAGCATCGGGCCGCCCGGCACCACGACGGCCGGCAGGTCGACGGAGGCCGCGGCCATGAGCAGCGACGGAATCGTCTTGTCGCAGCCGCCGAGCAGCACCACGCCGTCGATCGGGTTGGCCCGCAGCATCTCCTCGGTCGCCATCGCGGCCATGTTGCGCCAGAGCATCGCGGTCGGGCGGACCTGGGTCTCGCCGATCGACACGACGGGCAGGTTGAGCGGGACGCCGCCGGCCTCCCAGATCCCGCGTTTGACGTGCTCGGCGACCTCGTCGAGGTGGCTGTTGCAGGGGGTCAGGTCGGAGGCGGTGTTGGCGATCGCGACCTGCGGGCGGCGGCCCTCGAACGCCGAGTTCGGTGATCCCCGGCGCATCCAGGCGCGGTGGATGTAGGAGTTGCGGTCCTGGCCGGCGTACCACTGGGCGCTGCGCAGTTCAGGCATATAACTTCCAATAATCGGAACGCTGGGTGCCTATCTGGAATATCAGGTACGGTACGCCGGTGCCCTCGGATACCGCACCCCCCTTGGTCGGCACGGACCGGGTGCTCGCCGTTCTGGCCGAACTGGCGGGCCACCCCGACGGCGCCTCCCTGGAGGAGCTGACCAGGGCAGTGGCCAGCCCCAAGCCCACTGTGCACCGCGCCCTGGCCGCCTTGTGCCGCTTCGGCTTCGCCGCCCGCAACGGCCACGGCCGGTACGTGCTCGGCGACGAGTTCCTGCGGCTGGCCTTCGCCCACCACGAGGCCCGCCCCGACCACCTGCGGATCGCCCCGGTGCTGACCGCGCTGACCGAGCGGTACGGCGAGACCGCCCACTACGCGGTGCTCGACGGCCACACGGTGGTCTACCGGGCCAAGGTCGACCCGGCGGCCGGGGCGCTGCGGCTGAGCTCCACGGTCGGCGGGCGCAACCCGGTGCACAGCACGGCGGTCGGCAAGCTGCTGCTGGCGTACGCGCTGCCGGACGACGACGCGGTCACCGCCTGGGTCGGCGACCGCACCCTCCCCCAGCGCACGCCACACACCCTGACCAGCGCCGAAGCCCTCGCCGCGGAGCTGCGGACCATCCGCGCCCGCGGGTACGCCGTCGATGACCAGGAGAACGAGCCGGGCATCGTCTGTCTCGCCGTACCCGTGTTCCTCACGTCGCCGACCCGGCCCAGCGGCGCCGTCAGCGTTTCCGCGCCGGTCTCCCGCACCCCGCTGGCGACCCTGGTCGCCGAGGTCCGGGCCATCCGGGCGACGGTGGAGGCCCGATGAACCGGACCGCCGAGGTCGCCTCCACGCAGAGCTTCATGCTCGGCGAGGGCCCCGTGTGGGATGCCCCGCGCGACCGGCTGCTCTGGGTCGACATCGACGCCGGCGCGGTGCACGAGGGCCGGCTCGCCGGCGACCGGGTGCTCGTCACCGGCACCCAGAAACGGGACCGCACGGTCGGCGCGGTGGTCTGCTCGGCCGCCGGCGAGCTGCTGGTGGCGGGCGCGGAAACGCTGCTCACCACGCCGCCGACTAGGGTCGTCGCCGCCGGCTCCGGCCACCGTCTGAACGACGGCGCCTGCGATCCGGCGGGCGCGTTCCTGGTGGGCACGCTCGCCCTGGGCGACACCGAGGGCGAGGAGACCCTGGTACGCCTGGAGCGCGACGGCTCGCTGACGGTGCTCGACGACGACCTCAACCTGTCGAACGGTCTCTGCTGGAGCCCCGACGGCAGCCTGCTCTACAGCATCGACAGCGTCCCGGGCATCGTCTGGGTCCGCTCGTACGACGCGGCCACCGGCGCCACCGGGCCCCGCCGGGAGTGGCTGCGCATCACCGACGGCCTGCCCGACGGTCTGTGCGCCGACGCGGACGGGCACCTGTGGATCGCGATCTGGGGCGCCGGTGAGGTGCGCCGCTACACCCCCGACGCCCGTCCCGCCGGGGTCGTCACGGTCGCGGCCCCGCACACCACCAGCGTCGCGTTCGTCGGTGCCGGCCTGGACCGGCTGCTGATCACCACCGCCACCGCCCACCTCGATGCGGACCAGCTGGCCGCGCACCCGATGTCCGGCCGGCTCTTCCTGGCCGACGTCGGGATCGCCGGGCTGCCGGTGACCCCGTGGGCCGGACCCAACCCTGGAGAGACATGAAGCTGATGCGCATCGGCAACGCCGGCCTCGAGCGCAGCGTCGTCCGCGTCGACGACGACACCTACGTCGACACCGCCGACCTGGAGGCGCTGTTCTTCACCGCGCCGCGGGAGTTCCGGCAGGCCGTCGAGGCGCGGATCGCCGCCGGGCAGGTACGCCGGTTCGCCGGGGAACGGGTCGGCGCGCCGATCCCCCGCCCGCACCAGATCCTCTGCATCGGGCTCAACTACCGCGACCACGCCGCCGAGACCGGGCAGGCCGTGCCGGCCGAGCCGATCCTGTTCACCAAGCCGCCGAACACGCTGGTCGGGCCGTACGACAGAGTGCGGCAGCCGCGCGGGTCGACCAAGCTGGACTGGGAGGTCGAGCTGGGCATCGTGATCGGCCGGCGGGCGAGCTATCTCGACGACCACGACGCCGCCCGCGAGGCCATCGCCGGCTACGTGGTCAGCAACGACATCAGCGAGCGGGCCTTCCAGATGGAACGCGGCGGGCAGTGGTCGAAGGGCAAGTCGGCCGAGACGTTCAACCCGGCCGGGCCGTGGCTGGTCACCCCGGACGAGATCGCCGACGTCAACGCGCTGGGCATGTGGCTGGACGTCAACGGGGTCCGGCGGCAGACCGGCAGCACCGCGACGATGGTCTTCGACCCGTACGAGATCGTGCGCTACCTGAGCCAGTTCCTGGTGCTGGAGCCCGGCGACCTGATCAACACCGGCACCCCGCCCGGCGTCGGCATGGGTTTCGACCCGCCGGTCTGGCTGCGCCCCGGCGACGTCATGGAGCTGGGCATCGACGGCCTGGGCAGCCAGCGCCAGACCGTGGTGCCCGCCCGCTGATGCGCGCCTTCGTGATCACCGGGCCGGGCCGGGCGGAGGTCCAGGAGGTGGAGCCGCCGTCGGCCGGTCCCGGAGAGGTCGTGGTCGACGTCGAGCGAGCCGGCGTGTGCGGCACCGACATGGAGTTCTTCAGCGGCGCGATGTCGTACCTGCACACCGGCCAGGCGAAGTACCCGATGCGGATCGGCCACGAATGGTCCGGCACGGTCAGCGCCGTCGGGTCGGGGGTCGCGGAGACATGGCTCGGGCGGCGGGTCACCGGTGAAACCATGCTGGGCTGCGGGCGCTGCGCCCGGTGCCGGTCCGGGCGGCAGCACGTGTGCGCCGACCGGTACGAGATCGGCGTACGCAACGGCTGGCCGGGGGCGCTGGCCGAGCAGTTGCCCGTACCGGTGAAGGCCCTGCAGGTCCTGCCCGAGCAGGTCGACGCGGCCCTGGGTGCCCTGGTCGAGCCCGGTGGCAACGCGCTGCGCGCGGTCCGCGGGGCGGCCCTGCCGCCGGGCGGGCGGCTGCTGATCCTGGGCCCCGGCGCGATCGGCCTGCTCACCGCCCAGATCGCCCTCGCCCAGGGTGCCGACGTGCACCTGCTCGGGCGCAGCGAGCCGTCGCTGGCGTTCGCCGCCTCGGTGGGCTTTCCGCAGGGCTGGACCGCCGGGACGCTGCCGGACCTGGCCTGGGACGCGGTCATCGACGCGTCCAACGGCCCGGAGCTGCCGGCGCTCGCCGCCGAGCTGGTCGAGCCGGGGCGGCGTGTCGTCTACGTCGGGCTCTCCGCCGAGCCGAGCCTGATCGACTCGCGGACGCTGGCCCTCAAGGACGTCACCGCGGTCGGGGTGCTCAGCGCCTCCGGTGGCTTCGCCGGGACGGTCGAGCTGTTCGCCTCGGGTGAGGTCGACCCGCGTCCGCTGATCGCCGCCACCGTCGGGCTCGACGACGTCGCCGCGGTGCTGGCCGGCGAACGTCGTCCCGGCTGGGGCGCCGGACCAAAGATCCACGTCGATCCGCGGCTCCGGTCATGACCGGCCGCACTCGGCCACGCCCAGCGGCATCGGATCACCGCCCGGCCGGCGCCGCGACATTAAATCACCGCCGGGCCGGCGCGGGCCGGGCCGGCACGCCAACGGATCACCGCCCGGCCGGCGCGGGCCGGGCCGGCACGACATCGCATTACCGCCTGACCGGCGCGGGCCGGAAGGGCACGGCATGGGAGGCCCAGGCATGACTGAGTTCGCCGGACTCACCGCGATAGTCACCGGTGCCGCCAGCGGCATCGGGGCCGCGACCGCCGCCCTGCTGCGCGAACGCGGCGCCCAGGTGGCCGGCCTCGACCTGGTCGAGCAGGACGCCGATCTGTCGGTGGTCTGCGACGTCGGCGACAGCGCGTCGGTGGACGCGGCCGTCGCCACGGTCGCCGAGCACTGCGGCCGCATCGACATCCTGATCAACAACGCCGGCATCGGCGCGGTCGGCGACGTCACCGCGAACAGCGACGACGAGTGGCACCGGGTGCTCAACATCAACGTGGTCGGCATCGCGCGGATGTCGCGGGCGGCGCTGCCGTACCTGCTCGCCTCGCCGAGCGCCGCCATCGTCAACACCTGCTCGATCGCGGCACCGCTCGGCCTGCCGCAGCGGGCGCTGTACTCGGCCAGCAAGGGCGCGGTGGCCTCGCTGACCCTGGCGATGGCCGCCGATCACGTCCGGCAGGGCGTACGGGTCAACGCGGTCGTGCCCGGCACGGCCGACACCCCGTGGGTGGCCCGGTTGCTGAACGCGGCCGAGGATCCGGCGGCGGCCGCGGCCGCGTTGCGCGGGCGGCAGCCGACCGGACGGCTGGTCACGGCGGCCGAGATCGCCCACGCCATCGCCTATCTGGCCAGCCCGTTGGCGTCCGCGACGACGGGCACGCTGCTGGCGGTCGACGGCGGCATGACCGGGATCCGCCTGCCCAGTTGAGACCGTCCACCCGGGACAGCGGCGCGTGTCGATCGTTGTTAGCGTCTGGGGCGCATCATCGCCGAGATCACCGGGGGACCCATGTCGAGATTGCGCACGCTGGCCGGCCTGGTCGTGCTGGCGACCACCGGGCTGCTGTTCACGCCCGTCGCGGCCCAGGCGGCGACGCCGCCGTTGCGGGCGAACATCACCTGCGACGCCCAGACCGGGGCCGTTACCACCTCGGCCTCCGGCACCCTGTTCACGCCGGGGACCCCGCCGGCGCCCGTGACCGTCGAGTTCCAGCGCCGTGGCGGGACGGTCGTCACGGCCACGACGTCGGCGCCCCTGGCGTCGGCGGCCGTGCCGCTCGTGGTCAAGACCACGAGCACCAGTTCGGGCGAGGTCAACGCGACCGGCTACAAGACCACCTTCAACCCCGTGACTTCCCTGTACTACCGGGAGAAGCTCGTCGTGACGTTCAAGAACGCAGCCGGGGTCACCCTGACCACGCGCGAGGCGACCTGCGACCACGACCAGCGAACCACGGTCACGTTGACCTGTGACCCCGAGGCGCGCACGATCACCGCGACCGTCGACGGCAGCAACGGGCAGGCCGGCGCCTCGTCCGGGGCCGGACGCCCGACCCGGGTCGGATATCACATCGTGCGCATCGTCCAGAACGGGCCGAACGAACCGCGCTTCCGCTCCGAGCTGCTCGGCGGTGCCTGGGACATCGAGCACCGGGTGACCCGGGCCGCCGACGGCACCTGGACCGACGCGGGTTACGTCCGCACGACCACCACCACGCCGTACTACCTGGCCGAGGAGCTGACCGTCGGCGTCTTCGACACCTACGGCACGGTCGTCGGGTGGGGCACCACCAGGTGCACCCTCTTCGACGGATCGGTGACGCCCGCCTGAGCAGCAGGAACGCCGGGTCAGCTCGCTGACCCGGCGTTCCTGGCGATGCGGTGCGATCTCAGACGTTGAAGCCCAGCGCGCGCAGCTGCTCGCGCCCGTCGTCGGTGATCTTGTC
The DNA here is from genome assembly GCF_055586185.1 of Actinoplanes sp. NPDC051405. NCBI lineage: Bacteria > Bacillati > Actinomycetota > Actinomycetes > Micromonosporales > Micromonosporaceae > Actinoplanes > Actinoplanes sp. NPDC051405. The sequence goes on from NZ_JBVJIR010000001.1 coordinate 744,940, forward strand.
GGGGCCCCACGGCGGCAGCCACACCCAGTTGATCCGGAAGTCCTTGACCAGGCCGCCACCCGGCCCGGTGGTCAGCGCCTGGCGGGTCTGGTCCTCGATGACGTCGGTCAGCGGGCAGGCCGCCGAGGTCAGCGTCATGTCCAGGGTCACCACGTTGTCGTCGTCGACGTGCGCGTCGTAGACCAGGCCGAGGTCGACGACGTTGATGCCGAGCTCCGGGTCGACGACGTCCTTCATCGCCTCCTCGATGTCGGCGATGGTCGGCTTCGACACGACCGTGCCGGGTGCCGCCTCCGCCACCACAGGGGCCGTCGCGTCGTCGGGACCCGCCGTGTCGGCCGCGTCCGAGGCGATCTCTTCCAGCGTCTTGTCCGTCATGCTGTCTTCACCTCCGGGCTCACGCCCACACCGGCGCGCGCCGCGGCGTCCTTGAACGCCATCCACGGCAGCAGCGCACACTTGACCCGGGCCGGATAGCGCGCCACGCCGGCGAACGCCACCCCGTCCCCGAGCACTTCCTCGTCGGGCTCGATCTGGCCGCGGCTCTGCATGAGCGCGACGAACGCCTCCTGCACCGGGGCCGCCTCGTCCACCGTGCGCCCCTGGAGCAGCTCGTGCAGCACGGACGCCGAAGCCTGGCTGATCGAGCAGCCGATCCCGTCGTACGAGATGTCCGTCAGGGTGGAGCCGTCGACGGCGACCCGGAAGGTCACCTCGTCGCCGCAGGTGGGGTTGACGTGGTGCGCCTCGCCACCGAACGGCGCCCGCAGGCCCTTGCCGTGCGGATGCTTGTAGTGGTCCAGGATGATCTCCTGGTACAGCTGGTCGATCATCAGGCGAACACCTTCCGCACCTGCTCCAGACCGCGCGCCAGGGCGTCGATCTCGTCGGTCGTCGTATAGAGGTAGAACGAGGCCCGGGTCATCGCCGGGACCCCGAACCGCGCGCACACCGGGCGCGCGCAGTGGTGCCCCACCCTGACCTCAACACCGAGGTCGTCGAGAATCTGCCCGACATCGTGCGGGTGCACACCTTCGACCTCGAACGAGACCGTGCCGCCGCGGCCTTCCGGGGTGCCCGGGCCGAAGACCCGGACGCCCGGCACGTCCGCGAGGGCTTTCAACGCGTACGCGGTGAGCTCCTGCTCGTGCCGGTGGACGTTCTCCATGCCCAGCGCCGTCAGGTAGTCCACCGCCGCGCCCAGGCCGATCGCCTCGGTGATCGGCGGGGTGCCGCCCTCGAAGCGCGCCGGCGGCGGGGCGAACGTCGTGCCGCCCATCGTCACCGTCTCGATCGTCGACCCGCCGGCCAGGAACGGCGGCATGGCCTCCAGCAGCGCCATCCGCCCCCAGAGCACCCCGATGCCGGTCGGGCCGAGCATCTTGTGCCCGGTGAACGCGATGAAGTCCGCGCCCAGCTCGACCACGTCGAGCGGCAGGTGCGGCACCGACTGCGAGCAGTCCAGCATGACCAGCGCGCCGACCTCGTGGGCCCGGGCGACGATCCGCGCCGGGTCGTTGATCGTGCCCAGGATGTTGGACATGTGCACGATCGAGACCAGCTTGGTGCGCTCGTTGACCAGCTCGTCGAGGCCCGACTCGTCGAGCCGGCCCTCGTCGGTGACGCCGAACCAGCGCAGGGTCGCCCCGGTGCGCTGGCAGAGCAGCTGCCACGGCACGAGATTGGAGTGGTGCTCCATCTCGGAGACCACGATCTCGTCGCCGGGGCCCAGCTTGAGCAGATCCGCCGACGTGTACGCCACCAGGTTGATCGCCTCGGTCGAGTTCTTGGTGAACACGACCTCGTCGGGGCTGGGCGCCCCGATGAAGGCGGCGATCTTCGCGCGGGCATCCTCGTACGCCGTGGTGGACTCGGTGCCGAGCGTGTGCACGGAGCGGGACACGTTGCCGTTGTACTGCTCCTGGTGCGCCCGCATGGCGTCGAGCACCTGGCGCGGCTTCTGCGAGGTGTTCGCGCTGTCGAGGTAGACCAGCGGGTGCCCGTTGACCTCCCGGCTCAGGATCGGGAAGTCGGCACGCACCCGCGCCACGTCGAAGGTCATGATCGCCCCGATCCTCAGGCCCGCGCGCCGGCCACGTAACGCTCGTAACCTTCGGCCTCGAGCTGCTCGGCGAGCTCCGGGCCGCCCTCCTGGACGATCTTGCCGGCCACGAAGACGTGCACGTAGTCCGGCTTGATGTAGCGCAGGATGCGGGTGTAGTGGGTGATCAGCAGCAGGCCGGCCTCGCCGGACGCGCGGACCCGGTTGACGCCCTCGCTGACGATGCGCAGCGCGTCGATGTCGAGGCCGGAGTCGGTCTCGTCGAGGATCGCCATCTTCGGCTTGAGCAGCTCGAGCTGCATGATCTCGTGGCGCTTCTTCTCACCGCCGGAGAAGCCCTCGTTGACGTTGCGCTGGGCGAACGCCGGGTCCATCTGCAGCTTCTCCATGGCGCCGCGCAGCTCGCCGGCCCAGGTGCGCAGCTTCGGCGCCTCGCCGTCGATCGCGGTCTTGGCGGTGCGCAGGAAGTTGGCCACCGAGACGCCGGGGACCTCGACCGGGTACTGCATGGCCAGGAACAGGCCGGCCCGGGCGCGCTCGTCGACGGTCATCGCGAGGACGTCCTCGCCGTCGAGGGTGACGGTGCCGCCGGTGATCTCGTACTTCGGGTGCCCGGCGATGGAGTAGGCCAGGGTGGACTTGCCGGAGCCGTTCGGGCCCATGATGGCGTGCGTCTCACCCGACTTCACGGTCAGGTCGACGCCGGCCAGGATCGGCTTCAGCTCGCCCTCGGGCAGCTTGACCGACACCTGCAGGTCGTGGATCTCGAGGGTGCTCACGGCATGACTCCATTACTCGGCGTGGTCGAAACGTAGATGTCGCCGTCGCGGATCTCGACGGGGAAGGTTGCCACCGGCTCGGTGGCGGGCAGGCCGCTGGGCTCACCGGTACGCAGGTCGAAGCGGGAACCGTGCAGCCAGCACTCGAGGGTGCAACCGTCGACCTCCCCCTCGGAGAGCGCGACGGCGGCGTGGCTGCACTCGTCCCGGACGGCGTAGAACTGGTCGTCGTCGGCGTGCACGACGGCGATCTCCACGCCGTCGAGCTCCGTGGTGATGACGGAGCCCTTGGCGACATCCGCGGCCGGGCCCACTAGCTCGAAACTCATGAGCCCGCCTTCGCCAGCCTCGCCTCGATGGCGTCGCCCAGGCGCTCGCGCAGCTCCTCGACCGGGATCTTGTTGATCAGCTCGGCGAAGAAGCCGCGGACCACCAGTTTGCGCGCCTCGGACTCCGGGATGCCGCGGGCCATCAGGTAGAACAGCTGCTCGTCGTCGAAGCGGCCGGTCGCGCTGGCATGCCCGGCGCTGACCACCTCACCGGTCTCGATCTCGAGGTTGGGCACCGAGTCGGCGCGGGCGCCGTCGGTGAGCAGCAGGTTGCGGTTGATCTCGTACGTCTCCGTGCCGGTGGCCGCCGCCCGGATCACCACGTCGCCGACCCAGACGGTGTGCGCCGACCGGCCCTGCAGCGCGCCGCGGTAGCCGACGTAGCTGCGGCAGTCGGGCACGCTGTGGTCGACCAGCTGGCGGTGCTCGACGTGCTGGCCGGCGTCGGCGAAGTACAGGCCGTAGAGCTCGGCCTCGCCGCCGCGGCCCGCATACTCCACGCTGGCGAACTGCCGCAGCAGGCTGCCACCGAGGCTGACCTGCACGTGGACGACCTTGGCGTCGCGGCCCACCTTGAACTTGACGTGCTGGGCCTGCACCGCCTCGGCGTCCCACTCGGTGAGCGTGACGAAGGTGAGCTGGGCACCGTCGCCGAGCACCACCTCGATGTTGTCGGCCAGCGTCGCCGCGCCGGTCTGCTCCAGCACCACGGTGGCCTGCGCGAAGTTGCCCAGCTTGACGTAGGTGCGGGCGGCAGCCGCTTCGAGGCCCTGCCCGACGACCCGGATGACCACCGGCTCGGCCGCGACGGTGTCGGCGGCGACGTCGATCAGCGTCACGTTCGCCGCCGCGCCGTACGCCAGCGCGCTGATCCGGTCGAACGGCGTCAGCACCGCCTCGACCTTGCCCGCGTCGACCTGGGTCACCGACACGCCGGCCGGCAGGTCGCCGGGCGCGAAGCCCGGCGCCGCCCCGGTCAGCGTGGTCGCCGTGACCAGCTCCTTCAGGCGCTTGATCGGCGTGAAGCGCCACTCCTCCTCCAGGCCGCCCACGGCCGGGAAGTCGGTGACGTCGAAGGAGCGCAGCACCTGCGACTTGGTGCTCGGCGGGGCCATGGCCTCGGTAGTCATCTCGTCCTTTGCGTCTGCGTTGCGTCGGCCGGGGGCTTCTTTTAGCCCACAGCCCCTTCCATCTGGAGCTCGATCAGGCGGTTCAGCTCGAGGGCGTACTCCATCGGGAGCTCCTTGGCGATCGGCTCGATGAAGCCGCGCACGATCATCGCCATGGCCTCGTCCTCGGTCAGGCCCCGGCTCATCAGGTAGAAGAGCTGGTCGTCACTGATCTTGGAGACGGTCGCCTCGTGGCCCATCGCCACGTCGTCCTCGCGGATGTCCACGTACGGGTACGTGTCCGAGCGGGAGATCGTGTCGACCAGCAGCGCGTCGCACTTGACCGTGCTGGCGCTGTGGTGCGAGCCCTCCATGACCTGCACGAGGCCGCGGTACGAGGTGCGGCCGCCGCCCCGGGCGATCGACTTGCTGATGATCGACGAGGAGGTGTGCGGCGCGGCGTGCACCATCTTGGCGCCGGCGTCCTGGTGCTGGCCCTCGCCGGCCATCGCGACGCTCAGGACCTCGCCCTTGGCGTGCGGGCCGGTCATGTAGACGGCCGGGTACTTCATCGTCACCTTGGAGCCGATGTTGCCGTCGACCCACTCCATGGTCGCGCCCTCTTCGCAGGTGGCGCGCTTGGTGACCAGGTTGTACACGTTGTTCGACCAGTTCTGGATGGTCGTGTACCGGCACCGGGCGTTTTTCTTGACGATGATCTCCACGACCGCGCTGTGCAGCGAGTCGGAGGAGTAGATCGGGGCGGTGCAGCCCTCGACGTAGTGGATGTAGGCACCCTCGTCGACGATGATCAGCGTCCGCTCGAACTGGCCCATGTTCTCGGTGTTGATCCGGAAGTAGGCCTGCAGCGGGATGTCGACGTGCACACCCTTCGGCACGTAGATGAAGGAGCCACCCGACCACACGGACGTGTTCAGCGCGGCGAACTTGTTGTCGCCGACCGGGATGACCGTGCCGAAGTACTCCTTGAAGATGTCCTCGTGCTCGCGCAGGGCGGTGTCGGTGTCCAGGAACAGGACACCCTGCTGCTCGAGGTCCTCACGGATCTTGTGGTAGACGACCTCGGACTCGTACTGCGCCGCGACACCGGAGACGAGGCGCTGCTTCTCCGCCTCGGGGATGCCGAGCTTGTCGTACGTGTTCTTGATGTCCGCCGGCAGGTCGTCCCAGGACGCGGCCTGCTTCTCGGTGGAGCGCACGAAGTACTTGATGTTCTGGAAGTCGATGCCGGTGAGGTCGGCGCCCCAGTTCGGCATGGGCTTGCGGTCGAACAGGCGCAGGCCCTTGAGCCGCAGGTCGAGCATCCACTGCGGTTCGTTCTTGAGCGCGGAGATGTTGCGCACCACCGCTTCGGACAGGCCGCGCTGGGCGGTCGCCCCGGCGGTGTCGACGTCGGCCCAGCCGTATTCGTACTTGCCCAGGGCGGCGAGGTGCTCTTCCTGGGTGACGACGGGCTGAACGATCTGCTCGGTCATCTATCTGTCCTCACAGTGGTGGCGGTTGTATCGGTTGTGCTGATCACACGCGGCGGGGTGGGGATGTGCGTGGTGCACACCCCGTCGCCGTGCGCGATGGTGGCCAGGCGCTGCACGTGGGTGCCGATGAGCCGCGAGATGACCGCGGTCTCGGCGTCGCACAGCTGGGGGAACTCGGCGGCGACGTGCGCCACCGGGCAGTGGTGCTGGCACAGCTGCCCGCCGGACGCGATCGTCGTCGCGTTGGCAGCGTAGCCCTCGGCGGTCAGGGCCTCCGCGAGCGCCTCCGCCCGCGCGATCGGGTCGTCGCCGGCCTCGAGCAACGCGGCCCGGCAACGCTCCTCCAGGGCCGAGACCTGGGCGGTGGCGAAGGCGGTGACCGCCTCCGGGCCGCCGTGCTCGGCGATCCACCGCAGGGCGGCGGTGGCGATGCCGTCGTAGAAGTGCGGGAAGCCCTCCCGGGCGGCCGCGGTGAGCACGAACGCCTTGGCGGGCCGGCCCCGGCCGCGCGGGCCCTGCGGCCGGGTCTCGCGGACCTCGACGAGCTGGTCGGCCAGCATGGCGTCGAGGTGCTTGCGGATGGCGGCGGGGCTGAGCCCGAGCTGGGCGCCGAGCTCGGCGGCGGTGGCCGCGCCGCTCTCGAAGAGCAGCTGGGCGACCCGGTCACGGGTGCGCGCGTCGGCAGAAGGGGCCACAGCGGCCACTCCCCTGCTCAGCGCCAGCACTCCGTTTTTCACTACGCCAACGTTACGTAATTCCTGGAGCCCCTGCAAACCGGCACCCTGGTGATCCAGGACACCGCGTGCCCCGGGCGCGCTCAATCAAGATCAAATTCGGGCGTACGATGCCTGAGGTGAGCAATCGCACCCTCCTGCGCCGGCTGGCCCTGGCCTCGCTGGTCGCCAACGTCGGCCTGGTGGTCACGGGCGCGGCGGTCCGCCTGACCGGCTCCGGCCTCGGCTGCCCCACCTGGCCCAGATGCACCGAGGAGTCGTACACGTCGACCCCCGAGATGGGCATCAACGGCGCGATCGAGTTCGGCAACCGGGTGCTCGGCATCGTGCTCGGCCTGATCGCCCTGGCCTGCTTCATCGCCGCCCTGCTGCAGAAGCCGCGACGCCGGTCGCTGATCCTGCTGGCGCTGGCGGCCGGCCTGGGCATCCCGGGCCAGGGCGTGATCGGCGGCATCACGGTGCTGACCGACCTGAACCCGTGGGTGGTCGGCCTGCACTTCCTGCTCTCGATGGCGCTGATCGCGGTGACGTACGCCTTGTGGAAGCGCACCACGGAGGGCGACCGCCCGCGCCGCACCCTGGTCCCCACCCCGCTGCCGACTCTGGCCCGCCTGACCGCCCTGGTCAGCGGGGCCGTGATCGTCCTCGGCGTGGTGGTGACAGGCAGCGGCCCGCACGCCGGCGACCAGGACGCCAAGCGCAACGGCCTGGACCCGGCAACGATCTCCCAGGCCCACGCCGACCTGGTCTTCCTGCTGATCGGCCTGTCGCTCGGCCTGTGGTTCGCCCTGCGCGCGGTGAAGGCTCCCGCCCCGGTGATCCGGGCGGCCGGGGTGCTGATCCTGGTGGAGCTGGCCCAGGGCCTGATCGGCTTCGTCCAGTACTTCACCCACCTGCCGGTGCTCCTGGTCGGCGCTCACATGCTCGGCGCCTGCCTGGTCTGGGTGGCGACGCTGAACATGCTGTGGAGCCTGCGCGAACGCCCGTTCCACGAGTCACCGCAGAACGCCCCACCGGTCCCGGCCGCGATCCCCGAGCCCGTCGCCTGACCTCCGTGCTCGGCCACCCAGTCCCGCGGGTCGCCGACGTTCAAGTCGTCCACCCCGGCATCCGCGAGCGCCTGCCCGGGCGCCGGTACGCCACGCTTGCGGCGTCAGGCCGTACGCGCGGGCGAAAGCTCTCGTGAAGCCTCGGGGGTCCCTCGCATCAAGACCCTGGACATACGAAAGCGGCCCGGAAAGCTTCCGGGCCGCTGCAACGGACAAGGACTGTATGTGAGGAGGCGGAGTAGCCCCGGGCTCAGCGCGCCATGCTTCGGCGGGACATCGAGCGCCACAGGTCGTTGCTCGGGCGCATCTGCTCCATGAGCTCCCGCTCCCATGCGTTTTCCACTTCGACGCCTGCTGTTTCGCACGCCTTGCGGGCGACGTCGGTGCCGTCGGCGGCGAACTGGTCGGTCCACTCGCCGTCCTCGCCGACCAGGACGATGCGGGCGCCCCGCTTGCCGACGTACTCGATGACCGCCTTCGCGCCGCCGTGGCCGACGGCGAACGACTTGATGTCGGCGGTCAGTGTCGTATCGGAACCTTCTGCCATGACTCGCAGCCTAGGCAGACTTCCGGCCTTGGCAAGCACACCCAGTGCGTTTTTGTGATGGCAATTACCTGCGGGTTTAAGCGCTACGGACATTGTTTTCGACCGATACTGCCCGAATTGCACCCCTGCTCAGGTTCCACCTAAGGGGGTACGGAGCGTGACCTCGCTAACGCAAATAACGGGCATTCTGTGCGACGTGCGTGAATGTCATCACGCAATGCCACCAACTCAGACGAGTGCGTCGACCGCCACGGCGATGAACAGAATCGTCAGGTACGTGTACGACCAGTGGAACAGCCGCATCGGCTTGAGCGGCTCCCCGCGGCGTGAGCGCAGCACCAGCCGCACCGCCTCGGACAGGAAGACCGCGCCCGACAGCACCGCCGTGACGCCGTAGATCGGGCCCAGGCCCAGCGGCCACGCCGCCAGGGACGCCACCAGCATCAGCACCGTGAAGATCAGGATTTCGGCGTTGACCCGGCCGGCCGAGCGCACCACGGGCAGCATCGGGATGCCGGCGCGGGCGTAGTCGTCCTTGTACTTGATGGCCAGGGCATAGAAATGCGGCATCTGCCAAAAGAACACAACCGCAAAAAGCGCCCAGCCCAGCGGGGCCACCGAGCCGGTCACCGCGGCCCAGCCGATCAGCACCGGGGCCGCCCCGCAGATGCCGCCCCAGAAGGTGTTCGCCGGGGTACGCCGCTTCAGCCACAGCGTGTACACCACGTCGTAGTAGAAGATGGACGCCGCCGTCATCGCCGTGGCGAGCCAGTTCGTGAAGGCGCCCATCAGCACGACCGACACCACCGCGAGCACCAGGCCGAAGATCAGGGCCGAGCGCGGGGTGACCGTGTGCGCCGGCAGCGGGCGCCGCTTGGTACGCCGCATCAGCTGGTCGATGTCGCGGTCGATGTAGCAGTTCAGCGCGCTCGCCGCGCCGGCCGCCAGGGATCCGCCGACCAGCACGACCGCCATCAGCCACAGGCTGGGCCAGCCGCCCGCGGCGAGCATCATCGCCGGGATCGTGGTCACCAGCAGCAGCTCGACGATCCGCGGCTTGGTCAGCGAGACGTACGCCTTCACCACGGCGCCGATGTCGCGGCGACCTCCCGGCCGGCCCGCCGTGGGCGGGACCGCCTCGAGAAGACCGGGCGACCGCCCCTGGTCGGGACGCTCGGTGATCATGCTCACGGACAGCCACCTTCCGGCATCGGCGAGGGTGTGGAACAGAGCCGTGGCCGATGGGGACCGGCCGGCACGTTCGATCAGACTACGCGCAGCCCGGGGCGCCCTCCGGTCGACCCGGCACGGGTGTACGGCGTCACAGCCCGCAAGGTTCACTGTCCGCTCTCAGCGTATGGGCCTGTGCCGTTCCCCGGGCGGGGGTTTACCGGGAATGGATAGGGTCAAGTCAAAAGGATTCGACACACCATGCCCGAGGAGCGCAACCGACGTGGCTGCCAAAGACGATTTGAACTGGTCCGACCTAGACCGCCGGGCGGTCGACACCGTCCGGGTGCTGGCCATGGACGCCGTCGAGAAATCCGGTAACGGCCACCCCGGCACGGCGATGAGCCTGGCGCCCGCCGCGTACCTGCTTTTCAACCGGGTCATGCGCCATGACCCGACAGATCCGCTCTGGGCCGGCCGGGACCGCTTCGTTCTCTCCTGTGGCCACTCCAGCCTCACCCTCTACATCCAGCTCTACCTCAACGGCTACGGCCTGGCCCTGGACGACCTGGCCGCGCTGCGCCAGTGGGGCTCGCTGACCCCGGGCCACCCGGAGTACGGCCACACCCCCGGCGTCGAGGTCACCACCGGCCCGCTCGGCCAGGGCATCGGCAACGCCGTGGGCATGGCGATGGCCGCCCGCCGCGAGCGCGGTCTGTTCGACCCGAACGCCGACGGTGACTCGCTGTTCGACCACAACGTGTACGCGCTGTGCTCCGACGGCGACATCGAGGAGGGCGTGAGCCACGAGTCGAGCGCCATCGCCGGCGTGCAGAAGCTCGGCAACCTCACGGTGATCTACGACGACAACGAGATCTCCATCGAGGACGACACCCGGATCGCCAAGAACGAGGACGTCGGCGCCCGGTACGCGGCCTACGGCTGGGACGTGCGGCACGTCGACTGGCGCAAGGGCGACCCGGACAAGGGCACCGAGTACCAGGAGGACGTCGAGGCGCTGTACGCGGCGATCAAGGCGGGCCAGGAGGTCACCGACCGCCCCACGTTCATCGTGCTCAAGACGATCATCGGCTGGCCCGCGCCGAACAAGCAGAACACCGGCAAGATCCACGGCTCCGCGCTGGGCGAGGACGAGGTCCGCGCGACCAAGGAGATCCTCGGCTTCGACCCGAACAAGACCTTCGACGTCGCCGACGAGGTTCTGCAGCACGCCCGCCAGGTCGTCGAGCGCGGCCGCGCCCTGCACGCCGAGTGGGACAAGTCCTTCCAGGCCTGGGCCGCGAGCAACGCCGAGGGCAAGGCCCTCTTCGACCGGCTGTCCACCCGTACGCTGCCGCAGGGCTGGCACGAGGCGCTGCCCGAGTTCCCCGCCGACGAGAAGGGCATCGCCACCCGCGCCGCCTCGGGCAAGGTCCTCGACGCGCTGGCGCCGGTGCTGCCCGAGCTGTGGGGTGGCTCGGCCGACCTGGCCGAGAGCAACAACACCACCATGAAGGGCGAGCCCTCGTTCATCCCGAGCGAGTACGCCACCAAGGCGTTCCCGGGTCACGAGTACGGCCGCACGCTGCACTTCGGCATCCGCGAGCACGGCATGGGCTCGATCCTCAACGGCATCGTGGCGCACGGCGGCACCCGCCCGTACGGCGGCACGTTCCTGGTCTTCAGCGACTACATGCGCGGCGCCGTCCGGCTGTCCGCGCTGATGAAGCTGCCGGTCACGTACGTGTGGACGCACGACTCCATCGGCCTGGGCGAGGACGGCCCGACGCACCAGCCGATCGAGACGCTGACCGCGCTGCGCGCCATCGTCGGCCTCGACGTGGTCCGCCCGGCCGACGCCAACGAGACCGCGTGGGCCTGGCGCGGCGCCCTGGAGCACACCGACCGGCCGACCGCGCTGGCGCTGTCCCGGCAGAACCTCCCGACCATCGACCGCAGCAAGTACGCCTCGGCCGAGGGCACCCTCAAGGGCGGCTACGTCATCTCCGACGCGACCGGCGGCGAGCCCAAGGTCATCCTCATCGGCACCGGCTCCGAGCTGTCCATCTGCCTCAAGGCGCAGGAGCGGCTGGAGGCCGAGGGCACCCCGACCCGGGTCGTGTCCATGCCGTGCCAGGAGTGGTTCTTCGAGCAGGACACGGCGTACCAGCAGCAGGTCCTGCCGCGCGGCGTCAAGGCCCGGGTGACGGTCGAGGCCGGCATCCGGATGAGCTGGGACCGCCTGCTGGGCGAGGCCGGCGAGGCGGTCAGCATCGAGCACTACGGCGCCAGCGCCCCCGCCAAGGTGCTGTTCGAGCAGTTCGGGTTCACCGCGGACAACGTGGTGGCCAAGGCCAACGCCGCCCTCGCCAAGGTCGGCGAAATCACCGGTCACAAGACCGGAAACTGAGGAGTAGCGATGACCGACAGGCTGGCAGAGCTTTCCGCCGCTGGTGTAGCGGTATGGCTCGACGATCTCTCCCGCGTCCGGCTTGAGACCGGCTCGCTCGACAAGATGCGTCGGGAGCAGCACGTGGTCGGCGTGACCACGAACCCGTCCATCTTCGCGAAGGCGCTGGCCGACGCGGAGGCGTACGACAAGCAGCTGAAGGACCTGGCCGCGCAGGAGGTCACGGTCGAGGAGGCCGTGCGGCTGCTGACGTCGTACGACGTGCGCTGGGCGTGTGACGTGATGAAGCCGGCGTACGACGCGTCGAACGGTGTCGACGGCCGGGTGTCCATCGAGGTGGACCCGCGCAGCGCGCACCTGACCGAGAAGACCGCCTCCGAGGCCAAGACGCTGTGGTGGCTGGTCGACCGGCCGAACCTCTACATCAAGATCCCGGCGACCCAGGCGGGCCTGCCGGCGATCACCTCGACGCTGGCCGCGGGCATCAGCGTCAACGTGACGCTGATCTTCTCGCTGGAGCGCTACCGGGCCGTCATGGACGCGTTCCTCGCGGGCCTGGAGCAGGCCAAGGCCAACGGCCACGACCTCACCAAGATCGGTTCGGTCGCGTCGTTCTTCGTGTCCCGGGTGGACACCGAGATCGACAAGCGGCTCGACAAGATCGGCAGCGAGGAGGCCAAGGCGCTGCGGGGCAAGGCCGCGGTGGCCAACGCGCAACTCGCGTACCAGGCGTACGCCGAGGTCTTCAGCTCCGACCGCTGGCAGGCGCTGGCCGACGCGGGTGCCCTCCCGCAGCGGCCGCTCTGGGCCTCGACCGGCACGAAGAACCCGGACTACAAGGACACCATCTACGTCGAGGAGCTGATCGCTCCCGGCACGGTGAACACCATGCCGGAGTCGGTCATCAAGGCGTTCGAGGACCACGGGGAGACCCGCGGCGACACGGTCACCGGCTCGTACGCCCAGGCGCAGAAGGTGATGGACGACGTCGCCGCCGCCGGTGTCGACCTGACCGACGTGTTCCGGGTCCTCGAGGACGAGGGTGTCGAGAAGTTCGAGGCCAGCTGGGCCGAGCTGCTCGAAGACGTGAAGAAGTCGCTCAAGGCCGCGGCCAAGGGTTCGGACAACCCGAGCGACGCCGCCAAGTCGTAAAGACCGATCACTTGCTCGCGGGCGTGGAAGCCGCCGCGGGGTTGCCGTTTCACGGCAACCCGGCGACGGCTTCCCGTTCCGGACCTCCCCGCCGAGAGCGCCGATCCCGCGCCCGCCGGGGCCGTCCGCTGCTGCACCTGTACCTCACCGACCGGCCCGGCGGCATCCGCCAGGTCCTCACCACCCCCGAGATGTTGCGGCACTGACCCTTGGCCGTAACGCTGCGGGACACCAGAAAGCTGGCAGGATGGGACTCGTGGGTAATCCGCTGCGTACCGCACAGGACCGACGGCTTCCCAGGATCCCCGAGCCCTGCGCTCTGGTGATCTTCGGAGTCACGGGCGACCTGTCCCGAAAGAAACTCATCCCGGCGGTCTACGACCTGGCCAACCGGGGTCTGCTGCCGCCCGGCTTCGTGGTCCTGGGCTTCGCCCGCCGCGACTGGGGCGACGGCGACTTCGAGTCGCTGGCCTACGAGGCGGCCAAGAAGGGCGCCCGGACCCCGTGGCGTGAGGACGTCTGGACCCGGCTGGCCAGCCAGTTCCAGTTCGTGCCCGGCTCGTTCGACGACGACGCCGCCTTTGACCACCTGGCCACCACGCTGGACGACCTGCGTGAGCGCAACGGCATCGCGGGCAACGCCGCCTTCTACTTCTCCATCCCGCCGGCCGCGTTCCCGCTGGTGCTCAACCAGCTGGCCCGCACCGGGATGGCCGACAACGCCAAGTCCGGCGGCTGGCGCCGGGTGGTGGTCGAGAAGCCGTTCGGCAACGACCTGAAGACCGCGATGGCGCTGAACAAGCTGGTCGACGAGGTCTTCACCCCGGCCGACGTGTTCCGCATCGACCACTACCTCGGCAAGGAGACGGTCCAGAACATCCTGGCCCTGCGCTTCGCGAACAACCTGTTCGAGCCGGTGTGGAATTCCAAGTACGTCGACTCGGTGCAGATCACCATGGCCGAGGACGTCGGCATCGGCACCCGGGCGGCGTTCTACGACGCCTCCGGCGCCGCCCGCGACGTGCTGCAGAACCACCTGCTGCAGCTGCTCGCGCTGGTGGGCATGGAGGAGCCGACGAGCTTCGACCCCAACGACGTACGCGCCGAGAAGCTGAAGGTCCTCAAGGCCATCAGCCTGCCCGCCGACATCGCCAAGGGCTCGGTCCGCGGGCAGTATCTGCCCGGCTGGGTCGCCGGTGAGCGCGCGGTCGGCTACCTCGAGGAAGCCAACATCCCGCCGGACTCCACCACGGAGACGTACGTGGCCGTCCGGCTCGGCATCCAGAACAGACGCTGGGCCGAGGTGCCGTTCTACGTCCGCGTCGGCAAGCGGATGCCGCGGCGGGTCACCGAGATCGCCATCATGTTCAAGAAGGCGCCGCACCTGCCGTTCGACCCGGCCGACGTGGAGATGCTGGGCAACAACCAGCTGGTCATCCGGGTGCAGCCGGACGAAGGTGTGGTGCTCAAGTTCGGTTCCAAGGTGCCGGGCACCACGATGGAGGTCCGCGACATCGCGATGGACTTCCAGTACGGCGAGGCGTTCACCGAGTCCAGCCCGGAGGCCTACGAGCGGCTCGTGCTCGACGTGCTCGTCGGCGACCGGACGCTGTTCCCGGACGCGGCCGAGATCGAGCAGAGCTGGCAGGTCGTCGACCCGCTGGAGGCCGCCTGGGCCGGGACCAAGCCGGAGCCGTACCGCTCCGGCGAGTGGGGCCCGCGGGCGTCCGACGAGATGTTGGCCCGCGAGGGCCGTGCGTGGAGGCGAGCATGATCGGGCTGTGGGACACGACCGGTAACGAGGTCGTCAAGGCTCTGGCTGCCGAGCGGCGCAGTGCGGGTGGTGTGGCCAGCGGCCTCGCCCTGACGCTGGTCGCCGTCGTGGAGGAGAAGAAGGTCCGCGAGGCCGAGGCGGCCGCGACCATCGCGGCGTCCGCGCACCCCTGCCGCCTGCTCATCGTCGTCCGCTCGGACCTCGAGGGCCGCAGCCGGCTGGACGCGGAGATCGTGGTGGGCGGCCGGCTGGGCCCGGCCGAGGCCGTCGTGATGCGCATGTACGGCCGCCTGGCCCTGCACGCCGAGTCGGTCGTCATGCCGCTGCTCGCCCCGGACGTGCCCGTGGTGACCTGGTGGCACAGCGAGCCGCCGGACGTCATCGCCAACGACTTCCTGGGCGTGGTGGCCGACCGGCGCATCACCGACTGCAAGCTCGCGCCGGACCCGGTGGCCGCGCTGCGCCAACGGGCGAAGGACTACGCCCCCGGCGACACCGACCTCACCTGGACCCGGATCACCCTCTGGCGCACCCTGGTGGCCGGCGCGTTCGACACCACCGACGAGCGGGTCACCGGCGCGACGATCGTGGCGCCGCTCAACGACCCGACCGCCGCGCTGATGCAGGGCTGGCTGAAGTCGCGGCTGGGGATCGACCCGGTGTGGGAGCACACCGACCGTTCGCCGCGGATGCACTCGGTGGAGCTCCAGTGCGCCAACGGTGACTGCGTCCGGGTCACCCGCGACGAGGGCACGGCTCTGTTCAGCCGCACCGGCCAGGAAGACCGGTACATGCCGCTGCCGAAGCGACCCGTCGGTGACGAGCTCGCCGAGGAGCTGCGCCGGCTGGACGCCGACCAGATCTACGGCGAGGCGCTGGGGGCCATGGCCGGTGTCGCGGGGCTGGACAGCAAGCCGGCGATGCGCGTACACGTGTGGAAGGACCCGATGCAGGCGGCCCAGGCGGGCGACGAGGCCGGCGCCTTCGCGGGCCCGGGTGGCTCAGCCGCCTGACGCTCTAAGATCGTGGGGGCCGCTCGCCGACTCGGCGGGTGGCCCCTTTCTCCGGTGACGAGGGGCTTCATGAGCGAGACCGTTGTGGTGGTGGTTCCCGACGCCGACATCCTGGCGTCGACGGTGGCGGCGCGGCTGGTCATCAAGATCATCGACGCGCAGGCCGAGCGCGGCTGGGCCAGCGTCGTGCTGACCGGCGGCCGGGTGGCGGCCAAGGTGCTGCGCTCGGTCAAGGAGCTGCCGGCCTCGGACGCGGTCGACTGGTCCCGGGTCGACCTGTGGTGGGGCGACGAGCGCTTCCTGCCCGCCGGTGACCAGGACCGCAACGAGACCCAGGCCCGCGAGGCGCTGCTGGACGCGCTGCCGCTGGACCCCGCCCGCGTGCACGCCATGCCGCCGTCCGACGGCCCGGACGGCGACGACGCCAAGGCGGCCGCCGCCCGCTACGCCCGCGAGCTGGCTGCGGCGGCCAAGCCGGGCAGCTCGGAGCTGCCGCACTTCGACGTGCTGATGCTCGGCGTCGGCGAGGACGGGCACGTGGCGTCGATCTTCCCGGAGCACCCGGGCGGTTACGAGACCGGCACGGTCGCGGCGGTGCACAACAGCCCGAAGCCGCCGCCGACCCGGATCTCGCTGACCATGCCCACGATCCAGACGGCCGAGGAGGTCTGGCTGATCGCCGCGGGCAAGGACAAGGCGGCCCCGGTCGGCATGGCGATCGAGGGTGCCGGGCCCAAGCAGCTGCCGGCGGCGGGCGCGGTGGGCACTGACAAGACGCTGTGGCTGCTGGACCGGGCCGCGGCGGCCAACGTACCCCCGAAGGCCCGCAGCCTGCGCTGACCGGTCCGCACAGCACGGGTCAGGCCGAGCGGGTCGGCACGGCCACGCGGGTCGGCACGGCTGAGCCGGTCAGGGCGTCCGGGCGGGTGGCAGGGGCTTGGTGTCGGGCCCGGCGCGCTTCGGAGAGGCGCTCGGCACCGACGTGGCCGACAGCGGCGGGGGCGAGTCGCTGATGCCGACGGTCGACGGGACCGGTTCGGAGACCGACGTCGGGCTGGGTGAGGGCGACGGCGCGAACGACGGCGAGGGCACCGTGGCAGCCGGGGCGTTCGGGACCGGCAGCGGCGGATCACCGGCGGGCCGCCGTACCGAGAAGACCACCGCCACCACGACGGCCGCGACCACCAGCAGCGAGCGCCACCGGGGCCGCCACGACCGGCGGGCCGGCGCCGCCGCGGTCGGCGGCACGGCCGGCTGCAGGCTGCCGGGGGTGATCTGACCGGCCCGCGCGGACAATGCCCGGCGCACCCGATCCTCCAGGTCCGTGCTCATCGGTACTCCCCCAGCAGGCCGCGCAGGATGCCCAGCGCGCGGCTCGCGGTCGACTTGACCGTGCCGCGGGACACCCGCAGCACCTCGGCGATCTCCTGCTCGGACAGCTCTGACCAGTACCGCAGCACCACGACCTGGCGTTGCCGCACGGTGAGCCGGGCCAGCGCGGCCAGCACCTCCCGGTCGCCCTGGCCGAGCAGCACCTCGTCCTCGGCGGCCGGCGCGAGGCCCGGCCGCGGCGGGACGTAGGCGCGGGCGGTGCGCCGGCGCCGCAGCGCCGACCGCGCGGCGTTCATGACCCCGGTCGTGAGGTACGCGTGCGGGTCGGCCACGGTACGCAGGTCAGCCCCGTGCCGCCGGTACAGGGCGGCGAAGACGTCCTGCACGATGTCCTCCGCGGTGGGCAGGTCGTCGACCATGAGCACCGCCAGCCGCACCAGGCTGAGCCGGCGGGCGTGGTAGAGCTCGTTGATCGCCGGGGGCCCGTCCGCGCCCTCGCCGCGCACCGCCGCCGATCGTCCGGACAGCATCGAGCGCAGCCAGCGCGGTACGAGCGCCGGCAGCGCTACGACGAAGGTCATGGCAGTCCTGTGGGTCAGCGCCGGGTCCGGGTGGGCGAGGGTACCGGGGTGGCGCCCGGCTTGTCGCCGGCCCGCGTCGGCGACGGCACCGTGGAGACGGGGGGCTTGCCGCCGACGCGCGTCGGCGAGGGAGCCGGCGCGGCCGTGGCGGACGGCTCCGGCGACTCCTCCACCGGTACCGGGCTCGCGGCCGGGGGCTCCGCCGGGGCGGCCGTCTCGTCCGGAGCGGTGCTGGAGGTGGGCGCGGGTGACTCGGCCGGCGACGCGGCGGGCGGCTCGGCCGGCGAAACGGCGGGGGCCGGGCTTGTCACCGCCGGCGCCGGCGCCGGGGCCTCGTCCGCGAAGGCCCTGGTGGCGGTCACCACGCCGGCCAGGACGACGACAGTCGCGGCGGTGGCGATCGAGGCGGTACGGCGGGTCAGGCGCATCACGGAACTCCTGTGCGGTCGGGGGTGATCCTTCGCAGGAGTAGACGCGCGGCGCCCCAGGAGGTTGGCGCTGCCATGGTGACGCCCGTCACAGGTTGCCGTTACCTAGACTCGCGGCTGTGCAGCCCTTGATCCGCGCGTACCGTCCCGCCGACCTCGACGCCGTCTACGACATCTGCGTGCGTACCGCCGATGCCGGGGGTGACGCCCGGGGTCAGTACTCGTCCGACCGCCTGATGGGCGACATCTTCGCGGCGCCGTACGTGACGCTCGAGCCGGAACACGCGTATGTCCTCGACGACGGCACCGGCGCAGCCGTGGGCTACGTGCTCGGCACCGCCGACACGGCCCGTTTCGCGCAGCGTTACCGCGACGAGTGGCTGCCCGCCACCGCCGGCCGGTACCCGCACCCGGCCGAGCCCCCGGTGACCCGTGAGGACAGCATGCTGTGGCTGCACGAGCACCCGGAGCGCATGATCGTGCCCGAGCTGGCCGGCTACCCCGCGCACCTGCACATCGACCTGCTGCCGCAGTGGCAGGGCCAGGGCTGGGGCCGCGGCCTGATCAGCGCCTTCCTGGCCGGCCTGCGCGCCGCTGGAGTGCCCCGGGTGCATCTGGGCATGGCGGTGACCAACGTCAGCGCCCGGGCCTTCTACGAACGGCTGGGCTTCGTCGAGATCCCGGTGCCCGGCGCGGCCACCGTCACCTATCTCGGCCGGGACACGACCGAGTGACGCGTCCTACTCGCTGCGGCCGCGGCGCTGCCGGACCTTGGCCAGCGCCTCGGCCAGGATGGCCGCACCGTCCTCGTCGGAGCGCCGCTCCTTGACGTAGGCCAGGTGCGACTTGTAGGGCTCGCTGCGCATCCGGCCGGGAGGCTTCTCCCGGTCGAGACCGCCGGGCTGGCCGCACCGGGTGCAGTCCCACGTCTCCGGGGGCACCACATCGGCCGCGAAGCGGACCTCCACGGGGTGTCCGGCGGCGCACCAGTACGTCACCTCCCGCCGCGGGGCGGGCTCACTGCGCTCGTCAGGGCGCATCGGGCTGGAGCCGACACGACTGCCGCGGATCGCACTGCCACTGGACACGGAAGTCACTCCTGTCTCGAGGGCGTTTCATCGCCGGGGAAAGCGGCGGTATAAAAGCGGTGGAAAACAACCGCGCGGCCCGGACGGACCGGACCGCGCGGCAGAGTCTACGACTCGCGGAGCATCTGGAGGAAGACCTGATAACGAACGCTTGGAAAGCGGACGTTAACTATCTGTTTCAGCCCGCCTGCGCGACCTTGAGCCAGAGGCCCAGTCCGACGATGCAGGCGAACCAGATGACGCCCACGAGCACCGTGTAGCGGTCCAGGTTCTTCTCCGCGACCGAGGAGCCGGCGAGGCTGGAAGTGACGCCGCCACCGAACATGCTGGACATGCCGCCGCCCTTGCCGCGGTGCAGCAGGACGAGCAGGGTCAGCAGGATGCTGGAGATGAGCAGCAACACGATCAACGTGTACGCGAACGCGATCGGCATGGTCGGGTCATTCCTCTCGAAGGGCACAGCAGCGCCACAACAATAGCGGGTCCCCGGCCACCGCACGGCGGCGGCCGGGCCTACAACTCAGCGCTGGACGTGCTCGCGGAACCGGACGATCGACGCGAACTCCTCCGCGTCGAGGCTCGCGCCGCCGATCAGGGCGCCGTCCACGTCGGGCTGCCCCATGATCGCGGCGATGTTGGCCGCCTTCACCGAGCCGCCGTACTGGATGCGCACCGCGTCCGCCGTCTCCGCGCCGTACTTCTCGGCGAGCCGCGCCCGGATGGCGCCGCACACCTCCTGCGCGTCGTCGGGCGTGGCGGTCTTGCCGGTGCCGATCGCCCACACCGGCTCGTACGCGATCACGATGCTCTTGACCTGCTCGGCCTTGAGCCCGTCGAGCGCGCCGTCGAGCTGCGAGCAGCAGTGCGGCACGTGGCTGCCGGCCTCGCGGATCTCCAGGCCCTCACCCACGCACAGGATCGGCGTCAGGTCGTTGGCCAGGGCCGCCTTCACCTTGGCGTTGACCAGCGCGTCGTCCTCGTTGTGGTACTCGCGGCGCTCGGAGTGCCCGATCACCACGTAGGTGCAGCCCAGCTTGGCCAGCATCGCCCCGGAGATGTCCCCGGTGTACGCGCCACCCTTGTGCGGGGACAGGTCCTGCGCGCCGTAACGGATCGGCACCTTGTCGCCGTCGATCGCCGTCTGCACGCTGCGCAGGTCGGTGTACGGCGGCAGCACAACTGCCTCGACGTCGGTCAGCTGCTGCTCGGTGAGGCTCGCGGCGAGCTTCTGCACCAGGAGGATGGCCTCGAAGTGGTTGAGGTTCATCTTCCAGTTGCCGGCCATGATCGGCCGGCGGGTCACGTCAGCCATCAGGACTCCAGTGCCGAGACGCCGGGCAGGGACTTGCCCTCGAGGTATTCCAGCGACGCGCCGCCACCGGTGGAGATGTGCCCGAAGCCGGACTCGTCGATGCCCAGGGTGCGTACGGCCGCGGCCGAGTCGCCGCCGCCGACCACCGAGAAGCCGTCGATCTTGGTGATGGCCTCGGCGACGCCCCGGGTGCCGGCCGCGAACGGCGCCAGCTCGAAGACGCCCATCGGGCCGTTCCAGAAGACCGTCTTGGCCGAACCGATGGCCTCGGCGAACAGCGCCACCGACGCCGGGCCGATGTCGAGCCCGAGCCGGTCGGCCGGGATCGCGTCGGCGGCGACCACGTCGTGCTCAGCGTTGGCGTCGAAGGCCGTGGCCGCGACGACATCCACCGGCAGCACGATCCGGCCCTGGGCCTGCGCGAGCAGGTCGGCGCAGGTGTCGATCATCTCGGCCTCGAGCAGCGACTTGCCGACCTCGTGGCCCTGGGCCTTGAGGAAGGTGAAGCACATGCCGCCGCCGACGAGCAGCTTGTCGACCTTCGGCAGCAGCGCCTGGATGACGGCGAGCTTGTCGGAGACCTTCGAGCCGCCGAGCACCACCACGTACGGCTGCTCCGGGGTCTCGGTCACCTTGCGCAGGACCTCGACCTCGGTGAGGACCAGGCCGCCGGCGTAGTGCGGGAGCCGGGCCGCGACGTCGTAGACCGAGGCGTGCTTGCGGTGCACCGCGCCGAACGCGTCGTCGACGTAGAACTCCGCCAGCCCGGCCAGCTCGTCCGCGAACGCGCCGCGCTCGGCGTCGTCCTTGCTGGTCTCGCCGGCGTTGAAGCGCAGGTTCTCCAGCAGCAGCACCTGGCCGTCGAGCAGCGCGTCGGCGGCCGCCTTGGCGGACGGGCCCACGGTGTCCTCGGCGAAGACGACCGGGTTGCCGAGCAGCTCACCGAGGCGGGTGGCGACCGGGGCGAGCGTGTACTTCGGGTCCGGCGCGCCCTTGGGGCGGCCGAGGTGCGAGCACACGATCACGCGGGCACCCGCGTCACGCAGAGTGATCAGGGTCGGCAGCACCGCGCGGATGCGGCCGTCGTCACTGATCCGGCTTGGGTCAGCCTTGTCGAACGGGACGTTCAGGTCGGCGCGCACGAGCACGCGCCGACCCGAGACACCCTCGCCGAGCAGGTCGTCGAGAGTCTTCAACTTGCTCAGCCGACCAGCTTGACCAGGTCGACGAGGCGGTTCGAGTAGCCCCACTCATTGTCGTACCAGCCGACGACCTTGACCTGGTTGCCGATGACCTTGGTGAGGCCGGCGTCGAAGATGCAGGAGGCCGGGTCGGTGACGATGTCCGAGGAGACGATCTGGTCCTCGGTGTAGACCAGGATGCCCTTGAGCGGGCCGTCCGCGGCGGCCTTGATGGCGGCGTTGACCTCGTCGACGGAGGTCTCCTTGCCGGCCTGGAAGGTCAGGTCGGTGGCCGAGCCGGTCGGGATCGGCACGCGCATCGCGAAGCCGTCGAGCTTGCCCTTGAGCTCCGGCAGCACCAGGCTGACGGCCTTGGCCGCACCGGTGGAGGTCGGCACCACGTTGAGGGCGGCGGCGCGGGCGCGGCGCAGGTCCTTGTGCGGGCCGTCCTGCAGGTTCTGGTCCTGCGTGTAGGCGTGGATCGTGGTCATCAGGCCACGCTCGATGCCGATCGTGTCGTTGAGCACCTTGGCCATCGGCGCGAGGCAGTTGGTGGTGCACGACGCGTTCGAGATGATCGTGTGCTTGGCGGCGTCGTACAGGTTGTCGTTGACGCCCATCACGATCGTGATGTCCTCGTTCTTGGCCGGCGCCGAGATGATGACCTTCTTGGCGCCGTTGTCGACGTGCGCCTTGGCCTTGGTGGCGTCGGTGAAGAAGCCGGTCGACTCGATGACGACGTCGGCACCCAGGTCACCCCAGTGCAGGTTCGCCGGGTCACGCTCGGCGAACGCCTTGAAGGTCTTGCCGGCGACGGTGATCTCGTCGGCGGTGGCCTTCACCTCGTGCGGCAGGCGGCCCAGGATGCTGTCGTACTTGAGCAGGTGGGCGAGCGTCGCGTTGTCGGTCAGGTCGTTGACACCGACGATCTCGATGTCCGCGCCGGAGGCGGAAACCGCCCGGAAGAAGTTGCGGCCGATACGGCCGAAGCCGTTGATGCCAACCCGGATGGTCACAGGTGGATCTCCTCGTTTCGGTCCGCCGGGATCTAGGACCGGCGGAGGTCTGCGTGCCGACCTGATCGAGGGCCGGCAGTTGCTTCATCTGGCCACCGCGCCTCGAAGGTCGAGTCCGCCGCGGCCAGGTCGGAGCTGGCGCTGCCGGCGGCGCCCGGCGCGGGCGGCCATGCTTGCCGGCACCGTCGCCGTCGAGCTCACCCTATCCGAGAACCCTTTCGCCCCTGGACCGGGGGCGCGACCTGATCGTGACCTCAGGTGCGCAAACGTTTCCGGTACGCGCACAGCCATCGACAACCGCAAACCTGGCTGGGCGCCGTCCGCTTGGCCGCCCGGGTGGGTGGTCCGGGCCGTTGGGCTCTGCCGGGGTTGGCGGTCGGTTGCGGTCCGGGTGGGCGGGTCGGTTGCGGCCCGGGTGGGCGGGTCGGTTGCGGCCCGGGTGGGCGGGTCGGTTGCGGCCCGGGTGGGCGGGTCGGTTGCGGCCCGGGTGGGCGGGTTGGTTGCGCGGCCCGGGTGGGCGGGTTGGTTGCGGCCCGGGTGGGCGGGTTGGTTGCGGTTGACGGTTGGGGGCCGGGGGTGCCCAAGCTGGCTGGTGGAGCGTTTTTATGCCTGCTTGGGCACCCCCGGCCCCCAACCTTGCATGCGAGTCACTTGCGGGGAGGTTCTTGGTCGCTCGCAGCTGAGTGCACGGTGCAAGCGGTGATCCCCTTGCGGTTTGCGGTCTGGCTGCCGCGCCTGGGGTGACGCCAGGGGATTCTGTCGGGCAGGCCGAGGCCGGTGGGTGGTCATGCGAATAGACCGCGCCGGTTACGCTCGGTGGCGGGTCCCGGTCACGCGCAGCGCGCGAGCTGGAGCAGGCCGGGCTGGTCGAGACCCGCGGCCGGGCCGGCACGCCAGGCCCCCGGTCACGCGCAGCGCCAAGCCCCCGGTCACGCGCAGCGCCAAGCCCCCGGTCACGCGCAGCGCCAAGCCCCCGGTCACGCGCAGCGCCAAGCCCCCGGTCACGCGCGGCGCCAGGCCCCCGGTCACGCGCGGCGCCAAGCCCCGGTCAGGCGCAGTGCCGGGGCGCCGTCAGGGGTGGTGGTGGGTCAGCAGGCCATCATTTCTGGGGTTACGGCGGCTTCGGTGTCGGGGATGCCCAGGTCGCGGGCGCGCTTGTCGGCGAGGGCGAGCAGACGCCTTATACGGCCGGCGATCGCGTCCTTCGTCAGTGGTGGATCGGCCAGCGCGCCCAGTTCTTCCAGGGAGGCCTGCCGGTGCTCCAGCCGCAGCCGGCCGGCCGAGGTCAGGTGGTTGGGCGCCTCGTCGGCGAGGATCTCCAGCGCCCGGGTCACCCGCGCCGCTGCCGCCACGGCCGCGCGGGCCGAGCGGCGCAGATTGGCGTCGTCGAAGTTGGCCAGGCGGTTCGCGGTCGCGCGGACTTCCCGGCGTACCCGTCGCTCTTCCCAGGCCAGCACGCTCGAGTGCGCCCCGATGCGGGTGAGCAGCGCCGCGATCGCGTCGCCGTCCTTGATCACCACGCGGTCGACGCCGCGCACCTCGCGCTCCTTGGCGGTGATGCCGATGCGGCGCGCGGCGCCGCGCAGCGCCAGCGCGGCCTCCGGGCCCGGGCAGGTGATCTCCAGCGCGCTGGAGCGGCCGGGCTCGGTCAGCGAGCCGTGCGCCATGAACGCGCCCCGCCACGCCGCGACAGCGCAGCAGACATTGGCCGAGACGACATGCGGCGGCAAGCCCCGCACGGGCCGGCCGCGGACGTCCAGCAGACCGGTCTGCCGGGCCAGCGCCTCGCCGTCCTTGACGATCCGCACGATGTAGTGGCTGCCCTTGCGCAGGCCGCCGGAGGCGAGGACGTGCACCTCGCTCGGGTAGCCGTACACCTCGGCGATCTCGCGCCGCAGCCGCCGGGCCACCGCGCCGGTGTCGAGTTCAGCCTCGACGACCACCCGCCCGGACACGATGTGCAGCCCACCGGCGAAGCGCAGCAGGGCGGCCATCTCCGCACGGCGGCAGCACGGCTTGGGTACGTCGACCCGGCTCAGCTCGTCCTTGACCGCTGCCGTCATCGCCATCTTCGAAGTCACCTCATGCTTGTTTCGCGGTACGCCAGTTGCTTAACGATCGGAGCCGAGGACTGGCACCAGTGCTGTGCCCAACGACTCAGGATCATGCTTGGGACTGCCGTCCGCAACGGCCAGCGGGGCCAGTACCAGGCGTGCACCCAGGGCCTGGGCGGCCCGGTGCACCGGATCGGGCTCGCCGACCCACTTCGCGTCGGCCAGCACGGTGTCCACGCGCAGCTGCGGCAGATACCAGTGCAGGGCGGCCAGATGGTCGGCCACGGAGAGCCCGGAGGTCTCGTTGTCGGCGCCGAGGTTGAGCGTGACCAGCCGCCGGGCCGGACTGGCGACGATGGCCTCGGCCAGCTCAGGCACGAGCAGATGCGGCAGCACACTCGTGTACCAGCTGCCGGGTCCGAAGATCAGCCAGTCGGCCTCGGCGATGGCGGCCAGGGCGGGCGGACAGGCCGGCGGGGAGGACGGCACGATCCGCAGCGCCTCGATGTGCCCGGTGGCGACGGCGACGGCATGCTGCCCGCGAACGGTGACAACTTCGTCGGGCCGGTCAGGGTCACCGCCGCGCACCTCGGCCTCGATCCCGACGGCGTGCGAGGCCATGGGCAGGACCCGGCCGCGGGCGCCGACCATGGCGCCGGCGTGCTCGAGGGCCGCGACGGGGTCGCCGAGCAGCTCGAGCAGGCCGAGCAGCAGCAGATTGCCGACGGCGTGCCCGGCGAGCGGATCGTGCTTGCCGCCCACAGAGGCGATCCGGCGGTCGACGCTGCCCCAGCCGGCTTTGTCACCCGCTTCCACGCTGACGCCGACGCCGACGCCGGGATCAGAGCCCGCGCCCATCCCGCCGCCGGAGCCGGTCCCGGCTTTCGAGCCGAGCCCAGCATCCGAGCCGTTCCCGGTTTCCCCGCTGCTTGCGGCTCCCCCGCTGCTTGCGGCTCCCCCGCTGCTTCCGGCTTCCCCGCTGCTTCCGGCTCGCCCGTTGCTTCCGGCTGTCGAGCCGCCGGCCACGAGGTCGGAGTCGGAGCCGCGGCGGTCGGGCTTGCCGACGAGCGCGAACCGGTGCTGCATGAGCGCCACCGTGCGCTGATGGCCGGGATCGTCACCGGCCAGCGCCGCGAGCGCCATCCGCAGGTCGCCCGGCGGCAGCTGCGCATCCCGTTCCGCCCGCAGCCGCCCGCTCGACCCGCCGTTGTCACCGACCGTCACCACGGCGGTGATGTCGAGGTCCAGCTCGGGCGCACAGTTCCGCAGCCCGCGCAGGGACGCGGCGAGCCCGTGCCCGCCGCCGAACGCCACGACCTTGATGCGGCGCCGCGTGCTGTCGTCGCTGGAACCGGCGGTCACACCGCGTTGCTCTGCCGGGCTGCTGCCCGGCCCCGCCGGCTGCGCCGCCGTCACTCCCGCCCCAGGTCGCGGTGCGAGGAATGGGCGGACAGGCGGATGTCGCGCAGCTGCGCCGTGAGCTCCTCGGCGATCGCGACGCTGCGGTGCTTGCCGCCGGTGCAGCCGACCGCCACCGTCAGGTAGCGCTTGCCCTCCCGCTCGAAGCCGGGCGCCGTCGCGGCGATCAGGCCCGCGTACGTGCCGACGAAGTCGTGGGCGCCTTCCTGGCCGAGTACGTAGCTGCTGACGCCCTCTTCCAGACCGGTGTGCTCGCGCAGCTCCGGCACCCAGAACGGGTTCGGCAGGAAGCGCGCGTCCATCACGTAGTCGGCGTCGGGCGGCAGGCCGTATTTGAAGCCGAACGAGAGCACGGTGATGCGCAGCCGCCGGGCGTCCTCGCCGCCGAAGAGCTCCTCGACGCGGCGCCGGAGCTGGTTCACGTTCAGGTGGCTGGTGTCGATGATCACGTCGGACTGCTCGCGCGCCTCTTCGAGCAGCTTGCGCTCGGCGGCGATGCCGTCGGCGAGACGGCCGTCGCCCTGCAGCGGGTGCGAGCGCCGGACGGACTCGAAGCGCCGGATCAGCACCTCGTCGTCGGCGTCGACGAACACGACGCGCGGCGAGAAGCCGCGCTCCTTGAGCGCGCGGACCGCGCCGGCCAGGTCGGTGGAGAAGGCCCGGCTGCGGACGTCGAGGACCATTGCCGTACGCCGGGCAGCCCCGCCGGCCTCGAACGCGAGCTGGGCCATGTCGAGCATGAGCGCCTGCGGCAGGTTGTCGACGACGTAGAAGCCGACGTTCTCCAGGGCGCGGGCGACCGTGCTGCGGCCACCACCGGACACCCCGGTCACCACCACGAGGTCGGTTCCGGCCTCGTCGGGCGTCAGCTCCGGAACGAACTCCGGCATCGACTCGGTCACGCACTCCTCCTGAACCGCACTGCGCCTGCGCCCCCTCCGGGCGGACACTGCATCCTAGGCCGAAGCGTCGACCCGGTACCGCCGGACGTGGTGTCCTTTACCCGATCCGGTGCCCGAAGGGTCCCGCAAGCCACCCCGATCGACCCACCCGGTGAACGGCGTCCCCACCGCCCGTATTCCGCCACCACCCGGGGCGTCAGCGGAATGGTCGCGTCAAGGCCGTTCCAGCGCGGCCACGGACGGCTCCTCCGGCCCCGGCTCAGCAGCGGGCGGGTCGCCCAGGTCCACGGTGTCGGGGGTCGGGATGAACGGCCGCGCAGCCCTGTTGCGGTTGGCTCCCGCCTTCGTTCTGCCCGCACCGCCTGTCGCCGGTGTGGCCGGGTCCGGTGCGGTGTCGGCCGCCTTCGTGGTGTCGGCCAGGGCCGCCAGAACCGCCTCCGCTGTCCGGCGGCCGATGCCCGGCACCTCGGTGATCTCCTCCGGTGTCGCCTGTCCCAGCCGCTTCAGCGAGCCGAAGTGTCGCAGCAGCGCCTTGCGCCGCGTCTCCCCCAGCCCGGGAATGTTGTCGAGCGCGGAAGCCGTCATGCGCTTGGAGCGCCGCTGCCGGTGGAACGCGATGGCGAAGCGGTGGGCCTCGTCGCGCACCCGCTGGAGCAGATACAGGGCCTCGGAGGTGCGGGGCAGGATCACCGGGAAGTCCTCGCCCGGCAGCCACACCTCCTCCAGCCGCTTGGCCAGGCCGCACAGCGCCACGTCGGTGATGCCCAGGTCGGACAGAACCGCGGCCACGGCGTTGACCTGCGGCTGACCACCGTCGACCACGACCAGGTTGGGCGGGTAGGCGAAGCGGCGCGGCCGCCCGGTCAGCGGGTCGATGCCGGGCAGCTCGCTGGTCACCGGCTCAGAGCCGTCAGCCGCCGCAACGGCATCGGCCGGACCACCGGCCAGGCGGTCAGCCGGACCACCCAGGCGATCGGCCGAACCATCAGCCGGACCACCGGTCAGGACATCAGCCGGACCACCGGCCAGGACATCGGCTGGGCCGGCGGTCAGGGCGTCGGTCAGGGCGTCGGACGGTGGGGCGGAGCCGCCCGGCGAGGCCTCGGCACGGTAGCGGGCGAACCGCCGCCGCATCACCTCGCTCATCGCCGCCAGGTCGTCGGTGCCTGAGCCGTCGGGATTTCCGCGGACCGCGAAGCGCCGGTATTCACTCTTGCGGGCCAGACCGTCCTCGAAGACCACCATGCTGGCCACCACGTCCGTGCCCTGGATCTGGGACACGTCGAAGCATTCGATGCGCAGCGGCGCCGTTTCCATGCCCAGCGCCTCGGCGATCTCGTCGAGGGCCTTGCTGCGGGTGGTCAGGTCGCCGGCTCGGCGCAGCTTGTGCCGGGCCAGGGACTCGCCGGCGTTGCGGGCCACCGTCTCCAGCAGGGAACGCTTGTCGCCGCGCTGGGGCACGCGCAGGCTGACCCGGCTGCCGCGGTGCTCGGTGAGCCACTTCTCCAGCGCTTCGGCGTCCGGCGGCAGGGCGGGGACGAGCAGCTCCCGGGGGACGTCGTTCTCGCCGTGCTCGTCGCCGTACACCTGGGTGCAGAAGTGGTGCACGAGGTCTCCCGTGCTCAGGTCCTCGACCTTTTCCACGACCCAGCCGCGCTGGCCGCGGACGCGGCCGTCGCGGACGTGGAAGACCTGCACCGCCGCTTCGAGCGGGTCCTCGGCGAAGGCGACGACGTCGGCGTCGGTGCCGTCGCCGAGCACGACGGTCTGCTTCTCCATGGCCTTGCGCAGGGCGGCGATGTCGTCGCGGAGCCGGGCCGCCTTCTCGAACTCGAGCTGCTCGGACATCCGCATCATGTCGCGTTCGAGGCGCTTGACGAACGTGTCGGTGCGCCCGGCCATGAAGTCGCAGAAGTCGTCGACGATCGCCCGGTGCTCGGCGGCGGAGACGGTGCCGACGCAGGGGGCCGAGCATTTGCCGATGTAGCCCAGCAGGCAGGGGCGGCCGATCTGGCCGGCGCGCTTGAAGACGCCGGTGGAGCAGGTGCGGGCCGGGAAGACGCGCAGCAGCAGGTCGAGGGTCTCGCGGATGGCCCAGGCGTGCGAATACGGCCCGAAGTAGCGCACGCCCTTGCGTTTGGCGCCGCGCATGACCTGCAGGCGGGGGTATTCCTCGTTGAGCGTGACGGCGAGGAACGGGTACGACTTGTCGTCGCGGTATTTCACGTTGAAGCGCGGGTCGAACTCCTTGATCCAGGAGAACTCCAGCTGCAGCGCCTCGACCTCGCTGCTGACGGTGACCCAGTCGACGGCGGCCGCGGTGGTGACCATCTGCTGGGTGCGCGCGTGCAGGCTGAACGTGTCGGCGAAGTACGAATTCAGCCGGCTGCGCAGGCTCTTCGCCTTGCCCACGTAGATGACGCGGCCGGTGGGGTCACGGAAGCGGTAGACACCGGGGGCGTCCGGAATGGTCCCGGGCGCCGGCCGGTAGCTGGACGGGTCAGGCACGACTCAACACTAGTGCGGACCCCTGACATGATTATCCGACCGGAGGCCCGTTGCCGCCGCCACGGCGTCGGGCCTCCGGCCGGAGTGTGTCGGGGCCGGCGGTGTCGGCAGGATCACGCCGGCCCCAGTTATCGGGTCGCGGCCCTCAGGCCGCGACGATGTTGTCGCCGTCCACCTTGACCTTGGTCTCGGGCAGCGGCTTCTTGGCCGGGCCGCCGGTCGGCGCGCCGTCCTCGATGGAGAAGGTGCTGTTGTGGCACGGGCAGGTGATCACGCCACCGTCGACCTTGCTCACGTCGCAGCCCTGGTGGGTGCAGACCTTGCTGAACGCCTTGAAGGTGCCCGAGGCGGGCTGGGTGATGACGTAGTCGCCCTTGATGATGCCGCCGCCCTCGGGGATGTCCGCGACCAGCGCGAGCGCCGCGCCACCGGAGCCGCCCGAGTCGCCGCCGGAGGTCGAGCCGGTGTCGGCGCCCTTGCTGCCGGCCGGCGCGGGGTTGTTGCTGAAGTCGCCGCCGCTGGAGCCGTTGCTGCCGGCACCGCCGGTGTCGGTGCCACAGGCGGCCAGCAGGCAGCCGGCGCCGAGCGCGGTGGCTCCGGCCAGCACGACACGGCGCGACGAGCCCGCTCCCCCGCAGGCCGGCCGGACGGCGGTGATCTCGGCGTCGGGCCTCGTCTGCACGTCAGTCATCTGTTCCGAACCCTTCCCGTACCCCTGATCCGCGTGCTTGCGTCACGCGGCGTTGCTTGTACATACGCTGCCATCCGCGTTGTGGTTCATGGGCCGGGTGGAAAAATATCGGCCTGGATGCCGTATTTCGCGGTGGTTTCGGGCACGCCGCAGCGCCCGCCCCAGGTAGCGGGGCGGGCGGACGGCGTAGCTGTGTGTTACCTGTGGATCAGACGGCGGCCTTGGCCCGGGAGCGGGTGGCCCGGGGCTTGGTCACGGCCTTCGGGGCGCCGTTGGCCTTGGCCGCGCGGGCCAGCGCGGCGGCCGCACCGGCCGGCTCACCGGTGAGGCCGAGCATCGGGCGCAGGAACTGCCCGGTGTGGCTGTCGGGCACGTCGGCCAGTTCCTCGGGGGTGCCGGTGGCCAGCACCAGACCGCCCTTGTTGCCGCCCTCGGGGCCCATGTCGATCAGCCAGTCGGCGTTCTTGATCACGTCGAGGTTGTGCTCGATGGTGATGACCGTGTTGCCCTTGTCGACCAGGCCGTTGAGCACCAGCAGCAGCTTGCGGATGTCCTCGAAGTGCAGGCCGGTGGTCGGCTCGTCGAGCACGTAGACCGTCCGGCCGGTGGAGCGCTTCTGCAGCTCGGAGGCGAGCTTGACGCGCTGCGCCTCGCCACCGGACAGGGTCGGCGCGGGCTGGCCCAGCCGGACGTAGCCCAGGCCGACGTCGACCAGGGTCTTGAGGTGGCGGTGGATCGACGTGATGGGCTCGAAGAAGGTCGCGGCCTCCTCGATCGGCATCTCCAGCACCTCGGAGATCGTCTTGCCCTTGTAGTGCACCTCGAGGGTCTCCCGGTTGTACCGGGCGCCCTTGCACACCTCGCAGGGGACGTAGACGTCCGGCAGGAAGTTCATCTCGATCTTGATCGTGCCGTCGCCGGAGCAGTTCTCGCAGCGGCCGCCCTTGACGTTGAACGAGAACCGGCCGGGACCGTAGCCGCGCACCTTGGCCTCGACGGTCTCGGCGAACAGCTTGCGGATGTTGTCGAACACGCCGGTGTAGGTGGCGGGGTTGGAGCGCGGGGTGCGCCCGATCGGCGACTGGTCCACGCCCACGACCTTGTCGACGTGCTCCAGGCCGGAGACCCGGGTGTGCCGGCCCGGCACCATCCGGGCGCCGTTGATCTGGTTGGCCAGCACGGTGTAGAGGATGTCGTTGACCAGGGTCGACTTGCCCGAGCCGCTGACCCCGGTGACCGCGATGAACTGCCCCAGCGGGAAGCCGACGGTGATGTCGCGCAGGTTGTGCTCGCGGGCGCCCTGCACGACCAGCTCCCGGCCCGGCGTGTGCGGGCGGCGGGTGGCCGGCATGGGGATCTTCTTGCGGCCGGAGAGGTACGCCCCCGTCGGGGACTCCTTGTTGGCCAGCAGGCCCTTGACCGAGCCGCTGTGCACGATGTTGCCGCCGTGCTCACCGGCGCCGGGGCCGATGTCGACGATCCAGTCGGCGGTACGGATGGTGTCCTCGTCGTGCTCGACCACGATCAGCGTGTTGCCCAGCTTCTTGAGCCGGACCAGCGTCTCGATGAGCCGGTGGTTGTCCCGCTGGTGCAGGCCGATCGACGGCTCGTCCAGCACGTAGAGCACGCCGACCAGGCCGGAGCCGATCTGGGTGGCCAGCCGGATGCGCTGCGCCTCACCGCCGGACAGGGTGCCGGCGCCGCGGTCCAGCGACAGGTAGTCCAGGCCGACGTCGACCAGGAAGCGCAACCGGGCGTTGATCTCCTTGAGCACCCGCTCGGCGATCATCTTCTCGCGGTCGGTCAGCTCGATGGTGGCCAGCAGCTCGGCGCACTCGCCGACGGACAGGTTGCAGATCTCGGCGATGCTCTTGCCGGCGATCGTGACCGCCAGCACCTCGGGCTTGAGCCGGGCGCCGGAGCACGTCGGGCAGGGCACCTCGCGCATGTAGCCCTCGTACTTGTCGCGGGACCAGTCGCTCTCGGTGTCGCTGTGCCGGCGCTCGATCCACTGCACCACGCCCTCGAAGCCGGTGTAGTAGGAGCGCTCACGGCCGTACTTGTTGCGGTAGCGGACGTGGACCTGGTCCTCGGAGCCGTACAGGATCGTCTTCTGGGCCCGGCTCGGCAGCTGCCGCCAGGGGGTGTCGACGCTGAACTTCTCAGCCTTGGCCAGGGCCTCCAGCAGCCGCAGGAAATACTCCATGGTGGAGCCGCCGGACCAGGGCTGGATCGCGCCCTCGCGCAGGGTGCGCTCCTCGTCCGGCACGATCAGCTCAGGGTCGACCTCTTTCTTGGTGCCCAGGCCGGTGCATTCCGGGCAGGCGCCGTAGGGCGCGTTGAAGGAGAAGACCCGCGGTTCGAGGTCCTCGATCGCCAGCGGGTGGTCGTTGGGGCAGGCCAGGTGCTCGGAGAAGCGGCGCTCGCGGTTCGGGTCGTCCTCGGGCAGGTCGACGAAGTCGAGCAGCACGATGCCGCCGGACAGCGCCAGCGTCGCCTCGACCGAGTCGGTGAGGCGCTGCTTGCTGCTCGCCTTCACCGAGAGCCGGTCGACGACCACCTCGATGGTGTGCTTCTCCTGCTTCTTGAGCTTCGGCGGCTCGGCCAGCGGGTGCACCACGCCGTCGACCCGGGCCCGGGCGTAGCCCTTGGACTGCAGCTCGGCGAAGAGGTCGACGTACTCGCCCTTGCGGCCGCGGATCACCGGCGCGAGCACCATGAACCGGGTGCCCTCCTGCATCGCCAGGACCCGGTCGACGATCTGCTGCGGAGACTGCTTGCTGATCCGCTCACCGCAGACCGGGCAGTGCGGGATTCCGGTACGGGCGAAGAGCAACCGCAGGTAGTCGTACACCTCGGTGATCGTGCCGACGGTGGAGCGCGGGTTGCGTGAGGTCGACTTCTGGTCGATGGACACGGCCGGGGACAGGCCCTCGATGAAGTCGACGTCGGGCTTGTCCATCTGCCCGAGGAACTGCCGCGCGTACGACGACAGCGACTCCACGTAACGGCGCTGGCCCTCCGCGAAGATGGTGTCGAAGGCGAGGCTGGACTTGCCCGAGCCGCTGAGACCGGTGAACACGATCATCGCGTCGCGGGGCAGGTCGAGGTTGACGTCGCGCAGGTTGTGCTCCCGCGCGCCGCGAATGATCAGTCGGTCGGCCACAGCCAGCCACTCCGTAACGTCAAGACAATGGGCGCCGCCACCCTAGCCACGGGGTACGACAAGTTTTCCGCCAGCGAACTACAGCGCCGTGGACGGGACCGGCATTCCCGTCACCCGGACGGGCGAACGATGTCCCGGACGTCCCACAGCTGAACCCCGCCGACCTGCTGCGGAGCCTTCCCGAGCAGGTCGGTGAGGACGGTTTCGAGCAGGTCGTGGTGCGGGGTGCCCGGCACGAGCACCACCACCGCGGCCCGCCAGTAGTTCAGGTCGTTCTTGGCGGCCATCCGGTCGGCGACCGTGACCACCGGCATCCGACCGTACGCCCCCGCGATGCGTAACAGGTCGGAGGTGCGCCGGGGTGCGGCGTTCCAGGAGCCGGTGTTGTTCAGCGGCGGGTCCGCCGGGCCCATGAAGTAGCCCCGCGGGACCCGGTAATCCAGCCCGGACATCGCGAACCACCGCATCCCGGCCCGGCCCGTGGTGACTTCGGGCAACGGCACGGTCACCAGGGTGCGATCGTCGCTGACGTAGTCATGCCACATCTGCTGGGCGATGAACGGCGGCAGCGGGTCGGCGGCGACCACCGGCAGCGGCTTGGGCAGCACCGGCACGATCGCCAGGGCCAGGCCGACCCAGAACGCGGTCTGCCGGCGCCGGCTCAGCGCGGGCACCCGGTCGGCGGCCAGCGCCAGCAGCAGGCCGATGATCGTCGTGGTCACCATCGCGAACCGGGTGACGCTGACCAGGTCGATCACCGGCACGTGGGCGATCAGCGCGAACGGCAGCGGGATGCCGGTGTCGTAGCCACCGACGCGCAGCTCGGGGCCCATCGACATGATCAGCAGGACCAGGCCGGCGATCGCGGCGGCCCGGGCGGCCAGGTTGCGCCACACCAGCACCAGCGAGACGACGAGCAACACCAGCAGCGGTACGCCGAAGAAGGTGTTCTCCTCCGTCGGGCTGACGCTCAGCTCCCGGGCGATCGCCGCGTTGCCGGCCAGCGACTGCCGCGCGTACGCGCCCAGCGACAGCAGGTCGGTGACGAACTTGCCCGGCTCGAACGGCTGCCCGCTGTAACTCTGCGGCCCGGTGAACTGGAACCACAGCGGGTACGCCAGCGGCACCAGCGCGGTGATACCCGCCACACCCAACCCGGCCAGGAACCGGCGCCAGTAGCCGCGCACCTCGGACCACGCCAGCGCCGCGTACGCGATCACGAACGCACCCAGCGTGAGCGCCGTGAACAGCAGGACTTCCTCGTTGATGAAGACCTGCAGCACGATCAGCAGCCCGAGCACGACCCCGCCGCGGACCGCCCGGCCGGGCTCGCGCAGCCGCAGCACCTGCCAGACGATGAACGGCACGACGAACTGCGAGACGAAATTGATGTGCCCGTTGGCGTGCGACACCATCGTCGGCGCGAACCCGCACCACAGGCCACCGATCCAGGCGGCCCGGCGGCTCTCGACCAGGTGCCGCGACAGCACCCAGTACCAGGCGAAGGCCGTACCGGCGAGACCGAGAGTGAGCAGCAGCACGACCGAGACGCCCACGCCCAGCCAGTGCGTGACCGGGGCCATCGGCACGCTGAGCGCCAGCTCTGAGGTGTTGGCCATCATGTTGACGCCGCCGGGCACGTTCATCCGGTCACTGAACAGCGGGTTCGCCCCGTGGAAGAGGACCCGCTCGCCGTGCGCCATGGCGAAGGCGAAGAAGCCGTGGTCGTCGTCGTTGTGCGACAGCACCCGCCCGGCCGGGTCGATCCAGAGCTGGATCAGCACCAGCACGCCGAGCGCGAGATAGCTGGTCAGCGCCCAGAGGTCGGGGCGGCGGCGCCGCGCGGGCGGGGGCGCCGCCGCGGCCGGGAGGCCGCGCTCGTCCAGGACCTCTTCCACCGCGGGCACCGGTGAATTGTGCCAGAGGCGCTCAGCGGCGCGGCCTGCGCCGTGACGAGCTCGCGGCCTGGGCCAGCCGCGCGGCCCGCCGGCTGCTCTCGACGGCGACCTCCCGGTGCAGCTTGCGCCAGCTCTCCAGCCGCCGCGGCAGCAACGTCCCGTCGGCCAGCGCCGCCGCGACCGCGCAACCCGGCTCGCCGTCGTGACCACAATCACCGAAGCGGCACTGCCCGGCCAGCTCCGTCACATCGGCGAAGGCCCGGTCGAGACCCGCGGCGGTGTCGAGCAGACCCACCCCGCGGATGCCGGGCGTGTCCAGGACCGCTCCCCCGCCGGGGATGACGACCAGATTCCGGTACGCGGTGGTGTGCCGGCCCTTGCCGTCGGCGCGCCGGATCTCCTGGATGCCCATCACGTCGGTGCCGGCGAGGGCGTTGACCAGCGACGACTTGCCCGCGCCGGAGCGGCCCAGCAACGCCAGGGTGCGTCCCGGGGCGACGTAGGAGCGTAACGCCTCGAGGCCGGTGCCGCGGTGCACGCTGACCGGCAGGACGCGTACCCCGGGGGCCAGCTCGGCGAGCTGGCGCGCGACCGCCTGTGGATCCCGCGCGGTGTCGCTCTTGGAAAGGACGATGACCGGCTGCGCGCCGGATTCCCAGGCCAGCGCGAGCAGGCGTTCGAGGCGGGCGTCGTCGGGCGCCGGGTGCATCGGCTCGACGACCGCGACGGCATCCATGTTGGCCGCCAGGACCTGGCCGACGGAGTCCTTGTCCGAGGTACGGCGGATCAGCGCGGTGCGCCGCGGCAGCACACAGTCGACGGTGGTACGCCGGTCGGGCCAGCGCCGCAGCACCACCCAGTCACCGGCGCAGGGCAGATTGGCCGGGTCGTGAGCGGCGCCGAGCAGCACACTGCCGGCCAGGCTGGCCCGGGTCACCCCGGACGGATCGAGAACGGTGCAGACGCCGCGGTCGGCCCGCAGCACGCGGCCGGCGGTGGCGTCGGGACGGTCGAAGGGTCGATAGGCGGACGCGAGTGTCTCGTCCCAGCCCAGCGCGGACAGGTCAGACATGAGAACCCTTAGGGTGAAGGGGAGGCCGCGCCGACAGGCGTCAGGCGGCAGCCTCCGGGCGAAGCCGGAACGCACGAACGACGAACAGCACGATTCCCACCCCCTCCGTGATCGTCTGGCGCGTCTGCACCGACGGTACGGACGCCGCTACGGCCACGAAAGCGAATTCCGTGGCGCCCGCTACCGGGCCACCAACTAGGGTCGTCTCGTGACGGTTGACCCGCTTGTGCTGATGACCGATGTTGACCAGGCCACCGAGCGTCTGATCCGGACCGCGGAAGGGTTGGACGACAGCGCGATGAGCGCGCCGTCCGCGCTGCCGGGCTGGACCGTCGGTCACGTCCTGACCCACGTGGCCCGCAACGCCGACGCCTACACCAACCTGCTGACCTGGGCCCGCACCGGCGTGGAGACGCCGGCCTACGCGTCGCCGACGGCCCGGGCGGACGGCATCGACGCCGGCGCCGACCGGCCGGTGGCCGAGCAGATCGCCGACCTGCGCGAGGCCCACGAACGCCTCGCCGACGCGGCCGCGGCGATGCCGGCCGAGGCGTGGACGTTCTTCCTGGCCCCCACCGGCGCGTCCGCGGCCGCGGTGCCGTGGGCCAGGCTGCGCGAGGTGGAGGTGCACCACGTCGACCTGGGCCGCGGCTACACCCCCGAGGACTGGTCGGACGCGTTCGCGCTGCGGCTGCTGCGCGAGATCGTCACCAACATCCAGGACCTCGACCTGGTGCTGCGCCCGCAGGGCGTCGAGCACACGCTGACCATCGGCAACCCGGACGGCGCCCCGGAGATCAGCGGCCCGACCCGCTCGATCGCGGCGTGGCTGGCCGGCCGCGCCGACGGCAGCGACCTCACGGTGTCGCCGGACGGCGCACTGCCCGAGCCCCCGAGGTGGAAGTGACATGTCCTACACCGGAGACGTGACCCGCGGCGGCCGGCCGGCCGTACGCGAGCTCACCGGCCTGACCGTCCGCAAGGTGTCGGTGGGCCCGATGGACAACAACGCGTACCTGCTGACCTGCCGCGCCGACGGCACGCAGGTGCTGATCGACGCCGCGAACGACGCGGACACCCTGCTGGAGCTGGTCGGCCCGGCCGGCCTCGCGGCGGTCGTGACCACCCACCGCCACCCGGACCACACCGGTGCCCTCCAGCAGGTGGTCAAGGCCACCGGCGCGGAATCGATCGCCGGTGCCGACGACGCCGAGGCCATCCCGGTGGTGACCCGCACGGTCCGCGACGGCGACACCATCGCGGTGGGCGACTGCACCCTCGAGGTGATCCACGTGGTGGGGCACACGCCGGGCTCGATCGTGCTGCTCTACCGCGAGCCGGACGGCATCGCCCACCTGTGGACCGGCGACAGCCTGTTCCCGGGCGGCGTGGGCAACACCCGCGGCGACAAGAAGAACTTCGCGTCCCTGATCGGCGACGTGGAGACCAAGCTGTTCGACCGCCTGGGCGACGACACGTGGTTCTACCCGGGCCACGGCAAGGATTCGACCCTGGGCAAGGAACGCCCCCACCTGACCGAGTGGCGCGAGCGCGGCTGGTGAGGCTCAGAGGGCGGCGGTGACCTTGGCCGACTCCAGCGGCAGGGAGAACATCGGGTAGTCGTACGCGATCGCGTTGTCGTGTTCCTCCGCCGAGGTCGCCGCCGTGCAGTCGGTCAGGGTGATGACCCGGTAGCCTTTCTCGTACGCGCTGCGCATCGTGGACTCCACGCAGCAGTTGGTCAGGAAGCCGGCCAGGATCACCGTCGAGATGCCGCGCGAGCGCAGGATGAAGTCCAGGTTCGTGCTGGCGAACGTGTCCAGGCCACGTTTGCCCTCGATGAGGATGTCGCCCTCGGCCGGGGTCAGATCCTCGACGATCGCCGCGCCCCAGGTGCCCTTGACGAAGGCGTTGCCGTCCACGACTCCCTTGAGGATCCCGTACGGGTGCCGCGACAGCTCGCCGTAGCCGGGCGCGAACGTGATCGGCGCGTGCATGATCGTCACGCCGGCCGCGCGGGCCGCGTCGACCAGGGCGATCGTGTTGGCCAGCATCCCGGTCTTGTCCATCACCGGCGCGACGGCGTTGTGCAGCACGCCGCCCTCCGAGACGAACTCGTTCTGATACTCGATCAGCACGAGTGCCGTCGTGGCGGGGTCCAGCTGCAGCGGTTCGGACATCACAACTCCTGGTGTGCGGCGGGTCACATGGTGTCCATGCAAGCACTCCGGGCAGCCGCGGGCAATGCGCCGTCCGCCCACGGCTGAACCGTTCCCCCATCCGGTGCGCGCGTCCCTAGACTCGGAACACCCCTCGACGCGCGGAGGTCCGGTGACACCCGATCTGCGATGGCAACCTTCCAGTCCTCCTCCCCCACCCGAGCAGTGGCCGGGCGGCGGGCCCGGCCTCCCCGGCTGGCTCGAGGAACGCCTCTTCGACCAGCGCATCGTCATGATCCGAGGCCCGCTCACCGGGCAGGCCGCCTCGGGGATCGCCGCCGCCCTGCTCACCCTGGACGCGGCCGGGCCGGAGCCGATCCAGCTGCACGTGGCCAGCTCCGGCGGTGACCTGAACGCGGCGCACGCCGTCATCGACGTCATGGACGCCATGGCCGCGCCCGTGCACGCGGTGGTCACCTCCGAGGCCGGCGGGGCCGTGCTGGCGGTGCTGGCCGCCGCCGAGCGCCGCTCCGCGTACCGGCATGCCCGCTTCAAGCTGGCCGAGCCCCGCGCGGCCGGGGTCACCGGCACCGCCGACGAGGTGGCCGCGGCCGCCGGGCAGCACCTGCGTGAGCTGGAGGAGGTCGTGCTGCGCCTGGTCGCGGTGACCGGCCAGACCCGCAGCAGGATCGAGGACGACCTGTCCGCCGGGCGGGTGCTCAGCTCGGCCGAGGCGCGCGACTACGGCCTCATCGACGAGGTCGTCGGCAAAGAGGCATGAAAAACGGCGCGGGCCCCGATCGGGACCCGCGCCGTTTCCGTGCTTACGAGACTTACTCGGCGACCTTGACGCCCATCGAGCGCGCGGTGCCGGCGACGACCTTCACCGCGGCGTCGACGTCGTTCGCGTTCAGGTCGGGGAGCTTGCGCTCGGCGATCTGCTTGATCTGGTCGGCGCTGAGCGTGCCCACGGTCTGGGTCAGCGGGTTGGACGCGCCCGACTGGATGCCCAGAGCCTTGCGGATCAGGAAGCTCGTCGGCGGAGTCTTGTAGGTCAGCGTGTGGCTGCGGTCCTCGTAGACCGACACGACGACCGGGATGATCTCGCCACGCTGCTTCGACGTCGCCTCGTCGTACTCGACCTTGACGGCACGCATGTTGGCGCCGGTCGGGCCGAGCATCTTGCCGAGGTCGACCATCGCGGCGTTACCCGCCTCAAGCGCGAGGGTTACCTCATGGGTCTTCTTCTTGGGCGGCATTACGCAAAAGCTCCTTAGTGTGTGCTGCACGAACCTACATCAGGAGCTCGCCAGCATCATCAACGCACGACAACCCCGAGACCTTACTACCGCGCTCGAGAATGGGTCAAAGCGGCGGGCACAGTCTCGGGTTCCGCCGACTAGTGTAGCTCGACCCTTGCGGCGCCCGGCGACCCGGTCGGCTAGTAGCGGTCGCAGTAGCAGGACTTCATCAGCGAACGGGTGACGTCCACGTACTGCTCGTTGGGGAGCTCCTTGCGCGCGTACGCCTCGTCGACCGCCCCGCGGCCCATGTTGTAGCCCGCGATCACCATGTTGAGCAGGCACAGGCTGGAGTGGCTCTTGCACTTCTTGGTGCTCAGGTCGTACTTGCCCTTGAAGTACGAGTCCCCGAACGCCTTGGTCAGCCAGGCCAGGTAGTTGGCGCCGAGCACCGCGTTCTGCTTGTAGTCCTTGCTCGAGTACGACTTCTCGAAACGCTGGTTGATGAACGCCTCGGTGTCCGGCATCACCTGCATCAGGCCCCGGCCGCCGTCGCAGTTCACGTAGTTCGAGGTCCAGCCGCTCTCGTGCCAGGCGGTGACCAGGACCAGCCGGCTCGGCACCTTGAGCTGCGGCGCGGACCCCGGCCAGTACGTCTTGCCGGCCGCGGCTTTCAGAGCCGCCTTGGCCTTGGCCTTGGGCATCTCCTTGCCGTCGCGCTCGGCGCAGGCGGGCAGCTGGAAGTTGTTCGGATCCTCGGTCGGGGTCGCCTTGGGCTCGGCCGTGCTCTTCTTGGGCCTGGGCTTCGCCGTGGTCGGCTCCGGGCTGGGCTCCTCGTCCTCGAGCACCGGGTCGACGATGTTCTCCGGCACCGACGCCGTGGGCTGCGCCGCCACCGTGACCGGCTGCTTCTTCCCACCGCCGAGCCCGCAACCGCTCACCACCAGCAACCCGACCAGGGCCGCGACGAACAGGAGAAGCCTGCGGTTCATCGACGAAGTCCTTCCCGGTGCCTGGAGACGACGCCCGAACGCTAGCAGCGGTCCGCCGCCCGTGCCGCCCGACAAAATGCCCATCAGGGACGAGGTCCGACACCGGTTCCGGGTTGTGACCCCGGAGCGTCACCGCAACAAAGACCGGGGACAATGGTGATATGCAGACCCGCACCGACCTACGCAACGTCGCCATCATCGCCCACGTCGACCATGGCAAAACCACCCTGGTCGACGCCATGCTGCGCCAGGGGAGCCAGTCCCACGCACGGGGCGAGATGGCCGACCGCGCCATGGACTCCATGGACCTGGAGCGGGAAAAGGGCATCACCATTCTCGCCAAGAACACGGCGATCAGCTACAAGCCCGCCGACGGCGAGCCCGTCACGATCAACATCATCGACACCCCCGGCCACGCCGACTTCGGCGGTGAGGTCGAGCGCGGCCTCACCATGGTCGACGGCGTCGCCCTGCTCGTCGACGCCTCCGAAGGCCCGCTCCCGCAGACCCGCTTCGTGCTCCGCAAGGCGCTCCAGGCCAAGCTGCCGATCATCTTGATCATCAACAAGGTGGACCGGCCCGACGCCCGGATCAAGGAGGTCGTCGACGAGACGTACGAGCTCTTCCTCGACCTCGACGCCGACGAGCACCAGATCGAGTTCCCGATCGTCTACGCGTGCGCGCGCGACGGCATCGCCTCCCTGACCCAGCCGAAGGACGGCACGATCCCGGAGGACAGCACCGACCTCGAGGTGCTGTTCAGCACGATCCTGGACACCATCCCGGCCCCCACCTACACCGAGGGTGCGCCGCTGCAGGCGCACGTCGTCAACCTCGACGCCTCGAACTTCCTCGGCCGGCTCGCGCTGTGCCGGGTGCACGAGGGCACGATCCGCAAGGGCCAGACCGTGGCCTGGTGCAAGACCGACGGCACGATCAGCAACGTGCGCATCTCCGAGCTGCTGATCACCGAGGGCCTGGAGCGCAAGCCGGCCGAGAGCGCCGGCCCCGGCGACATCATGGCCGTCGCCGGCATCGCCGACATCATGATCGGCGAGACCCTGGCCGACGCGGAGAACCCGATCCCGCTGCCGCTGATCAGCGTCGACGAGCCGGCCATCTCCATGGTCCTGGGCACCAACACCTCGCCGCTGGTGGGCAAGGTCAAGGGCGGCAAGGTGA
The DNA here is from genome assembly GCF_055586185.1 of Actinoplanes sp. NPDC051405. Classification (NCBI taxonomy): domain Bacteria; kingdom Bacillati; phylum Actinomycetota; class Actinomycetes; order Micromonosporales; family Micromonosporaceae; genus Actinoplanes; species Actinoplanes sp. NPDC051405. The sequence continues at coordinate 786,786 of NZ_JBVJIR010000001.1, forward strand.
CCGCCCGCATGGTCAAGGACCGCCTCGACCGCGAGATGATCGGTAACGTCTCGCTGCGCGTGCTGCCGACCGAGCGTCCCGACGCCTGGGAGGTGCAGGGCCGCGGCGAGCTGGCCCTGGCGATCCTGGTCGAGCAGATGCGCCGCGAGTCGTACGAGCTGACCGTCGGCAAGCCGCAGGTGGTCACCAAGACGATCGACGGCAAGATCCACGAGCCGGTCGAGCGCCTGACCATCGACGCCCCGGACGAGTACATGGGCGCCATCACCACGCTGCTGTCCACCCGCAAGGGCCGGATGGAAGAGCTGATCAACCACGGCACCGGCTGGCTGCGGATGGAGTGGCTGGTCCCGGCGCGCGGCCTGATCGGCTTCCGGACCGAGTTCCTCACCGAGACCCGCGGCACCGGCATCATGCACCACATCTTCGAGGACTACGAGCCGTGGTTCGGCGAGCTGCGCACCCGGCAGAACGGTTCGCTGGTGGCCGACCGGGCGGGTGTGGTGACCGCGTTCGCGATGACCAACCTGCAGGAGCGCGGCCAGCTCTTCGTCGAGCCGACCACCGAGGTCTACGAAGGCATGATCGTCGGCGAGAACTCCCGCCAGGACGACATGGACGTCAACATCACCAAGGAGAAGAAGCTGACGAACATGCGTCAGTCGACCTCCGACGAGACCGAGAAGCTGATCCCGCCGCGCAAGCTGTCGCTGGAGCAGGCCCTCGAGTTCTGCCGCGAGGACGAGTGCGTCGAGGTGACCCCGGCGGCCGTACGGATCCGCAAGGTCGTGCTCGACCAGCAGGTCCGCGGCCGGGCTGCGGCCCGCCGCAAGCACCAGGGCTGACGGACAGACAAAAAGCCGGGGGTACGCACAACGCGTACCCCCGGCTTTTGACTTGCTCAGGCCTTGATCAGTTCTTTCCTTTTGTCACGCGACGACTTGACCAGGCTCGCGACCGTGGCGATGCCCAGCGTGCCCAGGATGACCAGCAGCGACAGCCAGATCGGGATCTCCGGCGCCCAGTGCACGCCCTCGCCACCGTTGATGAAGCCGAGCGCGTTGGTGTGCAGCGCCTCGAGGAACAGCTTCACGCCGATGAACGCGAGCACGAACGCCAGCCCGATGTTGAGGTAGACCAGCCGCTCCAGCAGGCCACCGAGCAGGAAGTACAGCTGGCGCAGGCCCATCAGCGCGAAGACGTTCGCGGTGAAGACGAGGTACGGCTCCTTGGTGATGCCGAAGATCGCCGGGATCGAGTCGAGCGCGAAGATCAGGTCGGTGGTGCCGATCGCGATCATGACGATGAGCATCGGCGTGAACAGCCGCTTGCCGGCCTCGGTCACCACCGTCATCTTGCCGCTGTCGAACGACGAGGAGATGGGCAGCGCGCGCTTGCTCCACCGGATGAGCAGGTTCTCCTTGAAGTCCTCCTCGTCGTTCTCACCCTGCTTGAGCAGCGTGATGGCGGTGTAGACGAGGAACGCGCCGAAGATGTAGAAGACCCAGGAGAACTGCGCGATCAGCGCGGCGCCGGCGGCGATGAACGCGCCGCGCATGACGAGCGCCAGCACGATGCCGATGAGCAGCACCTTCTGCTGGAACTGCCGGGGCACCGCGAAGCGCGCCATGATGATCACGAAGACGAAGAGGTTGTCGACCGAGAGGCTGTATTCGGTCAGCCAGCCCGTGTAGAACTCGCCGGCGGCCTGACCACCCCAGACGACCCACACGGCCACCCCGAAGGCGAGAGCCAGCGTGACGTAGAAGGCGACCCAGCCGCCGGCCTCGCGCATGCTGGGCTCGTGCGGTCGCCGGCCGACGATCAGCAGATCAACGGCAAGGACAACGACCAGGGCAACGAGGGTGACGACCCAGACCCAGGCGGAAACATTCAACGGGAACCTCCGGCAGACACGGTTCATCCCTGCTCCCGCCCCGGAATGAAGCGGTCACAACGACGTGCGACTGTCGGAGGTCTCTTCCGCCGGCGCCCGGCTGGGCGACGACCGCCGGCCCCGGGCTCACCTCAAAGGGTGAAGACCGTGTTGACGAGACCGGCGCAGAGGAATACTCCCCTCCTACGCCGCCATTGTGTCGCATCGGTGGTCCGATTCGCACATCGCCCCGGCTATCCGTGTCGAGGCTCTCGCTATCTTTTCCCCGCGAACCGGACACACCCCTGCACCTGCCGACGTTTCAGACACCCACCACAGCCTCTACCGCATCCTAGGAGGCTAGTTCTCCTGCTGTGGCATGCTGCGGAGCATGATTCTCGAAGTCGCCTTGATCGACGTCTCACCCGGCCAGGAAGAAAAGTTCACCGCGGCGTACCGGAAAGCCCACCCGATCCTGGCGGGCACGGAAGGCTGCCACTCGGTCCGGATGACCCACGGCGTGGAATCGCCGTCCCGCTTCGTCCTGCTGGTGGAGTGGGAGTCGATCGAGGCCCACGAGGAGAACTTCCGCAACTCGGACCGCTTCACCCAGTGGCGGACGCTGATCGGCCCGTACTTCGCCAAGCCGCCGCTGGTCGAACACTTCAACGACGTGGCGCCGGCCTAGCCGAGCTGGTAGCGCGCCCGCCGTCCCCGGTGCTCGAAGCCGAGCTTGCGGTAGAGCCGTACCGCCGGGTTGTCGACGTTGACGTCCAGCCACGCGTGGGTCGCGCCGTCCGCGCGCATCCGCCGCAGCGCCTCCGCGACGAGCGCTCCCCCGAGCCCGCGGCCGCGGGCGGCGGGCGCGACCCCGACCTGCACGATCCAGTCGACCGCGGCGGTGACGAACCCGGCGTCGCCCAGGTCGGGCAGGGCCGCCAACACGGACCACTGCGGCCGGAAGTCGTCGTCCTCGGTGAGATCGGCGATCCACTCGTCGGCGGTCCATCCCGGGAAGCCGGGCCGGTCCCGGAAAGCGGCCGTGTAGACGTCGTGAAAGCGCGGCGCAAGCGCTTCGGACCAAGCGGCAAGCTGAGTGCCGGCCGGCCAGGACGCATCCGGTACGCCGTCAGCAAAGTCGATGCGCATGACGTCCTCGGCGAAGACCTGCCGGAGTCCGCGGGCTGCGAAAAGCTCCTCGGCCGGGCCGGTCAACGACTCGGTCTCGACGGTGACGGGCTGATCCCGGTCGAGGCCCCAGGTGAGCAGGTGGGAGCCGATCCCCCGGCCCCGGACGTCGGGGTCGACCAGGCCGCAGAAGGTGACGCCACCGGTCCCGGGCGTGGGGCGTGCGGCACCGGCGGCTACGAGGCGGCCGTCGTGGTCTCGGCCCTGGATGGTGGTGGTGCCGGGGGCTTGCCATCGTCGGCGCAGGAAGGCTGGGTCGGCGGCAAGCGGGAGTCCGCCGTCGGCGGCTAGACAGCGCGCGGCCAGCGAGACGAGTGCATCCTCGTCGTCGAACGGCAGGGGCGCCCAGGTGACCATCGTTGACACGGGCGCCAGCGTAGGGAACGCCTGGCTCGCGCCCCACCGAATTCCTCGCCGCGGTCTCTGGCGGCACGATGAGTTCGGCTGTGAACGGGCCGCAATCCGGCTGGCGATGGGCGTCGCAGCCGCCAGGCATTCTGAGGCGGGCACCAATCGTCGCGCACCGCGAGTCGGGCAGTGGCCCGACCAGCAGCAGCCGCCCGCGACTCCAGGACGGGCAGCGGGCGGACAACGGCCCGGAGCGGGCAACGCCCGGAGCGGCCAGCGCCCGGAGCGGCCAGCGCCCGGGAAGGCGCCAGCGGCCCGGAACGGGCAACGCCCGGGAAAGCGCCAGCAGCCCGCAACGGGCAACGCCCGGGAAAGCGCCAGCAGCCCGCAACGGGCAACGCCCGGGAAAGCGCCAGCAGCCCGCAACGGGCAACACCCGTGAAAGCGCCGCGCGGCAATCAGCGGAGCTGGTCGAGCACCGCCAGGTTGTCCGCCGCCACCCACACCCGGGCGATCCGGCCCGCCTCCAGCTCGTAGACCGCGAACTCCCGCGTCGAAATCCTGCGCCCCGTCGGCGCCACCCCCAGAAACTCACCCCGGTGAGTCCCGGTATCCACGAAGTGCGCCGCGATCCTGTCGCCGTCGATCAGCAGACCGCGGACCTCCCAGCGGTAGTCGGGAAACGCCCGGACCACCTCACGCAGACCCGCCACGTACGCCGTCAGGCCCTGCGGCTGGTCGTTGACCAGGACGTCCTCGGCCACGAACCCGGACAGGCGATCGAAGGCGTGGGCGTTGCAGGCCGCGTTGTACTCGCGGTAGAACGCCTCCGCCTCCGATCGCTGCATGGTCCTCAGCGCACCCCGGTCATGTCCATGCCGCGGAGCTCCTTCTTCAGCTCCTGGACCTCGTCGCGGATCCGGGCCGCCAGCTCGAACTGCAGCTCGCGGGCCGCGGCCAGCATCTGGTCGTTGAGGTCCTGGATCAGCTGGGCGAGCTCCGCCCGGGCCATGCCCTCGCGGGCCGGCACCGAGCTCGCGCGGGCCTTCGACCGGGTCTCCGGCACCGGGCCCTTGCCGCGTGACATCTGCCGGCCGCCACCGCCCACCAGCTGACCGCCGACCGCCGCGTCGGTGTCCTCGGCCTCGCGGTAGATGTCGTCCAGGATGTCGTGGATCTTCTTGCGCAGCGGCTCCGGGCTGATGCCGTTCGCCTTGTTGTGGGCGACCTGCTTCTCCCGGCGGCGGTCGGTCTCCTCGATCGCGTCGCGCATGGACGGGGTCATCTTGTCGGCGTACATGTGGACCTCGCCGGAGACGTTGCGGGCCGCGCGGCCGATCGTCTGGATCAGGGAGCGGCCACTGCGCAGGAAGCCCTCCTTGTCCGCGTCGAGGATCGCCACCAGCGACACCTCGGGCAGGTCGAGGCCCTCGCGGAGCAGGTTGATGCCGACCAGTACGTCGTAGTCGCCCTTGCGCAGCTCCTTGAGCAGCTCGACGCGGCGCAGCGTGTCGACCTCGGAGTGCAGGTAGCGGACCCGGATGCCGTTCTCCAGCAGGTAGTCGGTGAGGTCCTCGGCCATCTTCTTGGTCAGCGTGGTGACCAGGACCCGCTCGTCCTTCTCGGTGCGCAGCTTGATCTCGTGCATCAGGTCGTCGATCTGGCCCTTGGTCGGCTTCACCACCACCTGCGGGTCGACCAGGCCGGTCGGCCGGATGATCTGCTCGACGAACTCGCCCTGGGCCTGGCCCATCTCCCACGGGCCGGGCGTCGCGGACAGGAACACCATCTGCCCGACCCGCTCGAGGAACTCGTCGAAGCGCAGCGGCCGGTTGTCGGCGGCACTGGGCAGCCGGAAGCCGTGCTCGATCAGGATGCGCTTGCGGGAGGCGTCGCCCTCGTACATGCCGCCGATCTGCGGGATCGTCACGTGCGACTCGTCGATGACGGTGAGGTAGTCGTCCGGGAAGTAGTCCAGCAAGGTGTGCGACGGCTCGCCGGGCGACCGGCCGTCCATGTGCATGGAGTAGTTCTCGATGCCGTTGCAGAAGCCGACCTGGCGCATCATCTCGATGTCGTAGGTCGTGCGCATCCGCAGCCGCTGCGACTCCAGGAGCTTGCCCTGGCGTTCCAGCTCGGCGAGCCGCTCGGCCAACTCGGCCTCGATGTCGCGGATCGCCCGCTCCATCCGCTCCGGGCCGGCCGCGTAGTGCGTCGCCGGGAAGATGATCAGCTCGTCGACCTCGCGGACGATGTCGCCGGTCAGCGGGTGCAGATAGTAGAGCTTCTCGATCTCGTCGCCGAACAGCTCGACGCGGACCGCCAGCTCCTCGTAGGCCGGGATGATCTCCAAGGTGTCCCCCCGGACCCGGAAGGTGCCCCGCTGGAAAGCCATGTCGTTGCGGGCGTACCGGATGTCGACCAGGCGGCGCAGCAGCTTGTCGCGGTCCCACTCCTGGCCGACCTTGATCTTGACCGCCTGCTCGACGTACTCCTGCGGGGTGCCGAGGCCGTAGATCGCGCTCACGGTCGCCACCACGATCACGTCGCGCCGGGTGAGCAGGGACATGGTGGCCGAGTGCCGCAGCCGCTCGACCTCCTCGTTGACCGACGAGTCCTTCTCGATGTAGGTGTCGGACTGGGCGATGTACGCCTCGGGTTGGTAGTAGTCGTAGTAACTGACGAAGTATTCGACCGCGTTATTGGGCATCAGCTCGCGGAACTCCTTGGCGAGCTGGGCGCACAGGGTCTTGTTGGGGGCCATCACCAGCGCCGGCCGCTGCAGCTTCTCGATGAGCCAGGCGGTGGTGGCGCTCTTGCCGGTGCCGGTCGCGCCGAGCAGCACCGTGTTGCGGTCGCCGCGGCGCACCCGGCGCTCCAGCTCGGCGATGGCCGTGGGCTGGTCACCGGCGGGTTTGTAGTCGCTGACGACCTCGAAGCGGCCGTCGAGTCGTGGGATGTCGAGCGCCATGCAGACCACCGTACGTCGCGGGTGTGACAAGTTTCCGCGGGCGCCGGGTGACCCTGTTCGCAGAGTGCACATTCGGCCCCGGGAAACGGCATTGTCCTGCGTTCACCTGCGGCTATACGGTGATCGGGTAGGCCGCTCGCGGCGGCCGTCCGGCCCGGTCCGGCACCATCACACGGTGCGCCCGGGCCGGCCCGTGGATTGCTGCCCCGGCTCGTCCGGCGCGCGCATCCGCGATGGTCGCGCAACCGCGCGAACCGGCCGCCGCGAGCGCCCCTTACTGTCCGGACCGGCGGCGACCCGTCCGGACGCCGCCGCTCTACTCAAAGGCCGGCGACCCATCCGGACGCCGCCGGGCCGGGCCGGGAGAATCGGCCGGCCGCTAGGACCTCGGCGGCTGCCAGCCGCTCGACTGTGCCCAGGCGTCGGCCGCGGCCGCCTCCGCGTCGAACCAGGGCTCCTTCGCCTCCGCGTAGCCCTCCACGTCCCGGTGCTGCGCCGCCCACTCCTGCTTGGCCTGCGCATATGCGTCCCGGGCGGCCGGCACCGCGCGCAGGTGATCCCGCATCAGCAGCGCGAACCGCCAGCCCGGCGAGCCCGTCACCCGTACGTGCAGATTGACCGGCCGTCCCGGGTCGGCGCTGCCGTGCAACCGCTTCGGCCAGGTCCGGCCGGGCACGCCGCGGGCGTTGTCGTACCAGTCGCCCGCCCGCCGCGGCAGGCCCGCGGCCCCGAGCGCCGCGGCGAGCCGGTCGGCCTCGGCCAGGGTCGGCACGGCCAGCATGAGATCCAGCAGGTCCTTCGCGGGCAGGCCGGGCACGGCCGTCGATCCGATGTGCGCGACGTCGGCGGCGCCGCCGAGCTGCGGCGCCAGGGCGTGCCGGATCCGGTCGATCACCCGCTGCGCCTGCCGGGGCCAGGTCGGATCCGGGGGTACGACGCGGAGCACTCCATCGGCCGGGGCATGGCGGCCGAGTCGCAGATTCTTCTCGTACGGGCGCAGCCGGTCCTGCCACAGGCGCTCGACCCGCGCGTCCAGCTCGTCGAGACCACCGTCGTTGGTCAGCACCACGTCAGCGGCGTCGCGCCGGACGGCGTCGTCGGCCTGCGCGGCGATCCGGGAGGCGGCCTGCTCGGCGCTCATGCCACGGCTCTCCACCAGCCGCCGGACCCGGGTCTCCCGGTCCGCGTCGACCACGACAACCAGGTGGTACGACGCCGCCAGCCCCGTCTCGACCAGCAGCGGGACGTCGTTGACCACGATCGCGTCCGGGGCGGCGGCCGCGGTCAGTTCCGCCGTACGGGCGCGTACCCGGGGGTGAATGATGCTCTCGAGGCGGCGCCGGGCCGCTTCGTCGCCGAAGACCCGCGCGCCCAGCGCCGGCCGGTCGAGCTCGCCGTCCGGGCCGAGCACCGCCGGGCCGAAGGCCTCGATGACCGCGGCCTGGCCGTCCGTGCCGGCCGCGACCACCTCGCGAGCCAGCCGGTCGGCGTCGATGAGCACCGCGCCGCGGGCGACCAGGCGCTGGGCGACGGCGCTCTTGCCCGCGCCGATTCCTCCGGTGAGACCGACCTTCAACACCGGGCAAGTATGCCGAAGGGCCGCCCGCGACCGAAATCGCGGACGGCCCTGCGGACCGATCAACTAGCTAGCGTGCCAGGCGCTGAACCTCAGGCCTTGCCGCCGGCGAGCTTCTCGCGCAGAGCGGCGAGCGCCTCGTCGGTGGCCAGCGTGCCGGCCGGCTCCTCCGCCGCACGCGCCGGGCCCGCGGTGGAGCTCGTCGACGTGGTGGAGGTGGAGGTGGACGACGAGGTGGTCACGCCACCGGCCGGAGCCGGGTTGAGCGCGGCCTCGGCGTCGGCCTCGCGGGACGCCTGCACCTGCTTGGTGTGGGCCTCCCAGCGCTCGCGAGCGTCGGCGTACTGCTTCTCCCACGCCTCGCGCTGCTTGTCGAAGCCCTCGAGCCACTCACCCGTCTCGGGGTCGAAGCCCTCCGGGTAGATGTAGTTGCCCTCGTTGTCGTACGTCGCCGCCATGCCGTAGAGGGTCGGGTCGAAGTGCTCCTCGCCCTCGACGAAGTTCTCGTTCGCCTGCTTGAGCGACAGCGAGATCCGGCGACGCTCGAGGTCGATGTCGATGACCTTGACCATGACGTCGGAGCCCACCTGGACGACCTGCTCGGGCAGCTCGACGTGCCGCTCGGCCAGCTCGGAGATGTGCACCAGGCCCTCGATGCCGTCGTCCACGCGGACGAACGCACCGAACGGAACCAGCTTGGTGACCTTGCCCGGCACGATCTGGTTGATCGCGTGGGTGCGGGCGAACTGGCGCCACGGGTCTTCCTGGGTCGCCTTCAGCGACAGCGAGACGCGCTCGCGGTCCAGGTCGACGTCGAGCACTTCGACCTCGACCTCCTGGCCGACCTCGACGACCTCGGACGGGTGGTCGATGTGCTTCCAGGAGAGCTCGGAGACGTGCACGAGGCCGTCCACGCCACCCAGGTCCACGAAGGCACCGAAGTTGACGATGGAGGACACGACGCCCTTGCGGACCTGGCCCTTCTGCAGCTTGTTGAGGAACTCGGTGCGAACCTCGGACTGCGTCTGCTCGAGCCAGGCCCGGCGGGACAGGACCACGTTGTTGCGGTTCTTGTCCAGCTCGATGATCTTGGCTTCGAGCTCGCGGCCCACGTACGGCTGCAGGTCGCGCACGCGGCGCATCTCGACCAGCGAGGCCGGGAGGAAGCCGCGGAGACCGATGTCGAGGATGAGGCCGCCCTTGACGACCTCGATGACGGAGCCGCGCACGACGCCGTCGTCCTCCTTGATCTTCTCGATCGTGCCCCACGCGCGCTCGTACTGCGCACGCTTCTTCGAGAGGATCAGGCGACCTTCCTTGTCCTCCTTGGTGAGGACGAGGGCTTCGATGTGGTCACCGACCGACACCACTTCCGCGGGGTCCACGTCATGCTTGATCGACAACTCGCGCGAGGGGATGACGCCCTCGGTCTTGTAGCCGATGTCGAGCAGGACCTCGTCCCGATCGACCTTGACGACGGTGCCTTCGACAATGTCGCCGTCGTTGAAGTACTTGATGGTCTCGTCGATGGCTGCGAGGAATGCTTCCTCCGAGCCGAGATCGTCGACGGTGACCTTGTTGGCGCTCGAGGTGGCCTCGATGCTGCTCGTCATGTGGACTGTTGCTCCGAACGGATGGTGTCGTGGTGTCTCTCTCGCCCTCACGGAACTGACGGCGGACACAGCACGAACATCCGGTGATCACGACAACTGGAGTCAGATCAAGCGAGCAGGATCATGCTGGGACCGACGACTTGCGGAACCTGCTCCCTGCCGAGGCACACGATCCGCGAGTGCATCGACTAGCTTACCGTGCGCATTACCACAGGTTGCAAGGCCTCCTGATGACCGAGGCACATTGTTCCCGCGGAACCGCTCTGAGCGGCCTTTTTGTGGCGTTTTGAGCGCTCGGGGAGCGGTCTTGAAGCCTCGGACGGGAAGTGTCGTACGGTCCCCGTACCGTTTGGGCGTGATCGAAGCGCAACCAACCGCCGTGGCCGGCACCCTGCGCCGGGCGGTGACCGATGCGGAGAGCCGGGTCGCCAGCCGGCACTGGTGGGACCTGGACGCGGACGACTACCAGGACGAGCACGGCAAGTTCCTGGGCGACGTGGATTTCGTCTGGTGCCCGGAGGGCCTGCGGGAGGCCGACGCGCGCCTGCTCGGCGAGGTGCGCGGCAAACGGATCCTGGAGCTGGGCGCGGGAGCGGCGGCCGGCGCCCGCTGGCTGGACGGACAAGGTGCCGACGCGGTCGCGTTGGACCTGTCGGCGGGCATGCTGCGGCACGCCCGCGAGGCGGCCGAGCGCTCAGGGGTACGGGTGCCGCTGGTCCAGGCCGACGCGCTGGCCCTGCCGTTCGCCACGTCCTCGTTCGACGTGGTCTGCACGGCGTTCGGCGCGATCCCGTTCGTGGCCGACTCGGGCGCGGTGATGCGCGAGGTGGCCCGGGTGCTGAAGCCGGGCGGAAAATGGGTGTTCTCGCTCACCCACCCGATGCGATGGATCTTCCTCGACGAACCGGGCGAGGACGGCCTGCTGGCCGTGCACCCGTATTTCGACCGCCGGCCGTACGTGGAACAGGACGCCGACGGCGTGCCAACTTATGTTGAGCAGCACCGCACCCTGGGCGACCGGATCCGCGAGCTGGTCGCGGCCGGCTTCGTGCTGACGGACCTGGTCGAGCCGGAATGGCCGGAGGGCCACGACCAGATCTGGGGCCAGTGGAGCCCGCTGCGCGGCAGGCTGTTCCCGGGCACCGCGATCTTCGTGAGTTACTTGCCCTCCTAGCCGGGTATCCGCAGCTCATGGCACATGACGAGAACCTCAGCAAGGGCGACCACGTGTCGTGGAGCAGCCACGGTCAGAAGGTCGAGGGCGAGGTCGAGCAGAAGATCACCAAGCGCACGGAAGCGGCGGGCCGCACGGTCGACGCGTCGAAGGACGACCCGCAGTACAAGGTCAAGAGCGACAAGACCGGCCGCGAAGCGGTGCACAAGCCGGGGGCGCTGCACCGTGACTGACGTGTACGAGGACTTCCGCGCGGCGGTGAACATGACGGCCGGCGAGCTGGAGAAGTGGCTGAAGACGGAAGAGTCGCGCGAGGTCGGCCAGAAGAAGTCGGAGAACGCGGAATCGGTGGGCCACGACTCGGGCCGGAAGATCATCAAGCTGCTGCACACCCGCAAGGGCGACCTGACGGAGGAGGACGAGGCCCACATGCGCAAGGTGGCCGGGTACGTCCACCGGCACCTGGCCCAGCGCCCGAACGGCGACATCAAGGAAACGAAGTGGCGGTACTCGTTGATGAACTGGGGCCACGACCCGTTGAAGAAGTAGACCCAAGGGTCCGCCTCGTCGCGGGTGCCGGCCGGCCGATCGCACGCTTGCGGAGCCATCGCACGCTTGCGGAGCCATCGCACGCTTGCGGAGCCATCGCACGCTTGCGGAGCCATCGCACGCTTGCGGAGCCATCGCACGCTTGCGGAGCCATCGCACGCTTGCGGAGCCAT
>NZ_JBVJIR010000001.1:798350-902718 GCF_055586185.1 Actinoplanes sp. NPDC051405
TATCGCACGCTTGCGGAGCCATCGCACGCTTGCGGAGCCATCGCACGCTTGCGGAGCCATCGCACGCTTGCGGAGCCATCGCACGCTTGCGGAGCCGGAACCGGAGCCGGAGCCCGGAGCCGGAGCCGGAGCCGGAGCCCGGAGCCGGAGCCGGAGCCGGACCCCGGAGCCGGAGCCGGAGCCCGGAGGGTCATCCGGCCGTGGCCGGAGCTGGTAGAGCGGAGCCGGAGCCGGAGCCGGAACCGCAGCCGGAGCCGCAGTCGCCTCGGGCCGGCGCCGTGCCGGAGGTCAGATGCCGGCCGTGACGGAGCTGACGTCCAGCAGGCCGGCCAGCAGGGCGAGCGCCGCCGGCACGAGGCGGTAGTAGACCCACGTGCCGCGGCGGTCGCTGTCGACCAGGCCGGCTTCGCGCAGGACCTTGAGGTGGTGCGAGATGGTGGGGCCGGTCAGCTGGAAGGAGCCGGTGAGGTCGCAGACGCAGACCTCGCCCCCGCCGGCGGACGCGATCATCGACAGCAGCCGCAACCGCACCGGGTCGCCGAGCGCCTTGAACATCGGCGCGAAAGCGTGGGCCTGATCGGCGTCGAGCGGCCGCCGGACCACGGGCGCCCAGGCACTGGACGACGATGTCATCTCGGTCGAAGAACTCGGCATGGGCTCACCCTTGCAAACCGAAGCAAATCTCGGATTTGAAGATCCACTCCACGACTCCACACCGCCAGGGTTCCGTAGCGCAAAGCCAGAATGCATGACACAGCAACGATTCGGCTGGGGTAGCGGCGCTGGAGCCGCGGGGTTCGCCCACCTACGGAATCCGAGGTGGACAGTGCAGCTGGCACCGATGAAGGCATCGAAGCTGACCTCTCGCTCCGAAGAAACCGCCCGAAGGGGCAACCGCGCCCCCTCAACCCTCGGCCTCAGCGGGCGTGGCCTACGTCACTAACCGCCACCTGGCCCCGCTGTCGGCGATGCGGAGGGCTGGACGGACAGCGCCGACCAAGAATCCCGGATTCGTTGGCCGACACCTGGGACGCAGGCGACGGGAACCGAGCACGCGCAACGGTAGCCGCGGCGGAATGTGCCCGGCAGAGGGGCAGCCACGCCGCCCGAGGACCATGGTCGGGAGGTGGTGCGGACCGGCGAACCGGCACGGTCGCCCGGTTCGGCAACGCGGACGCTCAGGACCGGCGCGGGCAGCTCGACCTGAAGCAGAGCAGCGCGGATCAGTGAATCAGCTCAGGCCATGGTTTGCCGCCCCGTCGACGCGGACGTCGAACGCCGACGGTCGCAGGGGCGGAACGAATGTGATCTCGGCGGCGAGGGCGCGCGCCGCGGGTGGTGAGATCAGCGAGCTCGTCGACGCGGCCCCCGCCGGCAGCGAGCAAGTCATCGGCCCGGGCCTGCAGCGAGCAAGTCATCGGCCCGGGCCCGCAGTAGTCGATGATCTCCGCAGATCAGCGACTTTGTTTCCAAGTGCTCAATAGTTGCCACTCCGGAAACTAGCGAATATATTTTCCAGCATGGAAAACATCGAGCGGAGGCCCAGCCCGGCTGAAGCACGGGAGGCGCTGGCGAGCGTCGAGCGCGCACAGCGGGCCGTGCGGGACACGCCCTGGCCGACCTGGCTCTACCCGGTCAATGCCCTCCTGGTGGCCGGCATGGCGTTGACCTCCCTGCTCCCCCAGCACCGCACCGCCGCACTGCTCGCCGTTGCCTTGACCATCGTCGGCGTCAATGTCGTGGCCGGGTACCGGATGGGAACGCCGTGGGCCCTGCCCGCCCGGCGTGCCTTCCTCGCCGCGGTTGCCGCCTCGACCCTGTGCGTGGTCGCCGCGGTGGCCATCGCCGACGTCGTCGAGCCGGCCTGGCCGGTCGTTGTGCTCGCGGTCGCCGCCGCCGTCATCTACCTCGCCGGTGGCGTGGCGCACCGCGCGTCGACGGGACGGCCCCGGTGACCGACGAGCTCGACCCGGTCATCCACCCGACGCATCGGCTGCGGATCTGCGCGATGCTCGCCGCGGGCACCACGCTGGAGCTGTCGGTGATCAAGGACAACCTCGATCTGAGCCCGTCGGCCCTGAGCAAGCAGGTCGCTGCGCTCGTCGACGCCGGGTACGTCAAGCAGGAACGCCTCGGCAGCGACTCGCGCCGGGTGTGGTTGTCGCTGACCCGTCAGGGCACCAGGGCGTACCGGGGGCACGTCGCCGCACTGCAGAAGATCGTCGCCGCGACGACGGTGCCGCCGGACGACGCGCACCGTTGAGCGTCCGCCCGAGGCAGGCCTCTAGTGGTCGGCGCCGTTCCAGTCCTGGCCGACACCGACCGAGACCTCCAGCGGCACGGACAGCGGGTAAGCCCCGCCCATCTCCTGACGCACCAGGGCCTCCAGCGCCTCGCGCTCCCCCGGCGCCACGTCGAACACCAACTCGTCGTGGACCTGGAGGAGCATGCGGGACCGCAGGCCGGCGGTGCGCAGAGCGCCGTCGACGCGGAGCATGGCGACCTTGATGATGTCGGCCGCCGAGCCCTGGATCGGGGCGTTCAGGGCCATGCGTTCGGCCATGTCGCGGCGCTGGCGGTTGTCGCTGCTCAGGTCGGGCAGGTAGCGGCGGCGGCCGAGGATGGTGGCGGTGTAGCCGTCCTGGACCGCTCGGCGGACCACCGTCTGGAGGTAGTCGCGGACGCCGCCGAAGCGCTGGAAGTATTCCTCCATCAGGGTGCGGGCTTCGTCGGTCGAGATGGTGAGCTGGTTGGACAGGCCGAAGGCGCTCAGGCCGTACGCGAGGCCGTAGTTCATCGCCTTGATCTTGCGGCGCTGGTCGGGGACGACCTCCTCGACCGGGACATGGAAGACCGACGAGGCCGTGGCCGCGTGGAAGTCAGCGCCCGAGTTGAAGGCCGCGATCAGGGCCTCGTCCTTGGACAGGTGCGCCATGATGCGCATCTCGATCTGGCTGTAGTCGGCCGTCATCAGCGACTCGAAGCCCTCGCCGACCACGAACGCGCGGCGGATGCGGCGGCCTTCCTGGGTGCGGATCGGGATGTTCTGCAGGTTGGGGTCGGTCGAGGACAGCCGGCCGGTCGCCGCGACCGTCTGGTTGAACGTCGTGTGGATGCGGCCGTCGTCGGAGACCGACTTGAGCAGGCCGTCCACTGTCGACTTCAGCTTGGCCACGTCGCGGTGGCGCAGCAGGTGCTCCAGGACCGGGTCGCCGGTCTGGGCGAACAGGCTCTGCAGGGCGTCCGCGTCCGTGGTGTAGCCGGACTTGATCTTCTTGGTCTTGGGCAGGCCGCGCTCGGTGAACAGGATCTCCTGCAGCTGCTTGGGTGAGCCCAGGTTGAACTCGCGGCCGACCACCTCGTGCGCCGCCTGCTGGGCCGCCTTCACCTCCGCGGCGAAGTGCGCTTCCAGCTCGGAGAGGTATTCCGTGTCGGCGGCGATGCCGACGTGCTCCATCTCGCCCAGCACGATCGCCAGCGGCTGCTCCACCTCGGCCAGCAGGCGCTGGGAGGCGCCGTCGTCGCGGGACAGCTCCTCGGTGATCGTGTCGGCCAGGTCGAGGGTGGCGCGGGCGCGGAGCATGACGTTCTGCTCGGCGGTGCCCTCGTCGTCGCCGAGGCCGTCCAGGGTCAGCTGACCGGTCTCCGGGGCGTCGACGCGCAGCTCGCGCTTGAGATAGCGCAGCGCCAGGTCGGTCAGGTCGTAGGCGCGCTGGTCGGGCTTGGCCAGATAGGCCGCCAGCGCGGTGTCGACGCGGACGCCGGCCAGGGCCCAGCCGTGCGCGCGGAAGGCCAGCATCGCCGGCTTGGCCTCGTGGATGACCTTGGGGCGGTCGGGGTCGGCCAGCCAGGCGGCGACCGCCTGCTCGTCGCTCTCGCCGAGAGTCGTGGGGTCGAACCAGGCAGCCGGGCCGTCGCCGGTGGCGATCGCGACGCCGGTCAGCTCGCCGGTGCCGCGGCCGAAGCGGCCGGTGACCGCGACGCCGACGGGCGCCTCGCGGGCGTGCTCGCTCAGCCAGCCCTCGACGTGACCGGCGGCCAGGACAGTGCCGGAGAGGTCGAAGCCGGACTCCGCCTCGGGCTCGACGGCGTCGAGATACGAGTAGAGCCGCTCGCGCAGCACCCGGAACTCCAGCGCGTCGAAGACCTGGTGCACGGCCTCGCGGTCCCAGCCCTGCCACTTGACGTCCTCGGGGCGCAGCGGCAGCTCCAGGTCGCAGACGAGGCCGTTGAGCTCGTAGTTGCGCATGACGTCGGCCAGGTGGGCGCGCAGGTTCTCCCCCGCCTTGCCCTTGATCTCGTCGACGTGCGCGATGATGCCGTCCAGCCCGCCGTACTGATTGATCCACTTGGCCGCGGTCTTGTCGCCGACGCCGGGCACGCCGGGCAGGTTGTCGCTGGCCTCGCCGACCAGGGCGGCCTTGTCGCGGTAGCGGCCCGGGGGGACGCCGTACTTGGTCTCGATGGCCTCGGGGGTCATCCGCCAGACCTCGGACACACCGCGGACCGGGTAGAGGATCGTGACGTGCTCGCCGGCCAGCTGGAAGGCGTCGCGGTCACCGGTGGAGATGACGACATCCATGCCGGCGTCGCGGGCCTGGCAGGCCAGCGTGCCGATGACGTCGTCGGCCTCGTAGCCGGGTTTCTCCACGACCGGGATGCGCAGCGCCTCGAGGATCTCCTTGACCAGGCTGACCTGGCCCTGGAACGGCTGCGGGGTCTCGGCCCGGCCGGCCTTGTAGTCGGCGTACTTCTCGGTGCGGAACGACACCCGGGAGACGTCGAAGGCGACCACGATGTGCGTGGGCTTCTCGTCCCGCAGCATGTTGATCAGCATCGACGTGAAGCCGAACACGGCGTTGGTCGGCTGGCCCGTCTGCGTCGAGAAATTCTCCACCGGCAGCGCGAAGAAGGCGCGATAGGCCAGCGAATGCCCATCGAGCAGCAGCAAGCGGGGGGTCTGGGCGTCGTTACTCACGTCGCAGAACTCTAGTCTCGCCGTACGACAAGAACCGGGACCGCCCCGCCTGCTTCACAGCACCTTGCTCAGGAATGCCTTGGTTCGTTCCTGCTGCGGATTGCCGATGACCTCGCGCGGAGGTCCCTGCTCGACCACGACGCCGCCGTCCATGAAGATCAGCGAGTCGCCGACCTCGCGGGCGAAGCCGATCTCATGGGTCACCACGATCATGGTCATGCCGTCGCGGGCCAGGTCCTTCATCACGTCCAGGACCTCGCCGACCAGCTCGGGGTCCAGCGCGCTGGTGGGCTCGTCGAAGAGCATCAGCTTGGGCCGCATGGCCAGCGCCCGGGCGATCGCCACGCGCTGCTGCTGGCCGCCGGAGAGCTGACTGGGATAACTGTCCTTCTTCTCGCCCAGGCCGACCCGGTCGAGCAGCGCCACCGCGCGGTCGCGGACCTCGTTCTTGTTCTCCCGCTTGACCCGGCAGGGCGCCTCCATGACGTTCTGCAGCACCGTCATGTGCGGGAAGAGGTTGAACCGCTGGAACACCATGCCGATGGCCCGGCGCTGCGCGGCGACCTCTTTCTCCTTGAGCTCGTGCAGCTTGCCGCCGCGCTCGCGGTAACCGATCAGGTCGCCGTCGACGAAGATCCGGCCGGCGTTGATCTTCTCCAGGTGGTTGATGCAGCGCAGGAACGTCGACTTGCCCGAGCCCGAGGGGCCAAGCACGCAGCTCACCTCCCCCGGCTTCACCACGAGGTCGATGCCCTTGAGCACCTCCAGAGAGCCGAAGGACTTGTGCACGTTCTCGGCGCGCACCATTTCGTCGGTCATGCTGCCGCCCCTCCCACGCCGCCCTGCTCGGCCGACAGGCCGCTGAGCCGCATCCGGGCCTTGCCGGCGGTGCCGTAACCGCGGCTGAAATGCCGCTCCACGAAGAACTGCACGACCATCAGCACACTGCAGATGATCAGATACCAGAGACAGGCGGCGATCAGGACGGGCAGCACGATGAACGTGCGCGAGCTGATCGCCTGCAACTGGAAGAACAGCTCGAACGACACCGGTACGAAAGCCACCAGCGACGTGTCCTTGACCATCGCGATCGTCTCGTTGCCGGTCGGCGGGACGATCACCCGCATCGCCTGGGGCAGCACGATGCGGCGCAGCACCTGGCCGCGCGACAGACCCAGCGCCGACGCCGCCTCGGACTGGCCCTCGTCCACGGACTGGATGCCGGCCCGGACGATCTCGGCCATGTACGCGGCCTCGGACAGCCCCAGCGCCAGCACGCCGGCCAGGAAACCGGAGAGCAGGTCGGTGGCCTTGATGCTGTAGAACTGCGCGTTCAGGTCATGGATGCCGAACAGGTTGCCGATCTGCGCGTCGAACGGCAGACCGAAGCCGATCCGTTCCCACAGGATGCCCAGGTTGCCGAAGAGGATCGCCAGCACCAGCCGGGGCAGCGCCCGGAACACCCAGGTGTAGACGAAAGCGACGTTGGACAGGATCGGGTTCGTCGACAGCCGCATGACCGCCACCACGATGCCCAGCCCCACACCGATCACCATCGCCAGCACGGTCAGCAGCAGCGTGCCGCGCAGACCCTCCAGCACCGGACCGGTGAACATAGCCCCGCGCTTGCCCTCGCCCATGCTGACGAAGATGAAGTGCCAGTTGAACCGGTCGTTGGTGAAGATCAGGTGGAGGAACATGGCGGCGAGCACGGCCAGGACCGCGATCGCCACCCAGCGCCCGGGGTGCCGGACGGGCACGGCCTTGATGGCCTCGGGTCGTGCCCGTCCGGACTGTGTCTCCGTCGTCATTGCGCGGGTCAGGAGACCTGCGGGTTGACGGCCGGGTCGGTGATGCCGCCGGCCTCGACGCCCCACTTGGTGAGGATCGTCTTGTACGTGCCGTCGGCGATCAGCGCCTCCAGCGCGGCCTCGATCGCGGCGCCGAACTCCGCCTGCGCCTTGGGCAGGACGTAGCCGTACGGCGCCGAGTCGTAGATGTCGCCGACCAGGGCCAGCTGGCCGTTGGTCTGCTTCACCGCGTACGCGCCGATCGGCGAGTCGGCCAGCATGGCCTCGTCCTTGCCCGAGACGACCGCGTTGGTCGCGTCGGCCTGGGACTGGTACTGGTCGATCGTGATCTTCGGCTTGCCGGCGTCGGTGCACTTCTTCGACCGCGCGGTGACGTCGTCGAGCTGCACGGTGCCGACCTGCACGGCGACCTTCTTGCCGCAGGCGTCGTCCGGGTTGATCGTCGCCCCGGCCTTGGCCGCCCACTGCGTGCCGGCGTTGAAGTAGGACACCATGGTGGCCTCCTTCATCCGCTCGGCGTTGACGGTGAACGAGGACACCCCGACGGTGTACTTGCCGGAGGTCACGCCCGGGATGATCGCGTCGAACTTGGACGACTGCCACTCGGTGGTCAGGCCCAGCTTCTGCGCCACCGCGTTGAACAGATCCACGTCGAAGCCGATGACCGTCTTGCCGTCGGCGTCCAGGTACTCGTTCGGCGCGTACGTGGAGTCCGTACCGATGATGAGCTTGCCGGCCGCCTTGATGTCGGCCGGGACCTTGTCGGCCAGCGAGGTGTCGGCGGAAGCCGACGGCACCGGAGCGCCCGACCCGGTGCCCGGGTCGGCCGTCTCCTCGCCGCAGGCGGTCAGAGAAAAGGTCATCGCGAACGCGGCGGTCAGGCCCACGAACGCGCGCCGCATGGGGGTGGTGCGGAACATCGTCGTCAACTCCTCAATGGTGTTCGGGTGGGCTCAAGCGACGCCGAGGTAGGCGTCCTTGACCGAGGGGTCGGTCAGCAGCTCGGCGCCGGTACCGGACTTGACGATCTCGCCGGTCTCCAGCACGTACGCCCGGTGTGCCCGGGACAGCGCCTGCTGGGCGTTCTGCTCAACCAGGAGCACGGTCGTGCCCTGCTGGTTGATCTCCACGACGATGTCGAAGATCTGCTGGATGAGCATGGGCGCCAGGCCCATCGACGGCTCGTCGAGCAGCAGCAGCCTCGGCCGGCTCATCAGCGCCCGGCCGACCGCCAGCATCTGCTGCTCACCACCGGACATCGTGCCACCGACCTGCTTCTCGCGCTCCTTGAGCCGCGGGAACAGGGTGAACACCCGGTCCAGATCCTCGCTGATCTCGGCGCGGTTGCGCCGCGTGTAGGCACCCATCTCCAGGTTCTCCAGCACCGACATGCCGGGGAAGATGCCCCGGCCCTCGGGCGACTGGGAGACACCCCGCACGACCCGCAGGTCCGCGCGGAGCTTGGTGATGTCCTCGCCGTTGAAGTGGATCGACCCCTGGGCGACCGGGCGCAGCCCGGAGATCGCCCGCATGGTCGTCGACTTCCCGGCGCCGTTCGCGCCGATCAGGGCGACGATCTCGCCCTCGCCGACGCTCAGGCTGATGCCGTGCAGGGCCTGGATGCGCCCGTACATCAGCGTGACGTCTTTCAGCTCAAGCAGCATCGGTCGGCACTCCCAGGTACGCCGCGATCACAGCCGGGTTGTCCCGCACCTCGGCGGGCGTGCCCTCAGCGATCTTCTTGCCGAACTCCAGCACCACGATCCGGTCGGTCACACCCATGACCAGGCGCATATCGTGCTCGATGAGCAGCACCGTCACGCCGCTGTCGCGGATCTTGCGGATCAGCGCGAGCAGCTCGGCCTTCTCCGCCGGGTTGAAGCCGGCGGCCGGCTCGTCCAGGCACAGCAGCGTCGGGTTCGTGGCCAGGGCCCGGGCGATCTCCAGGCGCCGCTGCTCGCCGTACGACAGGTTGCGCGCGACGTCACCGGCGCGGTGCTCGATGCCGACGAACCGGAGCAACTGGTACGACCGGTCGCGGCCCGTACGCTCCTCGCGGTGGTGCCGGGGCAGCCGGAACAACGCGGCGATCACGCTGGTCTTGTGGTGGGCGTCCGCGCCCACCATCACGTTCTCCAGCGCGGTCATCTCGGGGAACAGCCGCACGTTCTGGAACGTGCGGGCGATCCCGCCGCGGGTGATCTCGTGCTTCTTCTTGCCGACGATCGACTGACCCTGGAACCGGATCCCGCCGCTGGTCGGACGGTAGACGCCGGTCATGGCGTTGAAGCAGGTGGTCTTGCCGGCCCCGTTTGGGCCGATCAGACCGAAGATCTCACCCTTGCGCAGGCTGAAGCTGACCTCGTTGAGGGCCACCACGCCGCCGAAGCGCAGCGTGACGTTGTCCACCTCGAGCAGGACGTCACCGACCGGTTTCGCCGGGGCGTTGTCCTTGGGCCCGGCCTTGTCGACGGGACCCGCATTGGCCGCGTCGGCCTCCTGCGGCGTCTCGATATGCGGCTCACTCAATGGGAGCCACCTCCTTCTCGCGGTCCTTGAGCTCCATCGCGCGGCGCCGGCTCGGGATCAGGCCCTGCGGGCGGAAGATCATGATCGCGATGATCACCGCACCGAAGATGGCGAACCGGAAACCGAACAGGTCGGTGTGCCAGATCGGGTCCTCGATGCCACGCAGCCGGTCCGGGATGTACGAGATCAGCGCGCCACCCAGGATCGCCCCGGCGATGTTGCCGGAACCACCCATGACCACACCGGCGAGCACCAGGATCGAGAACTGCAGCACGAACGTCTGCGAGTTCATGAAGCCCTGCTGACCGGCGAACATCACGCCGCCCAGGCCACCGATGAAGGCGCCGATCGCGAACGCCCACAGCTTGTACTTGATCGTCCGCACGCCCATGATCTCGGCGGCTTCCTGATCCTCGCGGATCGCCAGCCACGAACGGCCGACCCGGCTGTTGTCCAGGTTGCGGACCGCGAAGATGACCACAATGATCACCGCGAGGCCCAGCCAGTAGTACGGCACCGCGTCGGCCACGCCGAAGATCGGCTTACCGTCGGAGAACTCACCCGGCGGGTGCGGGATGTCCGAGAAGCCCCGGTCACCACGCAGCGTCTCGGTGCTCGTGGCCACGATCCGGATGATCTCCGCGAAGCCCAGCGTCACGATCGCCAGATAGTCACCGCGCAGCCGCAGGGTCGGATAACCCAGCACCAGCCCGGACAGCATCGCCACCGCGAGGCCGATCGGCACCGCGGCCAGCCAGCCCCACTCGGTCCGCAGCACGCTGTCCGGCGAGGCCAGCAGCGCGACGGTGTAGGCGCCGACGGCGAAGAAGCCGACGTAACCCAGGTCGAGCAGGCCGGCGAAACCGACCACCACGTTCAGGCCCAGGGCCAGCAGCACGTAGTAGGACATGTTGAACAACGCACTCGGCCAGTCGATGCCCTGCGTGACGATCTGCGGGCCGAGCAGCGGGATCTCGCCCACGTACGGCAGCAGGAACGCCAGCGCGGCGAAGACCACGCCCAGTACGATCCGGACCACCTTGGGCTGCCGGCCGTACCAGCCGCGCACGCCGCCGCGGTCCTCGCGGGCGTTCTTCTTCTCCTGCTCGGAGAGCGGCGCCTGCGGCGCGGAGGAACTTGTCGCCTCGGTTGTCATGCCCGTGCCCTCCCGAGAGACTCGCCCAGCAGGCCCGTGGGACGGACCAGCAGGATCAACACCAGCAGCACGAACGACGCGGCGTGCAGCCACTCGGTGCCGAACAGCGAGGCCGCGTAGTTCTGCAGCAGACCCAGCAGCAGGCCGCCGAGCAGCGCGCCGCGCAGGTTGCCGATACCGCCGAGCACCGCCGCGGTGAACGCCTCGATGCCCAGCAGGAAGCCGGCGTCGAACCGCGTGACGCCGATCTTCAGGTCGTACATCACCGCCGCGATACCCGCCATCAGGCCACCCAGCAGGAAGACCAGGGAGATCACGCGGCTCTTGTTCACGCCCATCAGCGCCGCGCTGTCCGGGTTCTGCGCCACCGCGCGGATACCCCGGCCCAGCCGCGAACGGTTGATGAAGCGGTCCAGCAGGAACATCATCACGAGCGCCAGCACGATGATCAGAATCTGCAGATTCGTCACATGCATGTTGCCGATCACGAAGACGTCACGAGGTTGGATCAGCGGCGGCACACCCTTGATGTTGCGCTGGGTCATGACGCCGACGGTCTCGGAGATGAACAGCGACGCGCCGATCGCGGTGATGAGGAACGCGAGCGGCGGCGCGTTGCGCTTACGCAGCGGCCGGTAGGCCACCAGCTCCACACCCAGTGCGGTGAGGCCGGAGAAGATGATCGCCACCACCAGGCCCAGCAACAACAGGCCGATGACGCTCATGACGTTGGGGGTAGCCGAGTTCTGGTCGAGTCCGAAGAAGCCCCAGACGATGAGGCAGGCGTACGAACCGATCAGGAAGACCTCGGAGTGCGCGAAGTTGATCAGGCGGAGTACGCCGTAGACCAGGGTGTAGCCCAGAGCGAAGAGAGCGATGATCGCACCCTGGGCCAGGCCCGTGATCGTGAGCGGCCCGAAGTCCTGAATCAGACCGGAGAAGTTCACAAGGGGCTCCTGAAACGAGAAGGTCGGTGCGGCCGGAGATCATCCGGCCGCACCGGCCCTACGAAAAGTTACTCAGTCGATCAGGCGGTCGGAACCTCTTGGTCCGCGAGCTGGTTGCCCGTCGCGTCGAACTTGAACGTCCACACCTTGATGTAGTTCGGGTCGAGCTCGCCCTTGTCGGTGAACTTGTACGTGTTGGCGATGCCCTTGTACTCAGCCGTCGACAGGTACGTGTTCAGCTTCTCCGTCGTGGTGTTGCCCGCGTCGATGCCCTGCAGCAGCATGTTCGCGGCGTCGTAGGCCACGTCGCTGTAGGTACCGGCGTCGACGTTCCACTTGGCCTTGTAGTCCGTGACGAACGTGCCGCCCGCCTTCTCCGGCGGGGAGCACGGGCAGGTCACGATGGTGCCGACCGCGGCAGCGTTACCGGCCGCCTTGGCCAGGCCGACGTCCTTCATGCCGTCGCCACCGACCAGCGTGCCCTTCCAGCCCGCCGAGGTGAGCGCCTTACGGATCAGGCCGGCGTTCTGGTAGTAGCCGCCGTAGAACAGCACGGTCGCCTGCGAGGAGACGACCTTCTGGACCAGCGCCGAGAAGTCGGTCTGCTTGCCGTCGGCCTCGGTCTTGTCCTTGGCGACCACCGCGGCGCCGAGGGTCTTCTCCACGACCTCCGACAGGCCCGCACCGTACGCGGACTGGTCGTTCGCCACGAAGACCTTCTGGGCCTTCATGACGTCCTTGATGTAGTTGGCCGCGGCCGGACCCTGCGCGTCGTCGTTGGCGACCGCGCGGTGGAACGTCTTCCAGCCGTTAGCCGTCAGCGACACGCGCGTCGCGGACGGGGTGACCGACGGGATGCCGGCGGCCTCGAAGATCGGCACCGCGGCCTCGGACTCGCCCGAGAACGGCGGGCCGACGATGCCCAGGATCTTCTTGTCCGCGACCAGGTTACGGGCCACACCGGGCGCGACGCCCGGCTCGCCCTGAGAGTCGAACTTCGCGACCGTGATGCAGTCGGAGCCCTTCTTCTCGTTGAACTGGTTGATCGCGAGCTCGAAGCCCTGCTCGATGTTCACACCGAGGTTCGCCGAAGACCCCGTCAGGGCGCCAAAGTACGCGAGCTTGTAGCCGCAGTTGCCGCTGGCCGTGTCATCACTGCCGCTGTCGCTGTTGCAAGCAGCAGCACCGGCGATGAGGCCGATAACGGCCAACCCGCCGATGGCACGTACGAGAACCTGCCTCAAGGTTGGAACCCTCCTCCATACCGAACCCACCGAGCCACCGCCGGTCGATTGGCACTTGCGCACCGGCACGACACAACTGCGCCCGTCATGGGGCGGGACGCTATCCCACGATCCGGCACCGTAGTAAGTGTTCGCACGGGCATTCACCGAACCGTTACGTCCGGTGATCCCCCACCGGAGAAGGTGTAACAAACAGGCAGTTCTCAGAGGTCACCGGTCATGGGGTCGGCGTACCGGTCGACTCCTCACCCTCGGCGAGAATCCGGTCGGCGACCTCACGCATCGTCATCCGATGATCCATCGCGGTGCGCTGGATCCACTTGAACGCCTGCGGCTCGGTCATCGAGTACTTCGTCATCAGCTCGCCCTTGGCCCGCTCGACCGACTTGCGGGTCTCCAGCCGGTCGGTCAGCCCCGCGACCTCCGACTCCAGCGCGGAGATCTCCGAATACCGGGAGAGGGCGATCTCGATCGCCGGCACCAGGTCGGACTTCTGGAACGGCTTCACCAGGTACGCCATCGCGCCGGCGGCCCGGGCGCGCTCGACCAGGTCCCGCTGACTGAAAGCGGTCAGGATGACGACCGGCGCGATGCGCCCGCCGGCGATCCGCTCCGCGGCCGCCAGGCCATCCATGATCGGCATCTTGATGTCCAGGATGACGAGGTCCGGCGTCAGATCCTCGGCCAGCCGTACGGCGGTCTCGCCGTCGCCGGCCTCACCGACGACGTCGTAGCCCTCCTCCACGAGCATCTCGGCCAGGTCCAGCCGGATGAGCGCCTCGTCCTCGGCGATCAGAACCCGCCTGCGCTCGGCACCCGCCTGCGTGTCGGCCACGAACCCCTACCCCCAACGCTGGTGAAGTCGCGACACCCGGGTATCTGGGTGCCACCGCCCTCAGCGTAGTGGGTAGGCTGTCTTCTGCTCAGCTTGGCGTGACCAACGTGATCTTCCTGTCCTCGTACTCCAACGGCAGAGAGAGTGGTCTCAAACACCACACAGTGTGGGTTCGAATCCCACCGAGGACACCAATACTGTCGTACCCCTGGTGGACGATCCAATAGTGCATCCACCACACCTTCGCGAGCGCGCAATCTCCCTGAAATCCGCGGGCGTACCGTTCACGGAGATCTACCGGACGCTGGGATTGTCGCGCAACACGGTGGCCTGCTGGCTTTACAGTTCTCGATCCAAGATCAATTCTGCACCGGACCGGCGGTGTCCCTTCTGCACCCGGCCCGCACGCCCGATCGACCGCCCGGCGGATTACGCCTATCTGCTGGGCAGCTACCTCGGCGACGGCCACCTGCTGACGACCGGCCGGGTGCCGTTGCTGAAGGTGGCGTGCGACCTGCGCTATCCGGGCCTGATCGAGGAAGTGGGCCGGGCCATGCTCGCCTGCGGTGCCCGCGTGGTCGGGCACCAGCACCGCGAGGGCCGCGACGACGTGCGCTCGTCCTGGATGCACTGGCCGTGTCTGCTGCCCCAGCACGGCCCCGGCAAGAAACACGAACGCGCCATTCGGCTCATGCCCTGGCAACAGCGGATCGTCGACGATTTTCCCGGCCGGTTCCTGCGCGGGCTGTTCCATTCCGACGGCTGCCGGACGGACAATCGAATAGTCCGGGGCGGACGTACGTACGTTTATCCACGCTATTTTTTCGTCAACGAGTCGGCCGACATCATGGGGCTCTGCCGGCACGCATTGGATGAGCTGGGCGTGCGCTGGCGGATGGGCCGGCGCAACATGCTCTCCGTCGCCCGGCGCGACGACGTGGCGCAACTCGACCGACATGTGGGAGCGAAGTACTGACGCCGAGGGCTTCGGATGCCCGTACCCCCACAGAGTGAGCGCCGAAGCAGGCAGCGAACCGCCCCGGGGGAATTCCGGGAAAGACCGGTTTGCCGGTCTCGCTGGTGTTGTCATGGCAGTACCAGCACTGCCAGGAGGCTCCATGTTGTGGTCCGGCTCGTCGCCCCTGACCGTCGTCCGCGACGGGATGTGGGGGTTCCTTCTGTTCGCGGGTGTGGCGTGGCTGGCGATCGCCTGGAGTGTGCTGCGGCTGGAGCCCGCCGACCTGGTGCACGTGGCCGGGCCGGTCATCCTGTTCGCGGCGGTGACCGAGGCGGTGCGCGCGCTGGCCGGGACGCGGACGTGGTGGTTGAACGCCGGCATGGCCGTGCTGTTCGCCGCCACCGGCGTGATCATGCTGCGGGACGGGGACACGACGTGGACCACGCCGGCCGCGCTGATCGGCTGGTATCTCATGGTCCGGGGTGCTGCCGACATCGCGATCTCGATGCTGACGCGCGAGAGCGACCGGATCTGGGGCCTGCTCATGGTGGTCGGCGTGGTCGAGGCCGCGCTGGGGTTCTTCTCGGCGAGCTCGTACGTGCGGACGCCGGAGCTGGTCGTGCTGGTGCTCGGCGGGGCCGCGCTGAGCCGCGGGATCGCCGACCTTGTCGCCTCGTTGCGGCTGCGGGAGGCCTCGGTCGCCGCGCGGGCGGGGCGGCTGCTGGAGCTGACGCCGCAGCGGGCGGTCGGAGTTGCCGGGTATTCGGCCGGCCTGACCGATTTCGAGTCCGGGTCGCAGCGGGCGTCGGGCCCGCGGCACCGGGCCGCGACCAGGCCTTCGGCCTCGGCTTCGGCGCTGTCCGATCTTTCCGCGTCGGCTTCCCCACCGGTACGCGCCCAGGCGCAGCTGCCGCAGGACGGGCCGGCCGGTAGCTTCCACGACGAGGTGTTGCGGACGACCGCCGACCTCGACGCGATGCTGGCGCTGGCCGGGGTGACCGGCGCGGCGGTGCCGGGGGCGGCGGCTCAGGCGGCGGCCGACGAGCACGTCGAAGTTCCCGACACGGCCGAGGGTGCGGAGTTGCCCGCCGAGGCGTCGGCGGGGCAACGGGTGGCGCACGGGTCCGATGAGGCATCGCCGGCGGCGGGCGAGGCGGGGATGGACGACTCGTCGAGCGTCGGCCGTGGCCGGCTGGTGGACTGAAAGTTTCCCCTGCCCCGCTGGTGGCGGGACCCGCTGAACGGCCAGTCGCCGGGCCGGGGTCCCGCCCCGGCGGGGCCCTTTCTTGTTCCGGGCAGCCTCAGGCTCCGACGCGGCGGAGCAACCCCTCCTGGACCGCGCTGGCGATGTGCCGGCCGTCCTCGGTGAACATCCGGCCGCTGGCCAGTCCTCTGCTGCCGCTCGCCGACGGGCTCGTGCAGTCGTACAGGAACCATTCGTCCGCGCGGAACGGCCGGTGCAGCCACAGGGCGTGGTCCAGGCTGGCACCGATCACGCCGCCCGGGCCCCATACCTCGCCGTGCATCGACAGGACCGAGTCCAGCAGAGACAGGTCGGAGGCGTACGTCAGGGCGCAGGCGTGGATCAGTGGGTCGTCCGGCAGTTTGCCGTTGATGCGCATCCAGACGCGTTGCTCGTCGGCGGCGTCGCGGTCGCCCGGTGGGACCCAGCCGGGGGTGCCCACGTAGCGGACGTCGATCGCCTGCGGGGCCGCCTTGAACGCGGCCGCGCGGTCCGGGTAGCGGGCCAGCCAGTCGAGCATCGTGCGGGTCTCGTCCGGGCCCGGCACGCCCTGCGGTGGCGGTGTGTGGTGGTCGAGGCCCTGCTCGGTGACCTGGAACGACGCCGACATGAAGAAGATCGTGCGACCGTGCTGCTGGGCCGTGGAGCGGCGGACCGAGAAGGACCGGCCGTCGCGGATCTTCTCGACGGCGAAGTCGATCGGGACCGTCGGGTCGCCCGGGCGCACGAAGTAGCCGTGCAGAGAGTGCACGCGGCGTTCCGGGTCGACCGTGCGGCCCGCCGCGACCAGGGCCTGGCCCGCGACCTGGCCGCCGAAGACCCGCTGGGCGCCGACCTGGGGGCTCTCGCCCCGGAACGTGGCCGCGTCGATCTGCTTGAGGTCGAGGACCTCGAGGAGCTGATCGACGGCGGCCTGTCCCGTCAGCGGGGTGCTCACTTCTGCTCGGTCACCGTGGCCGGGTCGACGAGCGAGCCGAGCTGGTGCACGCGCAGGGTGTTGGTGGACCCGGGCGCGTTCGGCGGGCTGCCGGCCACGACGACGACGTACTCGCCGGGCTTGGCCAGGCCGAGGCCGAGCATGGCGTGGTCGACCTGACGGAACATGTCGTCGGTGTGCTCGACGAAGTCGGTCAGGAACGTCTCGACGCCCCAGGACAGGGCCAGCTGGTCGCGGACCTCGGCGACCGGGGTGAAGGCCAGCAGCGGCAGCTCGCAGTGCAGCCGGGAGAGGCGGCGGACGGTGTCGCCGGTCTGGGAGAACGCGACCAGGGCCTTGGCGCCGATGTTGCGGGCGATCCGGCTGGCGGCCACGGTCAGCGCGCCGCTGTGGGTGCGCGGGTCGTGCTGCAGGACCGGGACGCCGAAGTCGCCGCTCTCCGTGGTGGTGACGATCTTGGCCATGGTGCTGACGGTGAGGACCGGATACTTGCCGACCGAGGTCTCGCCGGAGAGCATCACCGCGTCGGCGCCGTCGAGGACCGCGTTGGCGACGTCGGAGGCCTCGGCACGGGTCGGGCGGGAATTCTCGATCATCGAGTCGAGCATCTGGGTGGCCACGATGACCGGCTTGGCGTTCTCCCGGCAGAGCTGGACGGCCCGCTTCTGCACCAGGGGCACCTGGTCCAGGGGCAGCTCGACCCCGAGGTCACCGCGGGCCACCATGACGCCGTCGAAGGCCAGCACGATGGCCTCGAGGTGGGTGACCGCCTCGGGCTTCTCGACCTTGGCGATGACCGGCAGGGTGGTGCCCTCCTCCGCCATGATCTGGTGCACGAGCTTGATGTCGTCGGGCGAGCGCACGAACGACAGGGCGACCAGGTCGACGCCGAGGCTGAGCGCGAAGCGCAGGTCCTCCTCGTCCTTGTCGCTCATCGCGGGGACGCTGACGGCGACGTTGGGCAGCGAGACGCCCTTGTTGTTGCTGACCGGGCCGCCCTCGGTGACCAGGCAGCGGATGTCGTTGCCCTCGACCGCGGAGACCTCGACGGCGACCTTGCCGTCGTCGATCAGCAGCCGGTCACCGACCTTGACCTCCTGGGGCAGCTTCGAGTAGGTGCAGCTGACCCGGTCGGGGGTGCCCAGGATGTCGTCGCTGGTGATGGTGACGGTGTCACCGTTGGCCCAGATGTGCGGCCCGTTGGCGAACTTGCCCAGCCGGATCTTGGGGCCCTGGAGGTCGGCCAGGACGGCGACGGCGCGGCCGGTCTCCCGGGCGGCGGTGCGGACCATGTCGTAGATCTGGCGGTGGTCCTCGTGGCTGCCGTGGCTGAAATTCAGCCGGGCCACGTCCATACCGGCCTCGACCAGTCCGAGCATGCGCTCGGGGGAGGCGGTGGCAGGACCCATGGTGCAGACGATCTTTGCGCGGCGTGTCACAGCCATCAGGCTAGTCTCTCTTTCGGATCGGCCCGCTGGCCGACCCCCATCTGCGGGGTGAAGTTCAGGTAGCGGGCGTCAACGACCGCAAATCAGCCACAGCTTATCGGTGCGTCTGCGGCCCCAGCGCGGAGATGCCGACCCAGCCTCCGTTTCAGCAGCCGTGACTTACAAGCCGGTCGCTTCCGCCCAGCGGCCGCATTACAGTCCGCATTGCTGCGGTTCACTACCGTGTCGACGTCGGTGGGGCGAGGAGGACATAAGTGTCGGTTTGGGGCTCACTGGGCGATGTCCTGAGCAGAGAATCGGACCCGCGCAACGTCGCGAACGTAAGGATGTTGACCGACCACGCGGCAGGACTGCTCAAAGTCGTCCGGGACACCTTCCCCACGTACACGATGCACGACGAACAGCACGCCCGGAACGTGGTCACTCTGATGGGTAAGTTGGCCGGCCCGCGGATCGACAGAATGGTCCCGCTCGAGGCCGCGCTGCTTATCTTGTCTGCGTACTTCCACGACATCGGCATGGTCTATTCCGCGGACGATCTCGCCGCGATCCCCGACGAGGAGGAGTTCGAAGCCTTCCTGAGCCGCGACGCCGAGGCGTTCCTCGCCATGCAACGCCACGACGGGCAGCCGCCCGCCGCGGTGCTGGAGAAGTACTGCCGGTTGCGCCACGCGGACCGGGTCAAGGTCCACCTCGACCGCATCGACCGGCCGGTGCTCACCTGGGACGGGATGTCGATCGCCACTGTGCTGCACCGGCTGTGCCGCAGCCACAACGAACCCACCCTGGATCTGCTGCAACCCGACTTCGGGGAGTTCCTCGGGGAGGCCGACGTCCGCTTCTGCGCGATGGCTCTGCGGCTAGCCGACATCATGGACTTCGACCGAACCAGGACTCCACGAGCGATCCACGAGTATCTGGGTCTGGCGGACCGGGGTGCGGCTGCCGCAGCCGAGTCCGACAGGCATTGGCAGCAGCATCTGGTCAGCGCCGGCTTCAAGTTCCCCCAGGGCCCGGCCGGGGAGTGGCCCCAGAATTACGCGCTGGTGTACGCGGCGAATCCGGCGAATCCCGGGGTGGAGCACGGCATCCGGATGTCGGTGGCCGAGGTGCAGGCGGAACTGCAACGGTGCCGGGCCGTCCGGGACCAGTGCCCTCGGTGGCGGGACCTGCCACTGCCCGGCGAGATCAACACGAGCCAGATCGAGAGCCTGGGCTACCGGTACGGGGAGTTCCGCTTCGAACTCGACCGCTCTGCCGTTCTGGAGATGTTCACCGGCGAGCAGCTGTACGAGGACCCGTACGCGTTCCTGCGGGAACTGTTACAGAATGCGATCGACACGGTCGAGACGCGCCGCCGGGTGCACGGAGAAATTCCCGGCAATCCGGACGGCGTGGCGGTGAGCTGCTGGGAGGACAGCGAGGGGTTCCTGTGGGTGCGGGTGGACGATAGCGGCATGGGAATGGACGAGCAGCTGATCCGCGAGTATTTCCTGCGGGTCGGGCGTTCGTACTACAACTCGGCGGAGTTCAAGGCCGAGCTCCTACGCGGCGGCGAAGGGACCGGATTTTCGCCGATCAGCCGGTTCGGCATCGGGGTGCTGTCATGTTTCATGGTCGGTGACCGGTTGGAAGTCTCGACGCGGCGGCTGCTGCGCGGCGGCCGTTACGTTGAGTCGGGCGAGGCACTGCGGCTGTCGTTGCAGCGCGACCGGGACTATTTCGTCCTGCGCAGCAACGGTCAGGGCGACGACGACATGCCGGCCGACAACCGCGGTGAGCGTGGCTTCCGCCGCAGGACGGGCACGAGCGTCGCGGTACGGATCGATCCCCACCGCACAGGCATCGGGCTGGCCGATCTGACGGCGAAAGCCGAGGAGTATCTCTTCGCGCCGAGCGTGCCGGTGACTGTGAACAACAGCCCCGCGGGCGTACGAGGAGCGACCTATCTGGACGAGCCGTGGCTCGACCAACCTGTCGTGACCGCCTTCAGCACCACCCACAGAAGATCACGCAGATCCCAGCTTCCCTACCTCGCCGGCTTCCGGGTCGCGGCGCTACCGCTGGATTTGAACTCCACCACGCACCTGACCGAGGTGCGTGGCCAGCTCATGGCGCTGGTCGCCTTGCCGCCGGCAGATCCCGATCTTGCCCACAGCAAAGACCTGCTCGCCGGGCTGCCCGACAGCGCCTCCGTTGTCAGCGGCCTCTTTTCCCGGGCGATCACCAGAACGGAATTCGCCGTTCGCCCAGATCTCTTCAGCCCACGTCGGCGCCGTCACGAAACCGTGGAGATCCGAGTCCGGCGACATCTTGACAGGGCTCAGGTCGATGCCGCCCTGGACGCAATTCCCGCCCATGTCGACGACGACGAGCGCACGGCCGACCCGACCGGAGTGGACGATGTTGGCCACGTGCTCCGGTCGCCGAGCACACTACGGGGCATAATGCGCGCCCTGGGGTCAGAAAAGATCATCGCAAACCCGTACTCGATCAGCAGCGCGGAGCTCGGCATCGCTTCGCTCGACGAACGCGTGCAAGAATTGGCCAGCCGCACCTGGTGGGCACACGGCGGTATCGGATTACCCCCACTTAGTCTCAACAGGTCACTCAGCGGCATCATCCTTCGCGGAGCCGCATCGCTCGCCGGCCGGTTACGTCCCGACCTGACGATCTCTCGCACGTCGATTGTGGCGATCCCGTTCCCCGTGCACTCCGCGCTGCAGCTGGCTGTCCGACTGGCTGCCCAGCGAGTCGATGCGCCGGCCGAGGCGCTCGATCGGGTCGTCAAGCAGAACTTGCTCGACACCGCACCCGCGGAGGCTTATGCGGTGGCCACGCTGCGGACCGACAGGCTTCTCGTCGGCGCGGCCTGGCGTGCCGAAAAGGTCCTCCGGTCCGGTGACGAAGACCTCAGCGTCAATGATGTGTTGGCGCGCACTGCCGCAGGCGAGGACGTTTTCCTGGCACCCGCCATCACCCGGCCATGGCGCCCAGGAAGTCGCTCCAGCGGCTTCGATTTCTACCGACACCTGCGCACTGCCCTGATGCATCTCTTCCTCGACCTGGAGTACCGCCCCCAGGACAGCGTCACGGGCCTGTACGCAGTGCCTCGACGCACGTCGCCAGCACCGGAGGTCACCTCCGACCTGCTGCCGCCACTCTTTGCCGTGCCGTACCGTGCCGACTCCGGTCTTGCCCGAGCAGGGTCTTTTCTCAGTGCGACACATCCGCTGACCGAGTGGATCGTCATGCACGCCGAAAGGCTGTCGCGTGACTTCGCCGCGCCGTTCAACCGGGTCCTGCGTGAAGCTCCCTGGACAACCAGTGCTGGCAGCCTCAACGAGGCGCTGGACCGAGTCGCCAGGGCCCGAACCGACATTCCGGCACCACCTGAGGAGGCATACGTGCGGGTCGACGAGAACGGCTGGTGGTGGTCGCGATGACGCTTCCTCCGGTGGATCCGGCGCAGGCTTTCGAGGTCGAGCGCTACAAATACATCCTCCAGCAACTCCACGCCGTCAACGAGAACGTCTACCGTTTCCTCGCCATCTATCAGACCCTCGCGACGGTCCTGGTCGGTGCCGCGCTCACGCTCTTCGTGCGTTACGAGGACTGGAATATCCGCCCTGAGATCGCCGCCATCGGCATCGTTGCGATCCTCCTCCTGGTCACCGTCATCGCCGGCTTCACTGTCCTGCTCATCGTCGTCGGAGTTCTCAACTGGCTCGACTACCGGCGCGAGGAGTGCGAGCTCACCGAGACCGCCGTCCGCCCCGGTTTTCGGCGCCCGCCCGATCCCAAGAACTTCTGGCGGTGGTATGAGACCTGGATCGTCGCGTTCATCGTCGGCTCGCTGATCTTCATGTGGCTCGGCGCCCTCGCCGTCGTTCTGCCCGCTCTGTCATGAGCGGCGAGCCCGGCACGGATTTCGTCGGCGTGGGGGTCGGCGCCATGGTCATCGACGATGACGGCCGGGTCTTCCTGGCCCGGCGGGGACCGCTGGCGCGCAATGAGAAGGGCCGCTGGGAGTTTCCCGGCGGGACCGTGCAGTTCGGCGAGACCCTTGTGGCCGCTGTGCGCCGGGAGTTCCTTGAGGAGTACGGCATGACCGTCGAGGTCACGGGTCTGCTCGGCGTCGCCGATCACCTGTTGCCGACCGAACGGCAGCACTGGGTCTCGGTGTCCTTCCGCGCTAGGTGGCGCGGCGGTGAGCCGACGATTCGGGAACCCGGCAAGTGCACCGAAATCGGCTGGTTCGCGCCGGACCACCTGCCCGCCCCGCTCTCCGCGGCAAGCCTCGAAACAATTCGGGCGTCATTTTGAACCATCGAACACATCGTGACGTGTTGATGGCAGCAAGTGATGCAGCCGCAGTGGTCATGGGGGTGTGACGATGGCGTTCCAAGAGCAGGCGGAAAGATTCAGCTGGTCAGCGTCGCGACGGCGGCGGGTGCTGGAACGTGCCGAGCGGGAACAGGCACGCGAGAGCGAGGCGGCCCGAGAACGGCTCCTGCGTGACGCGGCCCGGTCGGACCGGGAACGGCTCCCGCGTGACGCGGCCCCGTCGGACTGGGAACGGCAGCCGGCGACTCAGCGACGAACGGTCTGCGTGGCGTGAGCACGGAGAGAACTGAGCAGTGATCGGCACGCGTCGCCGGCCCGGCACGGGGCGGGGTCCGTCGACGCGACGCCGAGCAACGCAACGCGCTGCCGGCCCGGCACGGGGAGCGTAGTGGGTCACGGGGCGGACGCACCGCCCCGTGACCGACTCGTGGATCAGCGCACCGCGGCCAGTGGCTGCGACGACGGGCGTACCGGTGCCGGCAGTTCGCCGAAGCCGCCCAGGTAGGTGTGGATGGCGGCGGCGGCCGCCCGGCCCTCGGCGATGGCCCAGACGATCAGCGAGGCGCCGCGGTGCATGTCACCCGCGACGAACACGCCCGGCACGCCGGTCTGCCAGTCGTCGCCGGCGTCGACCGCGCCGCGGGCGTTGCGGGTCACCCCGAACTGCTCCAGCAGCGGCTGCTGCTCGGTGCCCTCGAAGCCGATCGCCAGCAGCACCAGCTGGGCGGGCAGGTCGCGCTCGGAGCCCTCCTGGACCGTGACGGTACGGCGCCCGTTGACCCGTTCCACGACCACGTCCGCGACCCGTACCGACGTCACGTTGCCCGTACCGTCGTCGACGAACTCCTGGACCGCGACGCCGAAGATGCGTTCGCCGCCCTCCTCGTGGGCCGGGTAGTTGCGCAGGATGACCGGCCAGGTCGGCCACGGGTGCAGTTCGCCGAGCCGGGTCTCCGGCGGCAGCGGGTACTGGTCGAGCTGGATCACGCCCGCCGCGCCCTGCCGGTGGGCGACGCCGAGGCAGTCGGCGCCGGTGTCGCCACCGCCGATGATCACCACGTGCTTGCCCGCGGCGTCGATCGGTGTGCTCTCCTGCTGGCCGGCCACCACCCGGTTGGCCGGGACGAGGTGCTCCATGGCCAGGTGCACGCCGCCGAGGTGGCGTCCCGGGGTGTCGGAGGCGTCCCGGCCGGCCAGGGCGCCGCAGGTCAGCAGCACCGCGTCGAAGCGTTCCCGCAGGTCGTCGGCGGTGATGTCGACGCCCACGTTGACACCGGTTTCGAAGACCACGCCCTCGGCGGCCATCTGCGCCAGCCGCTCGTCGATGCGGTTCTTCTCCAGCTTGAAGTCGGGGATGCCGTACCGGAGCAGGCCGCCGATCTTGTCGTCGCGCTCGTAGACCGTGACGGCGTGACCGGCCCGGGCCAGCTGCTGGGCGGCGGCGAGCCCGGCCGGGCCGGAACCGACGACGGCCACGCTGCGCCCGGACTGCGCCGGAGCCGGCTGCGGGCGCAGGCCGGTGGCGAACGCGTGGTTGGCGATCTCCACCTCGACCTGCTTGATCGTCACCGGGTCGTCGGCGATGCCCAGCACGCAGGCGGCCTCGCACGGCGCCGGGCAGAGCCGGCCGGTGAACTCCGGGAAGTTGTTCGTCGCGTGCAGGCTCTCCGCCGCCGCGTCCCAGGCGTTGGTGCGGACCAGGTCGTTCCAGTCCGGGATGCGGTTGCCCAGCGGGCAGCCCTCGTGACAGAACGGGATACCGCAGTCCATGCACCGGGTGGCCTGGTCGCGGATGAGCTCCTCGCCGGCGGGCGGGTACACCTCGCGCCAGTCGCGGATGCGTACCGGCACCGGGCGGCGCTTGGGCAGCTGCCGTTCGTAGCGCAGGAAACCGTTGGGATCAGGCACGGGTAACCCCCATAACCGCCTCGTCGATGTTCCGACCGGCGGCTTCGGCGGTCTTGATCAGTTCCATCACGCGCTTGTAGTCGCGCGGCACCACCGCGGTGAACTCGCTCACCGCGGCCGGCCAGTCGGCGAGCAGGCGCTGCGCCACGGCGGAGCCCGTCTCGGCGAAGTGCTTACGCACCAGGGTGTGCAGCTGTTCCTGTTCCTCGGCGTTGAGCGGGGTCAGGTCGACCAGCTCCGGGTTGACCCGGCCGGGATCGAGGCGGTGCACGAACGCGGTGCCGCCGCTCATGCCCGCAGCGAAGTTGCGCCCGACCGTGCCGAGCACCACCACGGTGCCGCCGGTCATGTACTCGCAGCCGTGGTCACCGACGCCCTCGACGACCGCCGCGGCGCCGGAGTTGCGGACCGCGAAGCGCTCACCCGCGCGTCCCCGCAGGAACACCTCACCGCCGGTGGCGCCGTACAGGATGGTGTTGCCGGCAATGATGTTCTCCTCCGCGACGAACGGCGCGGTCTCGGCCGGGCGCACGATCACCCGGCCGCCGGAGAGGCCCTTGGCGACGTAGTCGTTGGTGTCGCCGATCAGCCGCAGGGTGACCCCGCGCGGCAGGAACGCGCCGAACGACTGCCCGCCGGTGCCGCGCAGGGTGAAGTGGATCGTGTCGTCGGGCAGGCCGTTACCGCCGTAGCGGCGGGTGACCTCGCCGCCGAGCATCGCGCCGACGCTGCGATGGTCGTTGCGCACGGCCACCTCGGCGCGGACCTCGGTGCCCTCGGCCAGGGCCGGGGCGGCCAGCGCGATGAGCTCGTTGTCGAGCGCCTTCTCCAGCCCGTGGTCCTGGGCGACGACGCCGCGGCGGGCGGCGCCCTCGGGCAGCTCCGGCACGAACAGCACCGGGGCCAGGTCCAGGCCCTTGGCCTTCCAGTGCGACACGGCCGGGGCCACGTCGAGGATCTCGGCGTGCCCGATGGCCTCGTCGATGGTGCGGAAGCCCAGCTCGGCCAGGTAGCCGCGGACCTCCTCGGCCAGGAACAGGAAGAAGTTCTCCACGAACTCGGGCTTGCCGGTGAACCGCTCGCGCAGCACCGGGTTCTGCGTGGCGATGCCGACCGGGCAGGTGTCCAGGTGGCAGACCCGCATCATGATGCAGCCGGAGACGATCAGCGGCGCGGTCGCGAAACCGAACTCCTCCGCGCCGAGCAGCGCCGCGATGATCACGTCGCGGCCGGTCTTGAGCTGACCGTCGACCTGCACGGTGACCCGGTCGCGCAGCTTGTTGAGCAGCAGCGTCTGCTGGGCCTCGGCCAGGCCGAGCTCCCACGGGGAGCCGGCGTGCTTGAGCGAGTTGAGCGGGGACGCGCCGGTGCCGCCGTCGTGGCCGGAGATCAGGATCACGTCGGCCTTGAGCTTGGCCACGCCCGCGGCGACGGTGCCGACCCCGATCTCGGAGACCAGCTTCACGTGTACGCGCGAAGCGGGGTTGACGTTCTTGAGGTCGTGGACGAGCTGGGCCAGGTCCTCGATGGAGTAGATGTCGTGGTGCGGCGGCGGCGAGATCAGCCCGACGCCCGGGGTGGCGTGCCGGGTCTTGGCGATCCACGGCCACACCTTGTTACCGGGCAGCTGGCCACCCTCGCCGGGCTTCGCGCCCTGCGCCATCTTGATCTGCAGGTCGTCGGCGTTGACCAGGTATTCACTGGTCACGCCGAACCGGCCGGAGGCGATCTGCTTGACCGACGAGCGGCGCTCGGGGTCGTACAGGCGCTCGACGTCCTCGCCGCCCTCACCGGTGTTGGACTTGCCGCCGAGGCGGTTCATCGCGATCGCGAGGGTCTCGTGCGACTCCGCCGAGATGGAGCCGTAGCTCATCGCGCCGGTGGCGAACCGCTTGACGATCTCGCTGGCCGGCTCGACCTCCTCCAGCGGGATCGCCTGACGGTCCTTGAAGCGGAACAACCCGCGCAGCGAACCGGCCGCCTCGGCCAGACCGTCGACCTTGGCCGTGTACTGCTTGAAGACGTCGTACTGCTTGCTGCGGGTGGCGTGCTGCAGCAGGAAGACGGTCTCCGGGTTGAACAGGTGGACCTCGCCCTCGCGGCGCCACTGGTACTCGCCGCCGACCTCGAGGCGGCGGTGGCTGCGCTCGGCCGGGTTCTTCGGGTACGCCTTCGCGTGCCGGGCCGCGACCTCCGCGTGGATCTCGGCCAGGCCGGAGCCGCCGATCCGCCCCGACGTGCCGGCGAAGTAGCGCTGCAGCAGCTTGTTGTCCAGGCCGACAGCCTCGAACACCTGCGCGCCGCAGTACGAGGACACAGTGGAGATGCCCATCTTGGACATGATCTTCAGGACGCCCTTGCCGAGCGCCTTGACGTAGTTGCCGACCGCCTTCTTCGAGTCCATCCCGGCGAGCGGGCCGGTGGCGATGAGGTCGTCGACGCTCTCGAACGCCAGGTACGGGTTGACCGCCGCGGCGCCGTACCCGATCAGCACGGCCGCGTGGTGCACCTCCCGGCAGTCGCCGCTCTCCACGACGAGCGCCACCTGCGTGCGGGTCTGCTCCCGCACCAGGTGCTGGTGCACCGCGGCGGTGAGCAGCAGCGACGGGATCGGCGCCAGGTCGGCGTTGGAGTCGCGGTCGGACAGCACCAGGATGCGCACGCCGTCCTCGATCGCCTCGGACACGTGCCGGCAGATCTGGGTCAGGCGCGCCTTGATGCCGGCCGCGCCGTCACGCAGCGGGTAGAGCCCCGAGACCCGGACCGCCTTGAAACCGGGCAGGTCGCCGTCCTCGTCGATGGAGAGCAGCTTGGCCAGGTCGTCGTTGTCGATGACCGGGTACGGCAACACGATCTGCCGGCAGCTGGCCGGGCCCGGGTCGAGCAGGTTGCCCTCCGGCCCGATGGTCGTGGCCAGGCTGGTCACCAGCTCCTCGCGGATGGCGTCCAGCGGTGGGTTGGTGACCTGGGCGAACAGCTGGTGGAAGTAGTCGAACAGCAGCCGTGGGCGGGTCGACAGCGGCGAGATCGGCGTGTCGGTGCCCATCGACCCCAGCGGCTCGGCCCCGGTCCGGGCCATCGGCGCGACCAGGATCTTCAGCTCCTCCTCGGAGTAGCCGAAGACCTGCTGGCGGCGCATGACCGAGTCGTGGGTGTAGATGACGTGCTCGCGGGCGGGCAGGTCGCGCAGGTCGATCAGCCCGGCGTGCAGCCACTCGTCGTAGGGCTCGGCGGCGGCCAGTTCGGCCTTGATCTCGTCGTCGTGCACGATCCGGCCGGCCTCGGTGTCGACCAGGAACATCCGGCCCGGCTGCAGCCGGCCTTTGGCGACCACCGTGGCCGGGTCGAGGTCGAGCACGCCGGCCTCGCTGCCCAGCACGACCAGCCCGTCGCTGGTGTGCCACCAGCGGCCGGGGCGCAGGCCGTTGCGGTCGAGCACGGCGCCGATGATGCTGCCGTCGGTGAACGCCACGCTGGCCGGGCCGTCCCACGGCTCCATCAGGCTGGCGTGGAAGCGGTAGAAGGCGCGCCGCGCCGGATCCATGGCCGGGTCGTTCTCCCAGGCCTCCGGGATCATCATCAGCACGGCGTGCGGCAGGCTGCGCCCGGACAGGTGCAGCAGCTCCAGCACGGCGTCGAAGTTCGCCGAGTCCGACGCCTCGGGCGTGCAGATCGGGAACAGCCGCTTGATGTTGCCGGGCACGGTCGGCGAGGCGAGCAGCGCCTCGCGGGCGGCCATCCAGTTCCGGTTGCCGCGGATGGTGTTGATCTCACCGTTGTGCGCGATGAACCTGTACGGGTGGGCGAGCGGCCACGACGGGAACGTGTTGGTGGAGAACCTCGAGTGCACCAGCGCGATGGCGCTGTCCACGCGCTCGTCGGTCAGATCCGGGAAGAACGCGGGCAGCTGGTCGGGCGTCAGCATGCCCTTGTAGGTGATGGTGCGCGCCGACAGCGACGGGAAGTAGGCCGCGACGCCGCGCTGCGAACTCTCCCGCTCGGCCTGCTTGCGGATGCAGAACGCGACCCGGTCCAGCTCGAGGCCGGACAGCGGCTCGCCGGCCGGGCCGGACTTGCCGCCGGTGAGCCGGTGCGCGGCGAGGAAGACCTGACGGATCCGCGGGCGGGCGGCCTCGGCGGTCTCACCGAGCCCGGACGGCTCCACGGGCACGTCACGCCAGCCGAGGATGTCGCCCCCCTCGACGAGGGCGTACTTCTCGAAGACGGCGACGGAACGGGCGGCCGCCTCCGGGTCGTTGGGCAGGAAGACCAGACCGGTCGCGTACGAGCCGGCCGGCGGGAGCTCAAAATCCACCACGTCGCGCAGGAACGCGTCCGGGACCTGGATCATGATGCCGGCGCCGTCGCCGGTGTTGTACTCGGCGCCGCGGGCGCCCCGGTGGTCGAGGCGGATCAGCGCCGAGAGGCCCTTGGCGACCACGTCGTGGGAGCGCCGGCCGTACAGGTCGGCCACGAAGGCCACACCGCACGCGTCATGCTCCTGAGCCGGGTCGTACAAGCCGCGGCTCTGGGCGTCGCTTCGGTTTTCCGCCGCGGGAAGATGTAGCCCCTGGGGGTGCGGAAGAGCCACCGGGCCTCCGATCGTCACTGGTGTTTCCGTTCAAGGTCGGGACGACGTCGGCCCTGCAAAAGTCTCTAGAGTCTACGTTAGTCGTCACCGATCTCCGCCAGGTGCGGATGGATCACACTTTTGCCCCACCGAAATGTCCTCGGCGACGGTCCGGAGGGCGGTATGTCACTGCCGGGCGAGAGGCGCCGGCGGCTCAACGGGTAGTCTCGCGCGGTGGCGCTAGAGGATACCGACGTCTTCACCCGGCTGGAACGCTTCTACGATGCCGTACCCCGCGACGCCGCCGTCGCGGAGGAGATCGGTGGTTTCGTGCTCTTCGTCAACAACGGCAAGGGCTGGCCCTACTACGCCCGCCCCCGCCTGGGCGGCGCCGGCACACCGTCCGCCGCCGATGTTACCGCCGTGCGGCAGCGGCAACGAGACCTCGGCGTGCCCGAGGCTTTCGAATGGGTGCACGAGACAACCCCGGACCTGCTGGCCGTGGCCCGCTCGGCCGGCCTCGACGTGCTGCTCGCGCCCCTGATGGTGCTGGAGAGCGCGGCGCTGGTGCCGGACCTGCCGCTGCCCGGCGCCACGATCCGCTTCCTCGACCCGGCGGCACCGACCTTCCCGGCGGACATCAGCACCAGCCGCGCGGTGGGCAGGCTGGGCTTCGGCGCGCCGGCCAACGCGACGACTGTGCAGACGGGGTCACTGGTGGTGGAAGTCGCCGGCCCGGCCCAACGCGACGCGGTGCCGCCGCTGAACGAGGAGGCGGTGGCGGAGCTGGTACGCCGGCACTCATCCGGGCGTTTCCTCAGCGCTGTGGTCGAGTCCCCGACCGAGGGAATCCTGGCTTGCGGGTCGATTCAGCGAGTGGGTGTCGTGGCCGAGGTCGCCGGAGTGGCAACGCTGCCGTCGGCCCGGCGCCGGGGGTACGCGTCACAGCTGACGGCGAGCCTGGCGCGGCGCACCTTGATGGAGGGCAGCGAGCTGGTGTTCCTGTCCGCGGGGGACGACGACGTGGCGCGGTTGTATTCGAAGGTCGGGTTCCGGCGCATCGGTACGGCTTGTATCGCTGAGCCGGCTGCTACTGCCGCTCTGTAGGCGCGGTTACTCCGGGGGCTGCCAGTCGGCCGTGAGACCGTGGGCGTGGCCCAGGATCCGAGGCCGCAACGACCCCAGCGCTGCATTGCGCGCCCGTAGCGCCAGCCGCCCACGGGCCTGCACGACCGCCGACATCCGCCGACTCTGGCGGACCACGCTGGTCGTGCGAGGCCGTCGCGCCCGGTCGTACTCCTCCACCGCCGCGCACAAAGCCGGACCAGGCTGCGTTTCCGCGACCAGGGCCCGCAGAGTGGCCGCGTCCTCGAAGGCCAGACAAGCACCCTGCCCCAAGTGATGCGGCATGGCGTGAGCGGCATCGCCGAGCAACACCACGCCACCCGGTCCGGCACGGAAGCCGTAGGCGCGTGGCAGTGGCCGCAGCTCGCGGACCTCCTGCGGCACCAGGTCTTCGGGGCGGGTCGCCGCCAGCAGCGCTCCGACCGGTGCGTGCCAGCCGGCGAACCAGCGCCGCAGCAGCTCCAGCTGGGTCGCGGGTGACTCCGGGCGCGGCGCCCCGGCCGCGGTGGCCACCCAATAAACGCCACCCCGGCCGGCTGCGCGGCCGCCCAGGGGCATCGAGACGAAGCGGTAGCCGGCGCCGAGGGTTTCGCCGCCGGCTGCCTGGTCGGCCGGCAGGTCCGGTACGCGGTAGCCGGGGATGACCGCTTGCCACGCCGCGAAGCCGGAGCCCACGGCGGCTGCCTCGGGGGCCAAAGCGCGGCGGACCCGGCTGTCGATGCCGTCAGCGGCGACCAGCAGGTCCGCTTCGAAGCGGCTCCGGCCGTCGGTCACCGAGGGGCGCTGGGCACCGCCGGTGCGTACGCCGGTGATGTCGATGCCGGTGCGGATGTCGACCCGGTCGCCGAGGCCCGCCACCAGGGCGTCGTAGAGGTCCTCGAGGTGGACGACCGCCGGGGCCGGGCCTGCGCCGGGGCGGGCGCGTGGTGCGGCGAGCCACTGGCCGTCCGGGCGGCGGACGCCACCGTCGGGCAGTGGCGATGCGATCGCTGACCAGCCGCCGTCGGGGTCGAGGGCTTGCAGGGCGCGCCGGCCGTTCGGCCACAGCACCAGTGCCGTCGGGGATGCCGCGATCCGTTCGCCGGACTCCAGCAGGGTGACGTGCCAGCCGTCGCGGGCCAGTGCTCCGGCGGCGGCCAGTCCGGCTATGCCCGCTCCCACCACCACGGCCGTGCGCACGCCGCCGCCTTCCGCCGGGGCCTGGCCGTCAGTGTTCGTCGGCGGATGCGGAGGCCGACGACTTGCTGTCGGGCTCCGCGGGCTCGGTGGGGCCGGCCTCAGTGGGGTCGGGCTCGGCCGGTGAATCGGTGGCGGGCGGCAGGACGCCCGTGCGTTCGTACGCGTGGAAGCGCTCCTCGCTGACCACCTGGTACGCCGACGGCGGCTTGGTCGTGGCCGGCGCCCCGCCCACGTCGACCTGGGAGACGTCGCTGTCGGCGCCGGGCTCCGGGGCCGAGTCGGGGGCGTCGATCGGCACCACGTACTCGCGGGGGCCCTTGACCATCAGGAAGTAGATCAGCGCGCCGAGGAACACCACGACGGACGTGACCACATTGAGCCGGATGCCGAAGATGTGGTTGGCCTCGTCGACGCGCAGCATCTCGATCCAGAAGCGGCCCGCGCAGTACGCCATCACGTAGATCGCGAACGCCCGGCCGCGGCCGAACTTGAAGCGGCGGTCCAGCCAGAAGACCAGGCCGGCCACGCCGAAGTCCCAGAGGAGTTCGTACAGGAAGGCGGGGTGGTAGAGGTCGGGCAGGGTCACGGCCTTGCCGTCGATGACGGTGGCGTGGCCCGGGTTGGCCCGGTCCATGTCGTGCACCCGCAGGCCCCACGGCAGGGTCGTGACGCTGCCGTACAGCTCGTTGTTGAACCAGTTGCCGAGCCGGCCGATCCCCTGGGCCAGCGGCAGCGCCGGGGCCAGCGCGTCGGCGAAGACGCTCAGCGGCAGGCCGAGCTGGCGGGCGGCGAACCAGGCGCCGAGCGCGCCACCGGCGACCGCACCCCAGATGCCGAGGCCGCCCTCCCAGATCTGGAAGATCCGGATCGGGTCGCCGCCGGCGCCGAAGTAGTCGCCCGGTGACGTGATGACGTGGTAGATCCGCGCGCCGATGATGCCGAACGGCACCGCCCACACGGCCATGTCGAGCGACGCCCACGGCGCGACGCCGCGACGGCGCAGCCGCCACTCCATGACCAGGACGGCGACCACGATGCCCGCGACGATGCAGAGTGCGTACGCCCGGATCGGCAGGCCGAGCACGTGCCAGACCGACGTCGTGGGGCTGGGGATAGCGGCGAGGTTCACGCGCGCACCCTACCGCCCGGCGCTGACAGAATCATCAAGAGGCCTTGCTGACCCGTACGCCTTCCGCCAGCTCCGCGCTGAGCGCGCGCAGCCGGTCCAGGCCGGTGCCCCGGTCGGGGGCGTCGAGCACGCACCGGATCAGCGCGCTGCCGACGATCACGCCGTCGGCGAAAGCGGCCACCTCGGCCGCCTGCGCACCCGTGCCGACGCCCAGGCCGACGCCGACGGGCATCTCCGGGTCGGCCGCGCGGATCCGGGCGACGAGCTCGGGTGCCTGCGACGAGACCGCGGTGCGCGCGCCGGTGACGCCCATCAGCGCGGTCGCGTAGACGAAGCCGCGGCACTGGGCGACGGTCATGGCGAGGCGCTCGTCGGTCGACGAGGGCGAGACCAGGAACGTGCGGTCGATCGCGTACCGGTCGGCGGCGGCGATCCACTCTGCGGCCTCGTCCGGGATCAGGTCCGGGGTGATCATGCCGGTGGCGCCGGCCGCGGCGAGGTCGCGGGCGAACGCGTCCACGCCGTAGCGCTCGACCGGGTTCCAGTACGTCATCAGCACGACGGTGGCCCCGGCGTTCGCGACCGCCTCGATGATCCGCAGCGTGTCGCGGGTGCGCACGCCGCCGGCCAGCGCGATGTCGCTGGCCTTCTGGATCACCGGCCCGTCCATGACCGGGTCGCTGTACGGCAGCTCGACCTCGATGACGTCGCAGCCGGACTCGGCCATGGCGACCATCGAGGCGATGCTCTCGTCGACGCTCGGGAAGCCGGCCGGCATGCAGCCCACCAGCACCGCGCGCCCCTCGGCCCGGGCCTTGCCGAAGGTGTCGGCGATGCTCACGAGTTCTCCCCCGGGACGATCGTCTCGACCTGGTCGAGGATGCCGAAGTAGGCGCCCGCGGTGTGCACGTCCTTGTCCCCGCGCCCGGACAGGTTGATCACGATCGTCGGGGTGCGGCCGAGCTCCTCGGTCAGCGCCGGCACGATCCGCTGCGCACCGGCCAGCGCGTGCGCGC
Organism: Actinoplanes sp. NPDC051405; assembly: GCF_055586185.1. Classification (NCBI taxonomy): domain Bacteria; kingdom Bacillati; phylum Actinomycetota; class Actinomycetes; order Micromonosporales; family Micromonosporaceae; genus Actinoplanes; species Actinoplanes sp. NPDC051405. The sequence continues at coordinate 831,711 of NZ_JBVJIR010000001.1, forward strand.
TCTCGATGGCCGGGATGATGCCCTCGGTGCGGCAGAGCAGCTGGAACGCCGCCATCGCCTCGGCGTCGGTGACCGGCTCGTAGCGGGCGCGGCCGGTGTCGTGCAGCCAGGCGTGCTCCGGACCGACGCCGGGGTAGTCCAGGCCGGCCGAGATCGAGTGCGACTCGACCGTCTGGCCGTCCTCGTCCTGCAGCACGTACGTGCGGGCGCCGTGCAGCACCCCGGCCGAGCCGCCGGTGATCGACGCGGCGTGCCGGCCGGTCTGCACCCCGTCGCCGCCGGCCTCGAAGCCGTACAGGCGCACGTCGGTGTCGGGGACGAAGGCGTGGAAGATGCCGATCGCGTTGGAGCCGCCGCCCACGCAGGCCGCGACCGCGTCGGGCAGCCGGCCCAGCTTGTCCAGGCACTGGGCGCGGGCCTCGATGCCGATGCCGCCGACGAAGTCGCGCACGATCTCCGGGAACGGGTGCGGACCGGCCGCCGTGCCCAGCAGGTAGTGGGTCGTGTCGACGCTGGAGACCCAGTCGCGCAGGGCCTCGTTGAGCGCGTCCTTGAGGGTGCGGGATCCGTTGGTCACCGGCACGACGGTGGCGCCGAGCATGCGCATCCGGGCCACGTTCAGGGCCTGGCGTTCGGTGTCGGTCTCGCCCATGTAGACGACGCACTCGAGGTCGAGCAGCGCGGCCGCGGTGGCGCTGGCGACGCCGTGCTGGCCGGCCCCGGTCTCGGCGATGACCCGCGGCTTGCCCATCTGCTTGGCCAGCAGGGCCTGGCCCAGCACGTTGCGCACCTTGTGGGCGCCGGTGTGGTTCAGGTCCTCGCGCTTGAGCAGCACCTCCGCGCCGATCGCGGCGGAGAACCGCTCGGCCCGGTAGAGCAGCGAGGGCGTGCCCGCGTAGTCGCGCAGCAGGCCGGTGAACCGCGCCTGGAAGACCGGGTCGACCTTGGCCGCCCGGTACGCCGCGTCGAGCTCGTCGAGCGCCCGGACCAGCGCCTCGGGCACGAACCGGCCGCCGTAGCGGCCGAAGTGCCCGGCGAGGTCCGGCAGGGCCGGGGCACTCATCGCACCGGCCGGGGCGTCGCCGGGTGGTTGCCCGCGTTGACCAGCTCGGCGACCGCGTCGCGGGGGCTCTTCTTGGTCACCAAACCCTCGCCGACCAGCACCGCGTCCGCGCCGGCCGACGCGTACCGGATCAGGTCGTGGGGGCCGCGCACGCCGGACTCGGCGATCTTGACCACGTTGTTGGGCAGGCCGGGCGCGATCCGCTCGAAGACGGACCGGTCCACCTCGAGGGTCCGCAGGTCGCGGGCGTTGACCCCGATGACCTGGGCTCCGGCGTCCAGGGCCCGGTCGGCCTCCTCCTCGTTGTGCACCTCGACCAGCGCCGTCATGCCCAGCGACTCGATGCGCTCGAGCAGGCCGGTGAGCACGTTCTGCTCCAGCGCGGCCACGATGAGCAGGACGAGGTCGGCGCCGTGGGCCCGGGCCTCGTGCACCTGGTAGCTCGACACGACGAAGTCCTTGCGCAGCACCGGCACGCCGACCGCGGCCCGCACCGCGGCCAGGTCTTCGAGCGAGCCGCCGAACCAGCGGCCCTCGGTGAGCACGCTGATGCAGCGCGCGCCGCCGGCCGCGTATTCGCCGGCCAGCTCGGCCGGGTCCGGGATGTCGGCCAGCGCGCCCTTGGACGGCGACGACCGCTTGACCTCCGCGATCACCGCCACGCCGGGCTTGCGCAGGGCCGCGTACGCGTCGATCGCCGGCGGTGCCGCCGCGGCGAGGTCACGCACCTGCTCCAGCGAGAGCTGCTGCTGGCGGGCCGCGACGTCCTCGCGGACCCCGGCCAGGATCTCCTCGAGCACGTTCTGCGGTCCCGCACCACGCTCCGCGGGTCCGCCACTGCCCGCCGCCTGATCGGATGTCACCTAATGACTCCCCTCTCCGGGTGTCCTCGGCCCGATGCTAGGTGGCCGCCGACATGTCCAGCCCCCCGGGGTATGGCGCGCCTCACGAGATGGGCTGCGGCATAATGCGCACCCGGGTGGCGCGCTGTTTCATCCGTCACATCCTCCTCGCCGGCATCAGGCGACTACCTGCGACCCCCTGGATGATCGGTTGATCCCCCCTGGCGGTGACGGTGGTGTCACCGATCGGAAATACGACTCCGGCATCATCGGACTCCGGCAGACTGGTCGGCGGCGTCAGCAACGCCGCCCCCCGGCACGAGTCTCGTGAGGTTGACCATGGCTACTGCAGAGGTTGGTTTCGTCGCCGTCTCCCGGGCCGTCGTCGCGGCGGCCGCCGAGCTCGCGGCCGAAATTGAGCGCCGCGTGGTGGGCGACCAGAACGTCCGGACCGCCCAGGGCAACGCGTGGGCGGCGATCTGCGCCGACCGCGCCCGGGCCCAGGCCCGCGCCGACATGGACGCGATGGTCGCGGCCCTGGCCGCGAACGCGCACCGGGGCCCCCGGCGCGACCGTCAGCGCGCGGTCGGGTCGTCGCCGCGGTCGAGCGCGTCCCAGGCCGCCCTGGTGTCCACCCGCTGATCCACGTCCGCGTCGACGACCGGCGCGTCCGCGGCACCGCGGCGTTCGTAGCGGGCGCCCATGGCCGGCCACTCGTGACCGGAGCGGGCCGCCCAGAGGCCGCCCAGCACGATCAGCAGCCCGCCCAGCACGCAGGCCACCGGCCAGACGGTGGCGCCGGTCCCGGCCGCGCCGACGTCCAGGCCGGCCCGGCCGGCGACGGCCCCGGCCGCGACACCCGCGCCGACCAGCGCCAGCAGCCCGCCCAGTGACCGGCGCAGCAGACCGCGCGTGGCGAGCAGCGCGCCCGCTCCGGCCAGCGCCACCAGCGCCAGACCGATCACCCAGGGCTCCAGGTCGGCGCCCGTCCGGGCGTCGCGCAGGGACGACAGGCCCGGCCGCGCGGTGACGATCTCCGACCAGGTGCGGGTCACGCCGTAGACGGCCAGCCCGGCGCCCGCGGCGCACAGCAGGACCGCGTACGCCAGCCGGCGGCCGGGAGTCATCAGCGGGCCGCGCGCAGCGTCTCGGCGGCCGCGATCGCCGCCAGCACGGCCGCGGCCTTGTTGCGGGTCTCCTGCTCCTCGGCCGCCGGGTCGGAGTCCGCCACGATGCCGGCGCCGGCCCCCACGTACGCCGTCCCGCCGTGCATCAGCGCCGTACGGATCGCGATCGCCATGTCCATGTCACCGGCGAAGCCGAAGTAGCCGACCGTGCCGCCGTACAGGCCGCGCCGGGTCGGCTCGAGGCTCTCGATGATCTCCATGGCCCGGACCTTGGGGGCACCGGACAGGGTGCCCGCCGGGAACGTGGCGGCCAGGGCGTCGAAGGCGCTGCGGTCGGCGCGCAGCTCACCGACGACGGTCGAGACGATGTGCATGACGTGGCTGTAGCGCTCGATGCGGGCGAAGTCCGGCACCTCGACCGTGCCCGCCCGGCACACCCGGCCCAGGTCGTTGCGGCCCAGGTCGACCAGCATGACGTGCTCGGAGCGTTCCTTGGGGTCGGCCAGCAGCTCCGCCGCGAGCGCGTTGTCCTGCTCGGGGGTGCCGCCGCGCCAGCGGGTGCCGGCGATCGGGTGCAGCAGCGCCCGGCGCACCCCGCCCTGCTCGGCGCTGACCTTGAGGTGCGCCTCGGGCGACGAGCCGACGATGTCGAAGTCGTCGAAGCGCAGCAGGTACATGTACGGGCTCGGGTTCGTCGCGCGCAGCACCCGGTAGACGTCCAGTGGGTCGGCGTCGGTGGCCCGCTCGAAGCGCTGCGCGACGACGATCTGGAAGCACTCGCCGGCCCGGATGGCCTCCTTGGCCGTCTCGACCGCCTTCTGGTAGTCGCCCGGGGCGGTGCGGCTGACCACGTCACCGGCCGGGCGCCGCTCGACGGTGGAGATCATCGGCGGGGTGGGCCGGGACAGCGCGGTGGTCATCGCGTCGAGCCGGCCGACCGCCTGGTGGTACGCCGCACGAGCGGCGCGCGCGTCGGCGCCGGCGTCGAGCACCGCGTTCGCCACCAGGATGGCCGAGCCGTCGTAGTGGTCGAGCACCACCAGGTCGGTGGCGAGCATCATGCCCAGCTCGGGCAGAGGCACGTCGTCGGTGGTGGTGGACGGCAGCCGCTCGAACCGGCGGACCAGGTCGTAGCTGAGGTAACCGACCATGCCGCCGGTCAGCGGGGGCAGGTCGTCGCCCGTACCGGGCTCCTCGGGTGCGGCCAGGGCCGCGACGGTCTCCCGCAGCGCGACCACCGGATCTCCGCCGACCGGTACGCCGGCCGGCGGGTTGCCGAGCCAGGCAGCCTGGCCGTCGCGTTCCACCAGGGTGGCGGCACTGCGCACGCCGATGAACGAGTATCGCGACCAGGCGGCCGAGCCCGCGCCCTGCTCCGCGGACTCCAGCAGGAAGGTGCCGGGGCCGCCGGCCAGCTTGCGGTAGACGCCGATCGGGGTCTCACCGTCGGCCAGCAGCCGCCGCACGACGGGCACCACCCGGCGCCGGGCCGCCTGCGCGACGAAGGCGTCCTCGTCCGGTGTCACCGAACCGCTGGTCATGAGCTCTCCCCCGGCACGGCGTGCAGGTCGTCGGAGAAACAGGTGTGGGTGCCGGTGTGACAGGCCGCGCCGACCTGATCGACCGTGACCAGCAGTGCGTCACCGTCGCAGTCCAGCGCCACCGAACGGACGTACTGGTGGTGGCCCGAGGTGGCGCCCTTGACCCAGTACTCACCGCGGCTGCGGGACCAGTAGGTGGCCCGGCCCGTGGTCAGCGTGCGGTGCAGCGCCTCGTCGTCCATCCAGGCCAGCATCAGCACGTCGCCGGTGCCGGCCTCCTGGACGATCGCGGCCACCAGGCCGTCGGGGGTGCGGCGCAGGCGGGCGGCGATCGCCGGGTCCAGCGCGGAGACAGGTCCGTTCACAAGGTCAGTCGCGGGCACAGTGTCACATTCTCTCGTATCGGGTACCAGCGTCCACGGGGCCGTACCGGTAGCCCACGATCCGGTCACGGACCCGCACTGGGGGTGTGACCGGGAGGCCGGGGACGGTACCGTCGTCGTGCGCCGCACCTGAGAAGGCGCAGCGCCCGCCGTCCGACCGGCCCGCCCCGCGGATGGCGCCGCCACTGGAACGGGAGTCTTGAACCGATGGAGCCGACGTCCGAGCCCGAGAACCGGCAGTCACGCGGCCTGGCCCGTTTCTGGCCGGTGCACGGGATGTCCACGCCGGCGCCCCGCGAGTCCGAAGAGGACCCGGGCGTCCGGCCGGACGCCACCGGCGCCGCGGCGCACACGTCCGACCAGCAAGCCGGCGCCGCCGGCCCGAACGGGGAGCACCCGCAGGTGAGCGATCAGCAGTCCCAGCCGCACGATGACCAGCCGGAGCCCGACGAGCAGCCGGCCCCGTTCGCCGCGCGGCCGCACCCGGCGCTGACCAGCGACACCCAGATGGTGGCGCTCGGCTCGCGGCGCCCGGCGGACGCGCTGCTCGGCACCAACGGCGCCCGGTGGACCAACCAGGGCGGCTTCCCGCCGGTGGAGACCAACGGGCACCGCAACGGCGACGCCGGTCCCCGGCACGGCGGCATCCCGATCGCCAACGGCCAGGCCCCGGTGAGCGGCGGCCCGCGCTCGCCGTTCGCCCCGACCGGCGACGACCCGTCCCCGTTCGCGCCTCCCGGTGACGAGGCGATGCGGTCCGCGTTCATGCCCGCCGAGGAGCGGCCCGTCTTCGGCGGCCCTGCCGAGGAGCGGCCGGCCTTCGGCAACGCCGGCGAGGAGCGATCCACGTTCGGCGGCCCCGGCGACGACCGGTCGGTCTTCGGCGGTACCGGCGACGACCGGTCGGCCTTCGGCGGTCCCGGCGACGACCGGCCCGTGTTCGGCGGAGCCGGGGACGACGCCCCGCCCGGCCCGCGGTCGCCGTTAGCGCCCACTGGCGGTGACAGTCAGCCCGGTACGCGGTCGCCGTTCGCGCCCACCGGCGGAGACAGTCAGCCCGGTGCGCGCTCGCCGTTCGCGCCGGCCGACGATGCCGGTCCGGCCGGTCCCCCGTTCGCGCCTTCGCCGTTCGCGCCGCAGGCCTCCGGTTCGGCCTCGGTGACCGGTCCCGGCCAGCAGACCGCGCCGAGCGTGACCCCGTCCGCGCCCGTCCCCCCGCAGCAGCCGGGCCCGCAGCAGGGAAGCTCACCGCAGCCCGCCGGCCGGCCGGCCGGCGCCACGCCGTCGGCGGCCGGCTCCGCCCAGGTGCCGGTGCCGATGCCGGGGCGTCCGGTGAGCACGCCGCCGGCCGCCGCGCCGGCCCCGGCGCCGCACACTTCGGCGTCGCACACCCCGACTTCACAGGCCCCGACGGCACAGGCCCCGGCGCCGCACGCCCCGGCGATCGACCCGTCGGCGCCGACCCGGCTCGAGCCCACCGGCTGGGCCACCGCCGGCCCGCGGGCGGGTGCCTCCGGCAGCGCCAGCGTCCCGGTCAGCGGATCCGGCGGCCGGCGCAGCCGCGACGACGAGGCCACCGACGAGCAGGTCGCGCCCGCTCCCCGGCGGTCGGCCAACCTGGACGACGTGCAGGAGGCCGCGGCCGGCCGGCGCGCCGCGAAGGCGGCCGGCGAGACCCCGCTGCGCCCGGGCGACGTCAACGACGTCTCGATCACCTTCTGGGAGGAGTCGGCCAGCGAGCAGTTCCGCTCCGAGTGGCACGAGGTCAAGGCGCAGTTCGTCGACGACCCGGTGGCCGCCCTGACCCGGGCGCACGACCTGCTCACCGAGGCCGTGCACGAGCTCACCGAGTCGATGCTGGCCGAACGCGACGAGCTGGACCCGCTGCGCGCCGGTTCGACGCCGGACACCGAGAGCATGCGGATGGCGATGCGCGGTTACCGCGAGTTCCTGGACCGCATCCTGGCCCTGTAGGCCGGCACCGCACAACTGAAAGCCGCGATCCCCGACGGGGGTCGCGGCTTTTGTCATTGCCCTGCCCGCGGAATTCATCTAGCGTTGAACTCATCGGTCGATGAATTAACTGGGGAGGCATGATGACCAGCGCCATCGAGGTCGAGGACCTCGTGGTCGAGCGCGGCAAGCGCCGCGTTTTGCACGAGGTCAGCTGCGCGGTCGCGGCCGGCAGCGTCACGGGGCTGCTCGGCCCCAGCGGCAGTGGCAAGACGACGCTCATCCGGGCGATCGTCGGCGTCCAGGTGGTGAAGTCGGGCACGGTCACGGTGCTCGGCGAGCCGGCGGGAGCGCCGGCTCTGCGGCGTACGGTGGGTTATGTCACCCAGGCGCCCAGCGTCTACGCCGACCTCTCGGTCCGGGAGAACGCCCGCTACTTCGCCTCCCTGTACGGCCTCGGCGCGGCCGACGCGGACCGGGCGATCGCCGACGTCGGCCTGGCCGGCGCGGCCGGTCAGCTGGTCGGCAACCTGTCCGGCGGCCAGCGCAGCCGGGCCTCGCTGGGCTGCGCGATGATCGGCGCGCCCCGGCTGCTGGTGCTCGACGAGCCCACCGTCGGGCAGGACCCGGTGCTGCGGGCCGACCTGTGGGCGAAGTTCCACGCGCTGGCCGCGGCGGGTACGACCCTGCTGGTCTCGAGCCACGTGATGGACGAGGCCGGGCGCTGCGACCGGCTGCTGCTGATCCGCGAGGGCCGGCTGATCGGCGACGACTCCCCCGCCGCGATCCGCGCCGCGGCCGGCACCGACGACCTGGAAGAGGCGTTCCTGCGCCTCATCCGCGACAGCGAGCAGGTGGCGGCGGCATGAGCGAGCTTGCGAGCGAATCATCAACTCTGCGCTGGACGAATGTCATCGCCGGAGCGCCGGCGGAGGCGATGGCATGAGCTTGCGGATCACTTTCTCCACGGCTGCGCGCATCCTGCGCCAGCTGCGGCACGACCGGCGCACGGTGGCCCTGCTGGTCGTCGTGCCGGCGGTCCTGCTGGTCCTGCTCTATTTCATGTACGACGGCGCGGGCGGCACCTTCGACCGGATCGCCCTGGTCATGCTCGGGATCTTCCCGTTCGTGATCATGTTCCTGGTGACCAGCATCGCGATGCTCCGCGAACGCACCACCGGCACCCTGGAACGGCTGCTCACCACCCCGCTGGGCAAGCTCGATCTGCTCTTCGGCTACGGGCTCGCGTTCGGGCTGGCCGCGGCGGTGCAGGCCGGGGTCGCGGTGGCGGTGGCGTACTGGGCGCTGGGGCTGGACACGGTCGGCACCGCCGGGCTGGTCGTGCTGATCGCCGTGGTCAACGCGGTGCTCGGGGTGGCGCTCGGGCTGTTCTGCAGCGCCTTCGCGCGCACCGAGTTCCAGGCCGTACAGTTCCTACCGGTGGTCGTCGTGCCGCAGATCCTGCTGTGCGGGCTGTTCGTGCCGCGCGGGCAGATGGCCGGCTGGCTGCAGGCGACCTCGGACGTGCTGCCGCTGTCGTACGCGATCGAGGCGTTGACCCAGGTCGGCGCCCATCCCGACGCCACCACGACGATGTGGCGCGACCTGACGGTCGTGATCGGTGCGGTGGTCGTCGCGCTGGTTCTGGCCGCCGCGACGCTGCGGCGCCGCACCCCCTGACAAGGAGTTCTTTTGGTACGGCGTAGCGGGCGGCGTCCGGGCAACCAGGACACCAAACAGTCCATCCTGGAATCCGCCCGCACCGTCTTCGCCGAATCGGGCTTCGACAAGGCCTCGGTACGGGCCATCGCCGCCGCCGCCGGGGTCGACCCGGCCCTGGTCCACCACTACTTCGGCACCAAGGAGAAGCTCTTCCTGGCGTCGATGAACTCACCGATCGACCCGGCCGAGCTGATCCCGGAGGCGATGGCCGGGCCCCGGGAGCAGGCCGGCGAGCGGCTCGTCGCCCTGGTGCTCCGGATCTGGGACTCCCCCGCCGGCGTGGCCGCGGTGGCCCTGATGCGCTCGGCGATGAGCAACGAGTGGACCGCCCGGCTGATGCGCGAGTTCGTGGTCACCCAGGTGCTGCGCCGCGCGGTCGCCGAGCTGGACATCGACGAGAAGGAGGCGCCGACCCGGGCGGCGCTGGTCGCCACCCAGATTGGCGGTCTCGCGATGATCCGCTACCTGCTCAAGGTCGAGCCGGTGGCCTCCGCCCCGGCCGAACGGCTGGTGGCCGCGATCGGCCCGACCGTGCAGCGTTACCTGACCGGCGACCTGCCGGGCGTCTTCGACGCCTGACCCGCGCCGCCGGGGCGATGGCCGGAGGTCAGGTCAGGACCGCAGGAAGGCCAGCAGGTCGGCGTTGATCGTCTCGGCCTGCGTGGTCGGCATCCCGTGCGGGAAGCCGGGATAGGTCTTCAGCGTCCCGTTCTGCACGAGCTTCGCGGACAGCGGCGCCGAGTCGGCGTACGGCACGATCTGGTCGTCGTCGCCGTGCATGACCAGGACCGGCACCGTGATCTTCTTGAGGTCCTCGGTGAAGTCGGTCTGCGAGAAGGCGACGATGCCGTCGTAGTGCGCCTTGGCGCCGCCCATCATCCCCTGCCGCCACCAGTTCTGGATGATCGCCTCGGAGGGCTCCACGCCGGGCCGGTTGAAGCCGTAGAACGGGCCGGACGGCAGGGCCCGGTAGAAGTCGGACCGGCCGGCGGCCAGCTGTGCCTGGAGGTCGTCGAAGACGCTCTTGGGCAGGCCGCCGGGGTTGGCCTCGGTCTGCACCATCAGCGGCGGGACCGCGCTGATCAGGACGGCCTTGGCCACCCGGGACTCGCCGTGGCGGGCGATGTAGTGCACGACCTCGCCGCCGCCGGTGGAGTGTCCGACGTGTACGGCGTCGTGCAGGTCGAGGTGGGCGGTCAGGGCAGCCAGATCGTCGGCGTAGTGGTCCATGTCGTGGCCGTCGCTGGTCTGCGTGGAACGCCCGTGCCCGCGCCGGTCGTGGGCGATGACCCGGTAGCCGTGCTGGACGAAGAACAGCAGCTGGGCGTCCCAGTCGTCGGCCGACAACGGCCAGCCGTGGCTGAAGACGATCGGCTGGCCCGAACCCCAGTCCTTGTAGAAGATCTCCGTACCGTCGGATGTGGTGATCGTTCCCATGATGCCTCCATCGGTCCGGGCGGCGGTTGCGCCGACGACCATCCTGGTCCTTCAGGTCTACCGCCGGGACCACTTCCGGGTGAACATCCGATCAGCGGATTGTTTCGGCCTCACTGTCCCGGGTGCAGCGGTGGCAGAGCACCGGGTGCAGCAGGTGGGCCAGGTCGTGGCGGTCGGTGACCGGGCGCGGGAAGGCCAGCCGGGCGAGCCGGTCGCCCAGGCGGACCATGAAGCCGTACCGGTCCAGGCGCACGACCTTGGGCTCGTCGCCGGGGCGGGCCGCCGGGCCGAGCTGGCGACGGACGTAGCCGGCCATCTCCTCGACGTGGTGGTCGGCGAGGTCGGCGATCAGGTCGAACTCGATGGTGCGCAGCGGGTCCGGGCCGGCCAGGGCGTAGTCGTCGGGGTCGACGTCGACCAGCACGCCGTTGCGTTCGTAGCGCACCTCGGCGACCTCCATCCGGTGCAGGACCTGGGAATCGCCCACGTCGAGCAGGTCGGGTGCCGGGTCGGAGTCGGCGTAGTCCAGGGCGGCCTCGCGGGCCTGCTCGCCGGTGAGCGCCACGGCCCAGCCGGCCACCCAGACCCGGCCGAGCGAGGGGGCGCCGGCGACCGGCGGCACGTCGCTGATGTCGAGCACGAGCGCGGTGTCGTCGTTGCCCTCGCCCGGACGCAGCGCCGTGGTGAGCGCGCCGTTGCGCGGGGCCAGCAGCAGCACCCGGCCCTGGCTGTCGGTCACGTGCCGGACCGGGTACGGGCCCTGCCGGCAGGCGATGTGCGCGACGGCGGGCAGGTGACCGGCGGCCAGGGTACGGGCGACCTCGGCGGGCGTGGGCTGCATGTCAGGTACCTCCGAGCACCGGTTAGGATTGCCTTAGTAAGGTGAGCCTAACCGTACAACACCCCTGATGCGAAGTGAGATCGCCCGTGAACAACTCCCGTCCCAAGGCCCGGCTCTCGCGGGCACTCGGCATTCCGCTGACCCGCAAGTGCGTGAAGTACTTCGAGAAGCGGCCGTTCCCGCCGGGCGTGCACGGCCGGGGGCGGCGCAAGGCGTCGGACTACCAGGTCCGGCTGCTCGAGAAGCAGCGCCTGCGGCACCAGTACAACATCAGCGAGGCGCAGATGCGCCGGGCCTACGAGGACGCGCACCGCAAGGAAGGCAAGACCGGCGAGAACATGGTCGCCCTGCTGGAGAGCCGGCTGGACGCCACCGTGCAGCGCGCCGGCCTGGCCCGCACCATCTACCAGGCCCGTCAGCTCGTCGCGCACGGCCACTTCCTGGTCGACGGCAAGAAGGTCGACCGCCCGTCGTACCGGCTCAAGCCCGGACAGGTCGTCGAGGTGCGGGAGACCAGCCGGCAGAAGCCGCCGTTCCAGATCGCGGCCACCGGGGCGCACCTGGACGGCCCGACCGCGCCGTATCTGTCCACGGTGGTCGAGGAGCTGCGCACCACGGTGATCCGCAAGCCGCTGCGCGCCGAGGTCCCGGTGGTCTGCGACGAGCAGCTGGTCGTCGAGTTCTACGCGCGCTGAGTCAGCGGGTCTGCTCCAGCCACGAGGCGAAGAGCTTGGCGTAGATCGAGTCCTCGTCCTGGATCAAGGTGGCGTGCGGGCCGCGTTGCACGACGCGGCCCGCGTCCACCACGATCACCTCGTCGGCGGACTGCGCGGTGGACAGCCGGTGAGCGATCGCCACGGTGGTGCGGCCCCGGGTCACGGTGTCGAGGGCCCGCTGCAGGCGCACCTCGGTGGCCGGGTCGACCGCGCTGGTCGCCTCGTCCAGCACCAGCAGGTCCGGATCGGCCACGTAGGCGCGTACCAGAGCCACCAGCTGCCGCTCCCCCACGCTGAGCGCCTCGCCCCGCTCGCCCACCGCGGTCTGCAGGCCGAGCGGCAGCCCGGCCAGCCAGTCCGCCAGGCCCAGCTCGGTGAAGGCCCGCTCGAGATCCTCGTCGGTCAGCTCGGGCGCCGCGAAGCGGATGTTCTCCGCCACCGTCGCGTCGAACAGGAAGCCGTCCTGCGGCACCATCACCACCCGCTTGCGCAGCGACGTGAAACGCACCGAGGTCAGCGGCGTGCCGGACAGCAGCACCTGGCCGCCGGCCGGGTCCATCAGCCGGGTGAGCAGCTTGGCGAAGGTGGTCTTGCCGCTGCCGGTCTCGCCGACCACCGCGACCCGGGTCTTCGGCGCGATCTCCAGATCCACGTCGTCGAGCACGACGGGGCCGCCGGGATAGCGGTACGACACGTCGGCGAAGCGGACCGACAGCGGGCCGGGCGGCAGCTCCACACCCGCGGCGTCCGGGTCGGCCACGTCGGGCTCGATGTCGAGCACGTCTAGCACGCGGCGCCAGCCGGCCACCGCGTTCTGCGCCTCATTGAGCACCTCGGTGGCGATCTGCACCGGCTGGATGAACAGGGTGACCAGGAACAGGAACGCGGTCAGCTTGCCCACGCTCAGGCCGCCGTCGACGCCGAGCAGCAGCCCCACGACCACCACGGCGGCCAGCGCCACACCGGCCGCGACCTCCCCGGTGGAGAAGCTGATCACGCTGGTCCGCAACGCCTTCTGCTGCGCCACCCGCAGGTTGTCGATCGAGGTGTCCAGCCGCCGGCCGGTGCGCCCGGCCACCCCGTACGCGCGGATGACCGTCGCGCCGACCACACTCTCGGCGACCGCGCCGAGCATGACGCCGGTGCGCTCACGCACGATCCGGTAGACGCCGGCCAGCCGCTTCTGGAACAACCGGATGACGATCACGGCCGGCAGGAACGCGGCGAACACCACCAGGGTGAGCTGCCACGAGTAGACGAACATGACGATCGTGGTGACCACCAGCTGCCCCGAGGTGAGCAGCAGCATCACGCCGCCGGTCTGCAGGAACTGGGTGATCTGGTCGACGTCGCCGGTGACCCGCGAGACCAGTGAACCGCGCCGCTCGGACTGCTGGTGCAGCATCGACAGGTCGTGGATGTGCCGGAACGTGCGTGAGCGCAGCGCGCCCAGCGCGGTCTCGCTGACCGTGAACAGCCGACGGGTCATCGCATAGCCGCAGGCCGTCGAGACGACCAGAACGGCCAGGGTCAGGCCGACGATCAGCGCGACGATGCCCAGGTCGGGCCCACCGGGCGCGCGGATGCCGCGGTCGATGCCCTGCTGGATGGCGATCGGCACGGCGACCCGGCCGGCCATCGAGACCAGCGCGAGCGCGAGCGTGCCGATCAGGCCGGGGCGCAGCTCGGGCGAGAGCGCGACGCCGCGGCGGAACGTGGCCAGGGCGCCCTCTTCAGCCGCGGGCTTCTCCAGTACAGCGGTACTCACGCGATGACCTTGCTGTCCTCTTCGCGAGCGGCCTCGGCCTGCTCGTACGCGGTGACCAGGTTGAGGTAGCCGGGCTCGGTGGCCATCAGCTCGGTGTGCGTGCCGGTGGCGGCCACCTGGCCGTCCTCCAGGTAGACGACCAGGTCGGCGAGTGCGATCGTGGCCCGCCGGTAGGCCACGACCAGGATCGAGGCGCCGGAGTCGTGCCCGCGCAGCGAGGCCAGGATGGCCGCCTCGACCCGCGGGTCGACCGCGCTGGTGGCGTCGTCGAGCACCAGCAGCCGGGGCTGCCCGGCCAGCGCGCGGGCCAGGGTCAGCCGCTGGCGCTGGCCGCCCGACAGCGACGTGCCGCGCTCGCCGACCGCGGTGTCCAGGCCCTCCGGGAGGTGGGCGACGAAGCCCTCGGCCTGGGCCTGGCGCAGCGCCGACCAGGCCACCTCGTCGTCGAGGCCCTCGCGGTCCAGGGTCACGTTGCCGCGCACGGTGTCGTCGAAGACGAATGGCACCTGCGGCACGAGCGCCGCCGCCGAGGCCAGGGCCGGCACGCTCAGCTCAGGCAGCGGGGTGCCGTCGACGCAGACCGTGCCCTTGTCGGGGTCGACCAGCCGGACGGCCAGCGAGGCGATGGTCGACTTGCCCGAGCCGGTCGCGCCGACCAGGGCCACGGTCCGGCCGGCCGGGACGGTGAAGGAGACGTCGTGCAGCACCTCGGCGCCGTCGCCGTACGAGAAGTGCACATGATCGAAGGTGATCTCCGCGGGCCCGGTGCGGGCCGGGGCGGCCGAGCCGTACGCCAGGTCGCCGTCGGCGCCGAGCACCGCCTGGACCCGTTCCCAGCCGGCGACGCTGCGCGGCAGCTCGGCGACCACCCAGCCGATCGCCCGGACCGGGAAGGCCAGCACCGTGAACAGGAACGAGACGCTGACCAGCTCGGCCACGCTGATCGCGCCGGACTGCAGCCGCCACGCGCCGAGCATCAGCACGGCCAGCGTGCCGACGCTGGGCAGGCTGTCCATCACCGGGTCGAACAGGCCCCGCAGCCGGCCGACCGAGATCAGCGCGTCGCGCAGCTCGCTCGCGTGCACGGCGAAACGCCGGGACTCGTCGGCCTCGCGGCCCATGGTCTTGACCACCAGCGCGCCGTCGAAGCTCTCGTGGGCGACCGCGCTGACCTTGCCGCGCAGCTGCTGGGCCCGGATCTGCCGGGGCGACATCCGGCGCGAGTAGACCAGGTTGAGGCCGAACAGCGCCGGGAAGAGGCAGACGCCGACCATGGCCAGGACCCAGTCGGTGAGGAACAGCGAGACCAGCGCGGCGGCGATCATCACGATCGTGCCGACCGCGAACGGCAGCGGCGCGATCGGCACGAAGGCGGCCTCGACGTCGGAGTTGGCGTTCGACAGCAGCGTGCCGGTGGCGTGCCGCTGGTGCCAGGCGGGCGGCAGGGCCAGATAGCGCCGGGTCACCGCGCGGCGGTAGCGGGCCTGGAGCCGGAACTGCATGTAGCCCGCGCCCAGCCGGCGGCCGAAGATGCTGGCCACCCGCAGCAGCGCGATGCCGATGAAGGCGGCGGCGATCAGGGCGAGCTCGCCGGTGCCGGCCCGGTGCTCGGCGAACGCGGGCACGACGACGTTGCCGATCACCCCGCCCACCACGTACGAGTTCGCGATGACCAGCAGGCCGAACAGGCTGCTGCCGATGGTGCCGATGATGAAGAGCCGGGGTTCGGTCCGGATCGCCCGGCCGAGCACGCGCAGGCCTCTGCCCAGCACGTCACGACTGGCCCTCTTGGTCAAAGATCCTCGCCCTGAGGTAAGTCCGTGCCGGCTGTTCCGGCCTTACCGGTCCATCCTGCCGAACCGCCCGCGAAACGCCACAGGTTTACATTGTGTCAACAAGCACACCATCGCGCAGCCCGGCCCTCGCCACCGCGCGCCCTGACTGCTACCCGCCTACGATCGGGTCATGACCGACTACGCGCGCGCAGAGCGCCGGCAGCTCGCCGACCTGCTGCACCAGGTGGGCCCGGACCTGGCCACGGTGTGCGCGGGCTGGACCACCCGGGACCTCGCCGCGCACCTGGTGGTCCGCGAGCGGCGGCCGGACGCCATGATCGGCATGCTGATCCCGCCGCTGGCCGGGCACGGCGAGCACGTACGGCTGGCCAAGGCCGCCCAGCCGTACCCGGAGATCATCCAGGAGGTGCGCACCCCACCCTGGTGGAGCCCGGTCAGCAATCCGCTGCTCGACTCGCTGAGCAACACCGTCGAGTTCTTCATCCACCACGAGGACGTCCGGCGGGCCACGCCCGGCTTCACCCGCCGCAGCCTGGAGCACGGCGAGCAGCAGGCGATCTGGAACGCCACCAAGCTCACCGCCCGGCTGGCCCTGCGCAAGGTCGGCTTCGGGGTGCGGGTCGAGGCGCCCGGTTTCGGCACACTGCGGATCGGGGCCGGCGAGCCCCGGGCCACCGTCACCGGCGAGCCCGGCGAGCTGGCGCTGTTCGTCTCCGGCCGGCAGCGGGTGGCCGAGGTGCAGGTCACCGGCGAGTCCGACGCGGTGGCGAAGCTGACGACCGCCGCGATCGGCCTCTGACCGGCTACTCCCGGGTGGCGGAGACCCAGTTGGGGTCGCTGTGGTCCGACCGCGGGCCGACCACCGCACCGGCCAGCTCGTCGAGCAGCGCGAGCCGGGCCGGATCCAGCCGCACCTCGAGACTCGCGACGTTCTCGTCGACCCGGGCGGCGCGCCGGGTGCCCGGGATCGGCACGACCGGCAGTCCCAGCTGCTCACCCCGGATCCGCAGCCAGGCCAGCGCTACCTGGGCCGGGGTCGCGCCCACCTCGGCGGCCACCCCGCGCACGCCCTCCACCACGGCCTGATTGCGGTCGAACGCGGAGCCGGAGAAGCGGGACAGCCCGGCCCGCCAGTCCCCCGCGATCGCCGCCCGGTCGAGAGTGCCGGTGAGGAAACCCCGGCCCAGCGGGGAGTACGGCACGAAGCCCACCCCGAGCTCAGCGGCGGCCGGCACCACGGCCCGCTCCACGTCACGGCTCCACAGCGACCACTCGCTCTGCACGGCGGCGATCGGGTGCACCGCGTACGCCTGCCGCAGCTCGGTCGCGGTCACCTCGGACAGGCCCAGGTGGCGTACCTTGCCGGCCCGGACCAGCTCGGCCATCGCCGCGACGGTCTCCTCGACCGGCACCCGTACGTCCCGGCGGTGCAGGTAGTAGAGGTCGATGACGTCGATGCCCAGCCGGGCCAGGCTGGCGTCGCAGGCCTGCCGCACGTACGCGGCGTCGCCCCGGGTGGCCATCGTGCTGAGGTCGCCGTCCACGGCGGTGATGCCGAACTTGGTGGCCAGCGTCACCTCGTCACGGCGGTCGGCCAGCAGCCGGGCCAGCAGGCGCTCGTTGCTGCCGGCGCCGTACACGTCCGCGGTGTCCAGAAAGGTGACGCCGACGTCCACGGCGTGGTGCAGGGTGGCGAGCGACTCGTCCTCCTGCGCCGGGCCGTACACGTCGGCGAGGCCCATCGCCCCGTAGCCGAGGGCGCTCACGGTCAGGCCGTCGCCCAGCTCGATGGTGTGCATGAGGACCACTCCAGCACACTTGCTCAATCGTCGGCGACCAGGGCCGGGATGCCCGCGCGGCAGACGATCTCGAACTTCACCCGGTCCTTGCCGCCGCCGCCGCCGCCCTGGGCGCGGAACTCGCCCTCGGCGTCGTCGTCCTGCAGGCCGCGGTCCTGTTCGTGCAGCTCGTAGCCCTGGCGCGGCGACATGCTCACCACCTCGGGACGGGAGCCGACACAGCGACCGACGACCGTGCCCGCCCGGGTCGGGAACGTCCGGGTGGGCGGGGCGGACGACGCCGGCGGCGTGACCGGCGGGCGGCTGCCGGACCCCTGCGCGGCCGACGGCGACACGGCGACCTGGCGGGCCAGTTCGTCCGCCACCTCGGCCGCGCTCAGCGGGCGGGTCTCCGGCGTGGTCAGCCCGTTCCCGATGACACTGACCGCCGCGAGACCGACCAGGACGGCGAGCACCGCCGCGCCGAGCCAGCCGGCGGTCACGAACAGCATTCGACGATTCACCCGGCCGACTATGCCGGGCGCCACCCTAAGCCGGGCCCGCAGGGACGCTAAGGGACGGTTAAGAGCGTCGTCGCGCCCGGTGGGCCGGGTTACCGTGCAGCGTGGCCCACCTCCTGCTGATCGAGGACGACTCGGCGATCCGTACCACTCTGCTGCGCGCCCTGCGCGAGCGCGGCCATGCCGTGGCCGCCTCGCACACCGCGATGGACGGCCTGCGCACCGCCCTGGCCGAGCGGCCCGACCTGGTCGTGCTCGACCTCGGGCTGCCCGATCTGGACGGCCGCGAGCTGCTGCGGATGCTGCGCGCGGTCAGCGCGATGCCGGTCATCGTGGCGACCGCCCGCGACGACGAGGAGGAGATCGTCCGGGTGCTGGACGCGGGCGCCGACGATTACATCGTCAAACCGTTCACCGCGGCGCAGCTCGACGCCCGGGTGCGCGCGGTGCTGCGCCGCGGCGGGGTGACCGGCGCCGAACCGGTGGCGCTGGCCGTCGGCGGCCTGCGCATCGACGCGGGCGCGCGCACGGCCACCCTGGACGGTGCCGACCTGGACCTGACGCCACGCGAGTTCGACCTGCTGCACCACCTGGCGACCCGGGCCGGGCAGGTGGTGAGCAAGCGGGAACTGCTCAGCGAGGTGTGGCAGGTCCCGTACGGCGGCGCCGACAAGACGGTCGACGTGCACCTGTCGTGGCTGCGCCGCAAGCTCGGTGAGACCGCCCAGGAGCCGCGCTACCTGCACACGGTCCGCGGGGTGGGAGTCCGGCTGAGCGGTCCGGCATGAGACGGCGGCTGACCCTGCTGGTCGCGGCCACCACCTGCCTGGTGCTCCTCGCGTTCCTGGTGCCGCTCGCACTGCTGATCCGGCAGGTGACCGAGGACCGGGCGATCAGCCGGGCCAACGACGTACTGCAGACGATCGTGCCGCAGATCGGCACCAGCGATCCCGGGTCGCTGGCCCTGACCGTGCAGGGGCTGCCGCTGCCGGTCAGCGTCTTCCCGCCGGACGGCCCGGTGCTGGGCGCGGCCGCCGACCGCACCCCGGCCGTGCGGCTGGCCCAGGCCAACGGCCGGTCCTTCACCGTGGACACCGACGCCGGCCGGGAGATCGTGGTGCCGGTGCTCAGCGGCGACGCGACGTACGTCTTGCGGACCGTGGTCCCGGCCGGGGAACTCACCGGCGGGGTGGCCCGGTCCTGGCTGGTGCTGGCCGGGCTCGGCCTGGCCCTGGTGCTGCTCGGGCTGGTGGTGGCCGACCGGCTGGCCCGCAGCATCGTGGCGCCGATCGCCGACCTGTCCGCGGTCTCGCACCGGCTGGCCCGGGCCGAGCTGACCGCGCGGGCGAGCCCGTCCGGCCCGCGCGAGGTGCGCGAGGTGGCCGTCGCGCTGAACCATCTCGCCGGGCGCATCCAGGACCTGCTGCGCGAGGAACGCGAGCAGGTCGCCGACCTGTCGCACCGGCTGCGCACGCCGCTGACGGCGCTGCGGCTGGAGGCGGAGTCGCTGCGCGACGAGGAGGAGGCCGCCCGGGTCTCGGCGGCCGCCGACAGCATCGAGCGGGCGGTCACGGCGGTGATCCAGCAGGCCCGCCGGCGCGGCGGCGACCGCGCGGCCGCGGCCGACGCCACCGCGGTGGTCGCGGACCGGGTCGCCTTCTGGACGGTGCTGGCCGAGGACACCGATCGAGAGGTACGGCGTGAGCTCCCGTCGGCGCCCCTTCCGGTGGCACTGCCGGCCGACGACCTGGCGGCGGCGCTGGACGCTCTGCTCGGAAACGTCTTCGCGCACACCCCGGACGGCACCGCCCTGGTCGTGTCGCTGGCCGAACGCCCGGGCGGCGGGGCGGTGCTGACCGTCGACGACTCCGGCCCGGGCTTCCCGGCCGAGGCGCTGCGCCGGGGTTCGTCGGGCAGCGGCTCGACCGGCCTGGGGCTGGACATCGCCCGCCGGGCCGCCGAAGCCGGTGGCGGCACGCTGCAGGTGGGGTCCGCCCCGGGCGGCGGCGCGCGGGTCCGGCTGCAACTGGCTTCGGTAAAGCGCTTGCCGCCCGATTGATCCTCTGTTGTCCTGACGGGCATGTCGATGTTCGATGACCCAGGCCTGTTCGGGCGCCAGTGGGCCGCCGCGTACGACGCGACGAGCAACCCCGACCCGGCCCCGGCCGTGGACTTCCTCGCCGGGATCGCCGACGGCGGCCCGGTGCTGGAGCTCGCCATCGGCACCGGCCGGGTGGCCCTGCCGCTGGCGGCCCGCGGCCTGCGCGTCGAGGGGGTGGAGGGCTCACCCGAGATGGTGGCCAAGCTGCGCGCCAAGCCCGGCGGCGCCGACCTGCCGGTGGTGATCGGCGACATGGCCGACGTCGCCGTACGGGGCCGGTTCCCGCTGGCCTACCTGGTCTTCAACACCCTGTTCAACCTGGTGGACGCCGAGCGGCAGGCGGCCTGCTTCCGCAACGTCGCCCGGGTGCTGGCCCCCGGCGGCGCGTTCGTCATCGAGGCGTTCGTGCCGAACCCGGCCGACTTCGAACGCGACGAGCAGCACCCGCAGGTCCGCGCGGTGACCGAGGACGAGGCCTCGCTGCGGCTGCACCGCTACGACCGGGCCGCGCAGACGTACGTCCGCCAGAACGTGAGCTTCACCCCGAGCGGCGTACGCCTGCAGCCGTTCGGGATGCGCTACCTGTGGCCGGAGCAGATCGACCGGCTCGCCGCCCAGGCCGGCCTGCACCTCGAGGCCCGCTACGCCGACTGGCACCGCCGCCCGTTCGACGCGACGAGCACCGATCACGTCTCGGTCTACCGGCTCTGAACGGGCTTAACCCGGTCTTAGGGATCGCACAGCGCGGCCATAGCGCGCCGGGCGCGAACCTGTCGGTGTTCCGTTCACGACACCGGAGGTTTTCATGATCAGGCTTCGTACCGCTTCCGCCCTCGCCGCCGGCGCGGTGGCCGCGCTCGCGCTCGGCGGCACGGCGATGGCGGCGGGCAGTGACGACACGGCGGGCACGGCGATCGTTGCCGCGCCGGCGCCGTCGGCCTCCACCACCACTCCCGCGCCTTCGTCCTCGGTTCCGTCCCCGGCGGACCCGTCCTCGTCGGCTTCCTCGGCGCCCGCCGCCCCCGATGCCGTCAGTCTGGACGCCGCCAAGGCAATCGCGGTCAAGGCGGCCGGGGGCGGCCAGGTCACCGACAGCGAGCGGGAGACCGAGCACGGCCGCGCGGTCTGGGACATCGAGGTCCAGGCCGGCCCGGTCGAGCACGACATCGATGTGGACCGCGCCACCGGCGAGGTGCTGCGGCACGAGCGCGAGACCGACAACTCCGGCTCCGACGACGACTCGGACGACAGCTCGGACGACGACGGCTCGGACGACAGCTCGGACGACGACGGCTCGGACGACTGACGCCGTACCGCGGCAAGAGCGGAGCCCCGGACCTGGCGGTCCGGGGCTCCGTGGCGTTGCGCGGGGTTCAGCTGCCGACGTAGAGCAGGCGGTTCGGCGAGCCGGTGCCCGGGCTGGTCACCACGCCGGTGGTGGCCTTGTTGACCAGGGTGTCGCGCACCTGGGCCGGGGTCAGCGACGGGCTGCCCGCCAGCACCAGGGCCGCGGCCCCCGCCACGTGCGGGGAGGCCATCGACGTGCCGCTGATCGAGTTGGTCGCGCTGTTGCTGCTGTACCAGGCCGAGGTGATGGCCGAGCCCGGCGCGAAGATGTCCAGGCAGGTGCCGTAGTTCGAGTACGAGGCGCGGGCGTCGGTGCTCGTGGTGGCGCCGACGGTGATGGCCGAGGCGACCCGCGCCGGCGAGGAGTTGCAGGCGTTCGCGGTCGAGTTGCCGGCCGCCAGGGCGTACGTGACACCCGAGCTGATCGAGTTGGCCACCGCGTTGTCGAGCGCGGTGCTGGCGCCGCCGCCGAGGCTCATGTTGGCCACGGCCGGCTTGACGGCGTTCTGGGTGACCCAGTTGACGCCGGCGATGACCCCGGCGTTGGTGCCGCTGCCGGAGCAGTTGAGCACCCGGACGCCGACGAGCTTGACGGCCTTCGCGACGCCGTACGTGGTGCCGCCGACCGTACCGGCGACGTGCGTGCCGTGGCCGTTGCAGTCGACCCCGCCGGAACCGACGGCGTCGTAGCCCACCCGGGCCCGGCCCCCGAAGTCGTTGTGCGTGTACTTGATGCCGGTGTCGATGATGTACGCCGTCACGTTGCTCGCCGTGGTGGTGTACGTGTACGTGGTGCTCAGCGGCCGGGCCCGCTGGTCGATGCGGTCGATGCCCCAGGTGGCGCCGGTCTGCGTGGCGAGCAGCGAGACCCGCTGGTTCTGCTCCACGTAGGCGACGCTCGGGTCGGCGGCGAGCCGCTTCGCCGCGGCCTCGCTCATCCCGGCCTCGAATCCGTTGAGCGCCGCGCCGAACGTGCGGCGGACCTCCGCGCCGTAGCCGCGGGCCAGGCTCGACGACTTGTCGTCGACGGCCGCCACGCGGTTGGTCTTCGCGACCGCACTGTCCTTGAGAACCACGATGTAGCTGCCGGCCACCGCGTCGGCGGTGCCGGCGAGCCGGATCTGCCCGGTGGCGGGGGCTGCCGTCGCCGGGGTCACCGTCGCGACGGTCGTCGTTGCCACGACGAGCACACTCACGGCCAGGAACCGGCCGCTTCGGGGGCGTCGAATCGCCATGCTTTTCCTCTCTCGCGCCTGCAGACCCGTGTCCTGGGCTTGTGGCCCACCGGTCCGTTGAGCTGAGGTTAGGGGCAGGACGTCGACCTTCCTCTATATCGAATAGGCCATACCGCCATTCGTGAACGACCTCGGGGAGCGACCCGGTTAGGATCACTGTGCAGGTCCACCCACCGCACTCTGGCCCTCGCGACGCCCGGGCAATACTCTGCGGTAACACGGCTGTCACGTAATCCCCCATAGACGCAAAGAGGCGGCGCCCGATGGCTCTCGAGGTTCCCTACCGGTCAATCCCGGACATGTTCCTGCAACGTGTGCGGGCGACCCCGAACGGTCAGGCGTTCGCCGTACCGACGGCGAACGACACCGCGATCAGCTGGCTGACCTGGTCCCAGGTCGGCGAACGGGCCACGGCGATCGCCGCCGGCCTGGCCGGGCTCGGCGTGGGCCTGGAGGACCGGGTCTCGATCCTGTCCGGCACCCGCCTCGAATGGGTCCTGGTCGACCTCGGCATCAACTGCGCCGGCGCGGCGACCACCACGGTCTACCCCACCACCGAGCCCGAGGACGCGGCCTACATCGTGGCCGACTCCGGCTCCAAGGTGCTGGTGGCGGAGAACCCGCAGCAGGCCCTGAAGCTGGCCGGCGCGGACACCTCGGTCACCCACGTGGTGCTGATCGACGGCCTGGCCGACGCGAACGCCACGCCGCCGCAGCTCACCCTGGCCGAGCTGGAGGAGCGCGGCCGGGCGGCGCTCGCCGAGCAGCCCGACCTGGTGGACCGGATCGTCGAGGGCGTCGGCCCCGACAACGTGGCCACCCTGATCTACACCTCCGGCACGACCGGCCGGCCCAAGGGCGTGCAGCTGCTGCACCGCGGCTGGACCTGGGAGGGCGTGGCGCAGGCCGACCTGGGCCTGTTCGAGTCGACCGACCTGCAGTATCTGTGGCTGCCACTGTCTCACTCGTTCGGCAAGACGCTGCTCTGCGGCATCCTGCACGTGGGCGTGCCGACGTACGTCGACGGGCGGGTCGAGAAGCTGGTCGACATGCTCGCCGTGGTGCAGCCGACGCTGATGTGCGCGGCGCCGCGGATCTTCGAGAAGGTCTACAACAAGACGGTGACGACCGCGCTGGGTGCCGGCGGCGCCAAGGCCAAGATCTTCGGCTGGGCGGTCGGCGTGGGCAAGCAGAAGGTCGCCCTGGAGCAGGCCGGCAAGCCGGTCGGCGGGGTGCTGAAGGCCAAGTACGCGGTCGCCGAGAAGCTGGTCTTCAGCAAGCTGCAGCAGCGCCTCGGTGGCCGGCTGCGGGTGCTGGTCTCCGGCTCGGCCCCGCTGAGCCGCGACATCGCGGAGTTCTTCGCGGCGGCGAACCTGCCCATCATGGAGGGCTACGGCCTGACCGAGTCCAGCGCGGCGAACTTCGTCAACCGGCTGGGCAAGCTCAAGATCGGTACGGTCGGCCAGCCGCTGGGCGACCTGGAATGCCGCATCGACAGCGACGGCGAGATCCTGCTGCGCGGCGCCCCGGTCATGCGCGGCTACCACAACCTGCCGCAGGAGACCGAGGAGTCGTTCACCGAGGACGGCTTCTTCCGCACCGGCGACATCGGCGAGCTGGACAGCGACGGCTACCTCAAGATCACCGACCGCAAGAAGGACCTGGTCAAGACCTCCGGCGGCAAGTACATCGCCCCGTCGGCGATCGAGGGCATGTTCAAGGCGGTCTGCCCGTACACGTCGCAGGCGGTCGTCGTGGGCCAGGCCCGCAACTACGTGACGATGCTGATCTCGCTGGACGAGGAAGCGATCGCGGGCTGGGCGGCGGGTGGCCCGCTGGCCGGCAAGAGCTACCGCGAGATCGTGACCGCGGCCGAGACGGAAGCGCTGATCGCGGGCTACATCGAGGAGCTCAACGGCAAGCTCAACCGGTGGGAGACCATCAAGAAGTTCGCCATCCTGCCCCGCGACCTGAGCATCGAGCAGGGCGAGATCACCCCGTCGATGAAGATCAAGCGGCGCAGCGTGGAGACCAACTTCGCCGAGCAGATCGACAAGATGTACGCCGGGACGCTCGTCCAGATGTAGCCCGGAGCCTGAACGAGACCGAGCGCCGCGATCAGAGATCGCGGCGCTCGCGCCTTCTGCGGATCAGCTCAGCCAGGCACCGTCGCGCATCAGGGTGCGGTCCTCGAGTTCGTTCTCCTCGCGCCAGGCCTGGATGCGGTCCGGGCGCAGGATCAGGTACAGGTAGGTGCCGCCGGCCGTGCGCGGATCCCAGTCGGTGCCGTCCGCGTAGCCGTCCGCCACCCAGGACGGCGCCTGCGCCACCGGGAAGGTCTCCTCCAGCACCGCGTCGATCATGACGACGTCCCGGGTCGCGCCCAGGGCCAGCCGGGCCGTGCCGGTCGCCGCGATGTTCGTCGCCGTGCGGGACTTGCCGTCGGTGGCCAGGACGATCCGCTCGCGCAGCCAGGCGAGGGTGAGCGGCACCAGATACGGCCCGTCCGCGGCACCGGTCGCGACCCAGGCGTCGGCGACCGGAGCGGTCAGTTTGGCCAGGACGTCTGCTCTGCGGCTCGCCCGCGGGCGCGGCTCCGGGTGCGTCATGCCGGCTGGAGGAGGCCCAGGACGGTGCCGTCCTTGTCGCGTACGGTCGCGATCAGCTTGCCGTCGCCCACGTCCTTGACCTCCCGCACTTGCTCGGCCCCCGCCGCCAGCAGGCCCTGCAGGGCCGTCCTGATGTCTGTCACGTGCCAGTACATCACCGGGCCGGTGCGGCCGTTCGGGTCGAGGCCGATGTGCTGACCACCCGCGGTGTAGCCGACATAGTAGGGCTGGTCCACATCCGGGGCCACGCCGAGCAGGGCGCCGTAGACCGCCTTCGCCGCGGTGAGGTCGCTGACCGGGATGACAATGGTGCCGAGGCCGGACGTCGTCATGACAATGGTCCTTCCGTGAGCGTCACAACGGACCACCACGGCCCGTCATGGTGATGACGGATGCCGACGCGGAGGTGTGACAGGTGAGCGACATGGACCAGCTGGCGCAGCGTTTCGAAGCCGACCGGCCCCATCTGCGGGCGGTGGCGCAGCGGATGCTCGGCTCGGCCGCCGAGGCCGACGACGCCGTGCAGGAGGCCTGGCTGCGGCTCAGCCGCAGCGACACGTCCGAGGTCGGCAACCTGACCGGCTGGCTCACCACCGTGGTCTCCCGGGTGTGCCTGGACATGCTGCGCTCGCGGGCCGCCCGCCGCGAGGACAGCACGGAAGTCCCGGAGGCGCCGGCGGCCGAGCAGGCCCACCCGGAGAGCGAGGCGCTGCTGGCGGACGCGATGGGCCCGGCGCTGCTGGTCGTGCTGGACACTCTCGCGCCCGGGGAACGGCTGGCGTTCGTGCTGCATGACATGTTCGCGGTGCCGTTCCCGCAGATCGCCGAGATCGCGGGGTGCTCACCGGCGGCCGCCCGGCAACTGGCCAGCCGGGCCCGGCGCAAGGTGCAGGGGCGGCCGGCGGAGGAGGATCGGGCTCGTAGCCGTACCGTGGTCGAGGCTTTTCTGGCCGCCTCCCGCGGCGGCGACTTCGCCGCGCTGCTCGCCCTGCTGGACCCGGAGGTGGAGCTCCGCGCGGACGCGGCGGCGGTCCGGTACGGGGCCAGCTCGCTGCTCCGTGGGGCTTCGGCGGTGGCCGAGACGTTCTCGGGGCGGGCGCAGCATGCGGAAACGGCGCTGCTGGACGGGGAAGCCGGGCTGGTCTGGGCGCCGGGCGGGACGGTGCGGGTGGCGTTTGCCTTCGTCGTCGTCGATGGGCGGATCACCGGGATCGAGCAGATCGCCGACCCGGCGGATCTGGGCGGCATCGAGGTGAGCATCCTCGGCGGCTGACGCGGCGTTCGGCCATCCGGCGGGCCGGCATTTCCGGCGGGCCGGCATTTCCGGCAGGCCGGCGTTCCCGGCAGGCCGGCGTTCCCGGCAGGCCGGCGTTCCCGGCAGGCCGGCGTTCCCGGCTGGTCAGGCGATGACGGCGGGTGTGCGCCAGGCCGGCCGGGCGGCGCGGTCCAGGTCGTGGCGGACCGAGGCGATCCGGCGGACCGCTTCCCGCAGGTCGTCGGCCGGCAGGGCGAACGGCAGCCGGATGAAGCGTTCGAGGGTGCCGTCCAGGCCGAAGCGGGGTCCGGGCGCGAGCCGTACGCCGACGTCCTCGGCCGCCCGGGCCAGCGCGCTGGAGATCGGCCCGTCCAGCTCCGCCCACAGCATCACTCCGCCGGCCGGCACGGTGAAGCGCCACTCCGGCAGGTGCTCGCCCAGCGCCGCGACCAGCGCATCCCGCCGGGACGAGAGCTCCGCGCGGCGGGCGGCGACGATGCTCTCCGCATCCCTCAGCAGGTGGCACGCGACCAGTTGTTCGAGGACCGGGCTGGCCATGTCGACGCCGACGCGCAGGGCCGCGAGGCGTTGCACCAGCGGCGCGGACGCGCGGACCCAGCCGATCCGCAGGCCACCCCAGTAGGCCTTGCTCATGCCGCCGATCGAGACGACCCGCGAGTGCCGGTCGAAGACGGCGACCGGCGGCGGGACCGCGGTCCCGTCCAGCGGCAGGTCCACGAAGGACTCATCGACGACCAGCTCGGTGCCGGTGGCGTGGGCCGCGGCGACGAGGCGTTCGCGGAGTTCTGCGGGCATCAGGTGGCCGGTCGGGTTCTGGAACTCCGGGATCACGTACGCCAGCCGGGGCCGGGTCTGGCGCAGCGCGCCGAGCAGCATCTCGCCGTCCCAGCCGGCGGCCGCGTCGAGGCCGTGGGTGTTGATCCGGGCGCGGCGGGCGGAGAGCGCGGCCAGGGCGTTCGGGTACGTCGGCGACTCGACCAGCACCGTCGCACCGGCCGGGACGGACAGGCGCAGCACCAGGTCGAGGGCGTGCTGCGTACCGCTGGTGATCAGGATCTGCTCGGCGCTGGTCGGCACGCCGCGGGCGGTGTAGCCGGCCGCGACCGCCTCGCGCAGCTCCATCAGGCCGGTCGGGTGGTAGCCGGCGCTGCCGAGGAAACGCGGCAGGTCGTCGGCGGCGGCCCGCGCGGCGGGCACGAGCTCGACGGGCGCGGCCGAGGCGGCCACGCCGAGGTCGATCATGTCCATGTCGTCGTCCGGGGTCCACAGGCCCGAGGACGCGACGCGATGGCCGTTCGGCAGGGTGGTCCAGCTGCCGGCGCCGCGCCGGCTGGTCAGATGGCCGGTCTCGCGGAGCGAGCGGTACGCGGCGGTGACCGTCGTCCGGCTGATGCCCAGCGCCTCGGCGAGCTCACGTTCGGCGGGCAGGCGCACGCCCAGCGGCAACCGGCTGTCGGTGAGCAATCCCCGGATCGCCCCGGCCAGCGCGGCATAGTCCGGACTGCGATGGCGCCCCGGCAACGAGTGCCACTGACCGAGCAGCCGAGCCAATTGGCCCCCGCGAACCGATGTCGTCATGGCCACCTCCGGCAAATTGGCTCTTTGATCGCCGCTAATTGGCCTTCAGAGTGGCACTTATGAGTCGTCTGAGCAACCTCGTTCCCGCCGGCGCCCGCCTGCCCCGCCGCGTGACCCAGCTCTTCGCGGGCCTGGTCCTGTACGGCATAAGCATGGCTTTCATGGTGGAAAGCGATCTGGGGCTGAACCCGTGGGACGTTTTCCACCAGGGTGTGTCGAAGGCCACCGGGGTCAGCTTCGGCTGGGTGGTGCTGCTGACCGGCATCCCGGTCCTGCTTCTGTGGATCCCGCTGCGGCAGCGCCCCGGCTTCGGCACGATCGCCAACCTGGTGGTGATCGGCTTCGCGGCCGACGGCGCCCTGGCGGTGCTGGCCCCGGGCGGATCGGTGGCGATGCGGATCACGTACCTGGTGGTGGGGATCGCGCTGAACGGCGTCGCGACGGCGATGTACATCGGTGCCCGGTTCGGGCCGGGGCCGCGGGACGGGCTGATGACCGGGATCGTCAACCGGTGGCCGCGGCTGTCCATCCGGGTGGTCCGGACGAGCATCGAGGTGCTGGTCCTGGGCGTGGGTGTGCTGCTGGGCGGCACGATCGGGTTCGGGACGGTGGCGTACGCGCTGGGCATCGGGCCGCTGGTGCAGTTGTTCATGCCGGTCTTCGCCGTGCCGGCGGCGGCCGACGATCCGGCCGTGGCGACCGAGCCGGCGCAGTCGGGTCCGCCGCAGGTCGCGCCGGCCGTGGTGGCCTGACCCCGATCCTCGGCGGGTCAACACATCGGCCGCAGCGGCCGGCACGGCCCTCGCGGTGGCGCTGTTTTCGTCGCGCCACTCGCGGGGTCGGCGAAGCGGGCGATATGTCCGGGCGGGCGGGCACAGCTTGGTGATCATCGCGACACAATCGCTTTCCGGTTCGGCGAGCGCACGGCATCATGGCGACATGGGGGCTGGCGACTGGCATTGGAACGACGCTTGGATCTTCGTGTCCGCGGTCATCGCCGAGCGCCTGGAGCGCGACCGGGCACTGCACGCGGCGCTCCCGGTGACCGGCGCGAGCCTGGCTGACGTGCTGGCCGCGGCCGACTTCCTGCACCACAGCGTGCCCAGCCGGTCCGAGCTGGAGGATTCCGTGCGCCGCCTGGCCGGGGCCGGCCTGCTCACGGTGGACGACGACCTGGTCGAGGTCGCACCGGCGGGCGAGCAGCTGTGGCGCACGCGGCCGTTCAGCGGTCTGTCGTCGGCGGTCGTGACGCTGCAGACGCAGCTGAACCGGGCGGCCACGCCGGGCGAGTCCGACTGGAAGCTCGACGAGCGCACCTACAACGCGGCCGTCCGCGAATACTCGCTGCGCCTGGCCGACGGCCGCTGAGTCGCGCGACAAGCCGTGGCTCAGCGGACCGGATTGCCCGCCGCCCGCAAACTCTCCTTGACCTCACCGATCGTCAGCTCTCCGAAGTGGAAAACACTGGCCGCCAGCACCGCATCCGCCCCCGCCGCCACCGCCGGCGGGAAGTGCCCCACAGCTCCCGCCCCACCACTGGCGATCACCGGAATGTCGACCACCGCCCGCACCGCCGCGATCAACTCCAGGTCGAATCCCGCCTTCGTCCCGTCCGCGTCCATCGAGTTGAGCAGGATCTCCCCCGCGCCCAGCTCAGCCGCCCGACGCGCCCACTCCACCGCGTCGAGCCCGGCGCTCTTGCGACCGCCGTGCGTCGTCACTTCCCAGCCGCTGGGGTGCTGCGGCGTCGGCCCCGACGGCAGCCGGCGCACGTCGAGGGACAGCACGAGCACCTGATTGCCGAAGCGGTCCGCGATCTCCGCGATCAGCTCCGGCCGGTGGATCGCCGCCGTGTTGACACCGACCTTGTCGGCTCCCGCGCGCAGCAGCGTGTCGACGTTGTCGACCGAGCGGACGCCGCCGCCGACCGTCAGCGGGATGAAGACCGATTCCGCCGTGCGGCGGACCACGTCGAGCATGGTGCCGCGGTCGTCGGACGATGCCGTCACGTCCAGGAAGGTCAGCTCGTCGGCGCCGGCGGCGTCGTAGGCCGCGGCCAGCTCCACCGGGTCGCCCGCGTCGCGCAGGTCGACGAAGTTGACTCCTTTGACCACCCGTCCCGCGTCCACGTCGAGACAGGGAATCACCCGCACCGCCACCGTCATGCCCCAACCCTATCGAGCGCCCGGCCCGCCGGTTCGGGAGTATCCACAGGCCGGGCCGGGCCCAGTACCCCGATCAGGACGCCGCCGATCACGAGCACCCCGCCGGCCACGTCCGTCATGTGCACGGTCTCGTCCAGCAGCAGGGCCGCCGAGGCGATGCCGAAGATCGGCACCAGCATCGAGAACGGGGCGACGGCCGATGCGCCGTACCGTCTGATCAGGGCGCCCCAGGCGCCGAAGCCGGCCAGGGTCGAGATCAGCGCGACGTACAGCAGAGCGCCGACCGCGGGGACGTTGATCGCGCGGAGCGCGGCCAGGTCCGTGGCCGGGCCCTCGACGATCAGCGAGAGCACCGCCAGCGGGATTGTCGCCACCGCGCTGACCCAGATCATGAAGCGCAGCGTGTCGGTCGGCGCCGCCTGCCGAGTGGCCACATTGGACAGGCCCCAGGCCACGGCCGCGCCCAGGACCAGGCCGAATGCTCCGGCCGGCAGTCCGTCCGCGCCGAGCCGGACCGCGACGACGCCGATGCCGAGTGCCGCCACCGCCAGCCCGGCGACGCGCCGCAGGCCGGGGCGTTCGCGCAGCAGCAGCACCGCGAAGACCGTCGTGAACACCGCCTGGCTCTGCAGGACCAGGGAGCTGAGGCCGGCCGGCATGCCGGCGGCCATCCCGGCGAAGAGCAGGGAGAACTTCACCACCCCGAGCGTGAGGGCGACCGCGATCACCCACCGCCAGCGGGTGGGCGGGCGCCCGGCGAACAGGACCGCGGGAAACGCGGCCAGCAGGAACCTCAGCGCCGAGAACAGCAGGGGCGGGAAGTGGTCCAGGCCGATGTCGATCACGACGAAGTTGACGCCCCAGGCGGCGGCCACGACCACAGCGAGGGCGATGTCACGCGGTTTCACCGTGTCAGCGTCGCCGCCGGTGATGCTGAAGCACCAGCGAATAATGCTACAGCGACGATGTAGCGTGACTACATGATCGATCTGGGTCGGCTCCGCGCTCTGCACGCCGTGGCCAGCTACGGGACGGTGCTGGCGGCCGGGGAGGCGCTGCACTGCACGCCGTCGGCCGTGTCGCAGCAGCTCGCCAAACTGGAACGCGAGACCGGGGCCACCCTGGTGGAGAAGGACGGCCGCCGGCTGCGGCTGACCGAGGCCGGGCGGGTGCTCGCCGGGCACGCCGAACGGGTCCTGGCCGGCGTCGACGAGGCCGAGGCGGCGCTGGCGGCGCATCGGGACACGGTCATCGGCCGGCTGGAGGTGGCGGCCTTCGCGACGGCGTGCCGGGCGCTGCTGCCGTACGCGTTGCACCGGCTGGCCACCGAGCACCCGCAGCTGACGACGGGCCTGGTGGAGGTCAATCCGCACGAGGGTCTCGACATGCTCCGGCGCGGGCACGTGGACCTCGCGCTGCTGGACGACTGGCCGGAGGTGGCGCTGCGCTATCCGCCGGGGGTCACGCATGTGGAGCTCGGGCGGGACGTGGCCGATCTGGTCGTGCCGGACGGCCACCGGTTCGCCTCGGGCCGCGAGGTGCGGCTGGCGCAGCTGCGCGACGAGCGGTGGATCGCGGCGAAGGCCGGGGACATCTGTCACGAGTGGCTGGTGCGGGTGGTGCCGGGGGTGCGGCCGGACTTCCACGTGGGTGAGTTCGAGACGCAGCTGACCTTGATCGCGGCGGGGCTCGGGATCGCGGTCATCCCGCGGCTGGCCCGGCCGCCGCTGCCGGCCGGGGTGCGGGTGGTGCCGGTGCGGCCGGTGCCGACCCGGCGGGTGGTGGTGGCCTGGCGGGAGGCCTCGGCGGCCCGGCCCGCGGTGCCGGCCGCTGTCGCGGTCCTGCGCCAGGCCTGGCACCGCCACGAGACCACCCCCTAGGCGGTCATCGTGCGGATCCGGTCGGCCTCGGCGAGCTGCATGTCGATGCCGCGGCGCAGGAAGCCGGTGATCAGGGCGAGCTCTTCCGGGGAGTACGCGGCCAGCACCCGACGCCCGGCCCGCTCGACCGGACCGTAGACCCGGTTGATCAGCTCCTCGGCGTGCGGGGTCAGCGCCACCACGGCCCGCCGCCGGTCGTTCTCGTCCACCGTACGGGTCAGGTGGCCCGCCGCGGCCAGCCGCTGGATCGCCGTGGTGGTGGCGGCCGGGCTCAGCTTGGCTGCGCCGGCCAGCGCCGTCGCGGACATAACGCCGGCGGTGTGGACCAAGCCGAGGATGCGTAGGTCGGTGCGGTTCACTCCGAAGGTGGCAGCCGCCGCCTCGTCGACCACGTCGGCCGCGGCCCCGAAGGCCGCCGCGGCCCGGGCCGCCTCGTCGCGCCGGTCCGCGCCCAGTTGCTTCTCCCCGCTCAGTTGTTTCTCCCCGCTCAGTTGTTTCTCCCCGCTCAGTTGCTTCGACACTCGAAGGAGTCTACCGTCGACCGGAAGATTCGATGATCGAAGGGATAGCCATGGCCCAGTCCACCGGCAGCCTGCCCTCCTGGCTCCCGTTCGCCAACCGGGTCGTCCGGCTGATGTCCCGGCTCGGCCTGCCGCTGGGCACGGTCCGGGTGCTCATCGTGCCGGGGCGGCGCAGCGGTGAGCCGCGGCCCACCCCGGTTTCCCCCTTGACCGTCGACGGCCGGCGCTATGTGGTCTCGGCGCTGCCGCAGAGCGACTGGGCCCGCAACATCCGGGCCGCCGGCCGCGGTGAGCTGGCCACGGGACGCCGCCGCACGCCGGTGACACTGACCGAGGTCACCGACCCGGCGCAGGCCCGTGCGGTGCTGCGGGCGTTCCCCCGCGAGGTGCCGGCCGGGGTGACCTTCTACGTGCGGCTCGGGCTGGTCGACAAGGCCGACCCCGACCAGTTCGAGGCGATCGCCGACCGGGTCGCCGTCTTCCGGATCGAATGACCCGGCTCAGGTGACGAACTTGCCCGGGTTTTCCGCCGCGGGCCGGCTCAGGTGACGAACTTGCCCGGGTTTTCCGCCGCGGGCCGGCTCAGGTGACGAACTTGCCCGGGTTTTCCGCCGCGGGCCGGCTCAGGTACGCCTCGACCTCGACCTCCACCAGGTGCTGGGGATCGAGCAATCCCGCGACCACGACCAGCGTCGCCACCGGCCGTACCGCGGCGAACAGCGACCCGTGCGCCCCCGCCACCGCGTCCGAGTAGGCCGCGTCGGTCACGTACATCCGGGTGCGGATCACGTTCTCGATCCCCGCACCGGCCCCGGCCAGCGCGTCCAGCGCGATCCCGAACGCGGTCAGCGCCTGCGCCCGCGGGTCGCCGATCCCCGTCACGACCCCGTCCACCGTGGCCGTGCAGCCGGCGGTGACCAGCAGGTTGCCGGCTCGCACGACGCGGGAGTAGCCGTAGCGCTCCTCCCACGGACCGCCCGAGCCGAAACGGGTGATCATGCCGAGGCCAGCGCCTCGATCGCCTCGCGCACCGTGAACGCGCCCGCGTAGAGCGCCTTGCCCGCGATCACGCCCTCGACTCCGATCGGCTCCAGCGTGGCCAGGGCGCGCAGGTCGTCCAGGGTGGACACGCCGCCGCTGGCGATCACCGGCTTGTCGGTCCGGGCGCACACCTCGCGCAGCAGGTCCAGGTTCGGGCCGCGCATGGTGCCGTCCTTGGTGATGTCCGTGACCACGTACCGGGCCGCGCCCGCCTTGTCCAGGCGCTCCAGGATCTCGAAGAGGTCGCCGCCCTCGCGGGTCCAGCCGCGGGCCGCGAGGGTACGGCCGCGCACGTCGAGCCCGATCGCCACCCGGTCGCCGTACTCGGCGCAGATCCGGTCGCACCACTCCGGGTCCTCCAGCGCGGCCGTGCCGATGTTGACCCGGGCCGCGCCGGTGGCCAGGGCCGCCCGCAGCGACGCGTCGTCGCGGATGCCGCCGGAGAGCTCCACCTTCACGTCGAGCCGGCTGACCACGTCGGCCAGCTGCGCGGCGTTCGAGCCCCGGCCGAACGCGGCGTCGAGGTCGACCAGGTGCACCCACTCCGCGCCGTCGTTCTGCCAGGCCAGCGCCGCCTCGAGCGGGTCGCCGTAGCTCGTCTCCGAGCCCGCGGCGCCCTGGACGAGGCGGACCGCCTGACCGTCGGCGACGTCGACAGCGGGCAGCAGGGTGAGGGTCACAGCGGAACTCCGATCAAGGACAGCGGGAACGGTCAGAAACGGCGGCCCAGCACCACGACCACCAGGGCCGGCAGCACCAGGACGAGCATGGCGATGAGCACCAGGCGCAGCGCGAGGTCCGGCACCAGGAACCAGACGGCCAGCGCCGCGATCAACGGGATGATCGCGATGCCGGTGCGCTGGGCGCGACTGCGTTTGTACAGCGTGCCGGAGCGGGGGCGGCGCTTGGGCTTGAGCGACCGCACCAGGGCGCGGCGGCGTTGCCGCCGGGTGGACCGGCGGGCCCGGCCGGCCTTCTCCTTCTCCAGCACGGCGAGCCGCTCGGCCCGCCGCCGGGCGCGCTCCTTGCTCACCGTACGGCGGCGGAGGGCAGACCCGACACCCAGTTGCTGAGCAGCGCGTACCCGGCGTCGGAGGACTTCTCCGGGTGGAACTGCGCCGCCGACAGCGGTCCGTGCTCCACGACGGCGGCGAACGGCTGATCGTGCGCGGCCGTCGTCACCCGGGCACCGACGGCCTGCAGCGCACTCAGGTCCGACGCCGCGTACGAGTGGACGAAGTAGAACCGTGTCGTCGCGGACAGCCCGTCGAGCAGCACCGACCCGTCCGGCACGGACACCGTGTTCCACCCCATGTGCGGGATGCGCCGGGCGGCCAGCCGGGTCACCGCGCCCGGCAGCAGCCCCAGGCCCCGGGTCTCGACGCCGTGCTCGACGCCGGACTCGAACAGGATCTGCATGCCGACGCAGATGCCCAGTACCGGCCGGCCGGCGGCGACGCGCCCGGCGATGACCGGGCCCGCGCCGAGCTTCTCGATGCCGGCCATGCACGCCGCGTAGGCGCCCACGCCCGGCACGACCAGGCCGTCCGCGTCGGCCGCGGCGGCCAGGTCGTCGGTCACCGTCACGTCGGCACCGGTACGCGCGACAGCCCGCTCGGCGGACCGCAGATTCCCGGAGCCGTAGTCCAGGATCACCACGTTGCTCATCAGCTGTCTCCCGGGATCAGCCAGAGGACGCCACCGGCCAGCGCCAGCACCGCCAGCGCGGCGACCAGGCCGATGCTGAACTTGGTGGCACCCTGCCGGGACAGCGAGATCACCCCGCCGACGAGCATGCCGCCCAGCCCGAGCAGCAGGATCGGGACGACGCTGCTCACAGCACGCCCTTCGTCGACGGCAGCGCGCCGGCGTTGCGCGGGTCGATCTCGACGGCCTCGCGCAGCGCCCGCGAGAACGCCTTGAACTGCGTCTCCACCACGTGGTGGGCGTCCGCCTTGCCACCGTCCCGGGCCGCGCGCAACACGCTGACGTGCAGCGTCACCTTGGCGGCGTGGCCGAACGACTCGAAGATGTGCCGGGTCATGCTGGTCGGATAGACCGGCCCGATGTACGGCGCCAGCTCCGGCTCCTCGTGCACCACGTACGGCCGGCCGGACAGGTCGACGGCCGCGCGGACCAGCACCTCGTCCATCGGGATGGTCGCCGAGCCGTACCGCCGGATGCCGGCCTTGTCGCCGAGCGCCCGCGCGAAGGCGTCGCCCAGCGCGATCGCTGTGTCCTCCATCGTGTGGTGCGCGTCGATCTCCAGGTCGCCCTCGGTGCGCACGGTCAGGTCGAAGCCGCCGTGCTTGGCCAGCTGGTTGAGCATGTGGTCGTAGAACCCCACGCCGGTGGCCAGGTCGCCCTTGCCGGTGCCGTCGAGGTCGATCTCGACGAGCACCTTGGTCTCATTGGTGACGCGCTCGATGCGCGCGGTGCGACTCACAGCGTTTCCTCACTTCGTTCGTCGACGCCGTGACTCAGGACCCTGAGCTGACTGGTGCCCTCGCTGCGCTCGGTCACGACAGTGCTCCCAGGAAGGCGTCGGTTTCGGATGCTGTGCCCGCGGTGACCCGCAGCCAGCCGGCCAGGCCGACGTCGCGGACCAGCACACCGCGGTCCAGCAGGCGCTGCCAGGCCACGTGCTGATCGCCGCCGACCTCGAAGAGCACGAAGTTCGCGTCGCTGTCGGCGACCCGGATCCCCCGCTCCCGCAGGGTGGCGACGATCCGGTCGCGCTGCTCCTTGATCGCGTCGACGGTGACGAGCAGGGCGGCGCGGTGCGCGAGGGCGGCCCGCGCGGCCGCCTGGGTCAGCGACGACAGGTGGTACGGCAGGCGGACGAGCTGGACGGCGTCGACCACGGCCGGGTCGGCGGCCAGATAACCGAGGCGCCCGCCGGCGAAGCCGAACGCCTTGCTCATCGTGCGGGTGACGACCAGGCGCGGGTGGCCGGGCAGCGCCGCGAGCGCGCTGGGCGTGCCGGGACGGGCGAACTCCGCGTACGCCTCGTCGACGACGACCATGCCCGGCGCCGCGGCCAGCACCGCCTCGACCACCGACGGGTCCAGGGCCGTGCCGGTCGGGTTGTTGGGTGAGCAGAGGAACACCAGGTCCGGCGCGTGCCGGTCGATCTGCTCGACCGCCGACTCCGGGGTGAGCCCGAAGTCGGGGTCGCGCAGCGCGCCGATCCAGCGGGTGCCGGTGCCGGCGGCCAGCAGCGGGTGCATCGAGTACGACGGGCCGAAGCCGAGCGCGGTGCGGCCCGGACCGGCGAACGCCTGCAGCAGCTGCTGCTGGACCTCGTTGGAGCCGTTGGCCGCCCACACGTGCGCCGTGGTCAGCCCGTGCCCGAGGTAGTCGGCGAGGTCGGCCCGCAACGCGACCGCATCCCGGTCCGGGTAGCGGTTGAGGTCACGCAGCTCGGCCTGCACGGCCTTGCCGATCGCCTCCACCACGGCGTCGGGCACCGGGTACGAGTTCTCGTTGGTGTTCAACCGCACGGCGACGTCGAGCTGCGGCGCCCCGTACGGCGACTTGCCCCGCAGGTCGTCCCGGATGGGCAGGTCGTCGATCGTGGTCACGAGGGGAACCTCGCGGTCACGGCCTGCCCGTGGGCCGGCAGGTCCTCGGCGTTGGCCAGGGCCACCACGTGCGGGGCGACGTCCCGCAGCGCCGCCTCGTCGTATTCGACCACGTGGATGCCACGCAGGAACGACTGCACGGACAGGCCGGAGGAGTGCCGCGCGCAACCGGCGGTCGGCAGCACGTGGTTGGAACCGGCGGCGTAGTCACCGAGCGAGACCGGCGAGTAGGCGCCGACGAAGATGGCCCCGGCGTTGCGCACCCGCATCGCCCACGTGCGGGCGTCGCGGGTCTGGATCTCCAGGTGCTCGGCCGCGTACGCGTCCACCACCCGCAGGCCCTGCTCCAGGTCGTCGACCAGCACGATGCCGGACTGGCGGCCGCCGAGCGCCTCGCGCACCCGGGCCTCGTGCTTGGTCGCCGGCACCTGCACGGCCAGCTGTGCCTCGACCGCCTCGGCCAGCTCCGGCGAGTCGGTGACCAGCACGCTGGCCGCGACCGGGTCGTGCTCGGCCTGGCTGATCAGGTCGGCCGCGACGTGCGCGGGCGAGGCCGTGTCGTCGGCGAGGATCGCGATCTCGGTCGGGCCGGCCTCGGCGTCGATGCCGACCGTGCCCTGCAGCAGGCGCTTGGCCGCGGTGACCCAGATGTTTCCCGGGCCGGTGATCACGTCGACCGGCTCGCAGCGGTCCGTCTCGTCGACGCCGTCCGAGCCGTAGCCGAGCATCGCGATCGCCTGGGCGCCGCCGACGGCGTACACCTCCTCGACGCCGAGCAGCGCGCACGCGGCGAGCACCCGGGCGTCGGGCAGGCCGCCGTTCTCCGGCTGCGGCGGGCTGGCCACCACCAACGACTCGACGCCGGCGACCTGGGCGGGCACCACGTTCATCACCACGGTGGACGGATAGACGGCCAGGCCGCCGGGGACGTAGAGGCCCACGCGGGACACCGGGACGTGCCGCTCGGTGACGGTGCCGCCGGGCACCACCTGGGTGGTCACGTCGGTGCGCCGCTGGTCGCCGTGCACCTTGCGGGCGCGCTCGATGGCCACCAGCAGAGCGGCCCGGACATCGGGGTCGAGCTCCTCGGCGGCGGCGGTGATCGCGGCCACCGGGACCCGCAGCCGCTCCAGCACGACGCCGTCGAATCTTTCCGTGGCCTCCCGGATCGCCGAGAACCCATGCTCGCGGACCGCCGTCACGACGGGGCGGATCTTCTCGACGGCAGCGGACACGTCGAGCTGGGCACGGGGCAGCAGACCGCGGGGATCCCGACGGGAGCCGCGCAGGTCGATCCGATTCAGCACGGGTCAAGTCTAGGCGGCCCCGCAGCCGGCCCCCGGGCGGCATTCCAGGCACTGGGAAGGAGGCCTTTGCCACTTTTGCGCCGAGGCGAAACGAAGATCACCGGGACGGGGCGCGCGCGGACAGCTACCGGGCCGATACGCTCGCTCCGTGGGCGCGATTATCCCGGTCTTCCCGCTGGGCACGGTGCTCTTTCCCGGCCTGGTCCTGCCCTTGCACATCTTCGAGGAGCGGTACAGAACGCTCGTGCGCGATCTCGTCGCCACGACGGACGACGAACCGCACGAGTTCGGTGTGGTGACCCTCCGGTACGGCTGGGAGGTCGCCACCCCCGATGGTGACGCCGAGCGCCCGGCCGACGAGGCGGCGATCACCCCCGAGCAGCTCTACGGCGTCGGCTGCACGGCGGAGCTGCGCCAGGTCACCGAGCTGCCCGACGGCCGTTTCGACATCGTCACCGTCGGCCGCCGGCGCTTCCGGGTGGTCGCGATCGCGGCGGACACCCATCCGTACCTGACCGCCGAGGTGGAGTGGCTGCCCGACGAGGAGAGCGGCGACCCGGTGTCGGCGCTGCTCGCGCCGCGGGTGCTGACCGCCTTCCGCACCTACCTGGACCTGCTGCGGCCCGACTCCGAGGTGCTCGACCAGGTCCCCGAGGACCCCACGGTGCTCTCCCACCTGGTGGCGGCGACCGCGCAGCTCACCACCGAGGAGCGCCAGGAGCTGCTGGGCGCGGTCGACACCGCCACCCGGCTGCGCACCGAGCTGCGGCTGCTCAACCGCGAGGCGGGTCTGCTGGCCAAGGTGCGGGCGGTGCCGGTGCCGCTGTCGGATCTGGCCCGGCCGGTGAGCCCGAACTGAAGCCGCCCGAACCGGGCCCGCCGGCACTGAAGCCGCCCGAACCGGGCCCGCCCGGCAGGTCGTGGCCGTAGCCCGGCTTGGCCCCGGGGAGCTCCAGGTCCGGGTCGTTGGACCAGCCGGCCAGCAGCGTGGTCACGATCACCGCGGCGAAGGCGGCCACCAGCAGCGCGCCGTGCGCGTGCAGATCCGGCGGCCGGTCGTAGGTCTGCCCGGCGGTGGAGCTGTCCTGCCAGTCGTTCCAGGCGGCCAGCCCGACCAGCCGGCCGGCCTGCCACATCACCAGCGTGCTGGCCAGCCCGCCCAGGGCCACCCCGAGCAGCAGGCCGGGGCCCCGGTCGCGGCGCAGGACCAGCCAGATCAGCACGGCGGCGAGCAGCCCGTAGGTGAAGCCGATCAGGGTGAACCAGGCGTCCGCCGCGATGTACTCCTCCGGCGACGGGTCGTTGACCACGATGCCGTTCTGCCCGGCGTTGATCACCGGGATGGTCGGCGCGAGCCAGGACCAGAGCAGGCCGAGCGGGGCGCCGGCGACGGCCATCGCGGCTGTGACCAAGACCGCGACAAGCACGGTACGGCGTAACGGCCGCCGCTTCGGCCGCACCGGCACCCAGCCCATGGCGTCGACGGGCTCGCCGTACGGGTAGGCCGGAGTGTCGTACGGCTGGCCCTGCTCGTACGGATGGCCCTGCTCGTAGTTCGGGGCCTGTTCGTAGCGCTGGGGGCCCGGCTCCTGGCTGGGGTTCACCCCACGATCCTGCCAGGTCCGCCTGTGCGCCCGGTGCCGAGCACCGCGGCAGCGGGCATCAGAGGACCGCCGACGGACCGAGGATCATCTTCAGGTCGGCCCGCAGCGCCGGCGTCGGGGCCACCCGCACCGCGCCCAGCCGGAAGATCGTGGTGCGGCTGCCGTTCTGCAGGTGGACGTGCACCTCGGCGTCGCCCGGGTGGCTGACCAGGATCTCCTTGAGCTCGTCGACCAGCGGCGGGGTGCACCGGGTGATCGGCATGGTCAGGGTGATCGGCTTGCTGTCCGGGTTGTGGGTGACGTCGGGCATCGACATGTCCATCGCCATGATCCGCGGGGTGTCGTCGCGGCGGTCCACCCGGCCCTTGACGATGACGATGGCGTCCTCGGCGATGTACTGGCCGATCACCTCGTACGTGTTCGGGAAGAACAACGCCTCGACGCCGCCGGCCAGGTCCTCCAGCGTGGCTGACGCCCAGGCCCGGCCCTGCTTGGTGATCCGGCGCTGCACGCCGGTGAGGATGCCGGCGAGCGTGACGACCTGCCCGTCTGGCACCGAGCCCTCCTCGTTGAGGGCGGCGATGGTCGTGTCGGCCGAGTTGTGCAGCAGCTGCTCGAGGCCGGCGAGGGGGTGGTCGGAGACGTAGAGGCCGAGCATCTCGCGCTCGAAGGCCAGCTTGTCGCGCTTGTCCCACTCGCTGTCGCCGATCGTGGGCATCGCGACGGTCGCCGCGCTGCCCGCGCCGGAGTCCTCGCCGAACGAGGCGAACAGGTCGAACTGGCCGGCCGCCTCGTTCTTCTTGACGTCCGCGTACGCGTCGATCGCCTCGGCGTGCACCGCGAGCAGGCCCTTGCGGGTGTGCCCCATCGAGTCGAAGGCACCGGCCTTGATCAGCGATTCCACCGTCTTCTTGTTGCAGGCGACGGCGTCCACCTTGGACAGGAACTCGTAGAAGTCCCCGTAGTCGCCCTTCTCCTTGCGGCAGCGCACGATCGCGTCGACGACGTTGTGGCCGACGTTGCGGACCGCGGCCAGGCCGAAGCGGATGTTCTTGCCGACCGGGGTGAACGGGCCGGCGGACTGGTTGACGTCCGGCGGCAGCACCTGGATGCCCATGCGCCGGCAGTCGGCCAGGTACATCGCCATCTTGTCCTTGTCGTCACCGACGCTGGTGAGCAGGCCGGCCATGTACTCGGCCGGGTAGTTGGCCTTGAGGTAGCCGGTCCAGTAGGACACCAGGCCGTACCCGGCGGTGTGGGCCTTGTTGAAGGCGTAGTCGGCGAACGGGACCAGGACGTCCCAGAGGGCCTTGATCGCGGCGTCGGAGTAGTTGCGCTGCTTCATGCCGTCGCGGAAGGAGACGTACTCCTTGTCGAGGACCTCGCGCTTCTTCTTACCCATGGCCCGGCGCAGCAGGTCGGCCTGGCCCAGCGAATATCCGGCCAGCTTCTGCGCGGCGCGCTGCACCTGCTCCTGGTAGACGATCAGGCCGTACGTCGGGCCGAGGATCTCCTCGAGCGGCTCCTCCAGCTCGGGGTGGATCGGGGTGATCTCCTGCAGCTTGTTCTTGCGCAGCGCGTAGTTGGTGTGCGAGTCGGCACCCATCGGGCCGGGCCGGTAGAGCGCCAGCACCGCGGAGATGTCCTCGAAGTTGTCCGGCTTCATCAGCCGCAGCAGCGAGCGCATCGGGCCACCGTCGAGCTGGAACACCCCCAGCGTGTCGCCGCGGGCCAGCAGGTCGTACGTCGGCTTGTCGTCCAGCGGCAGCGCCAGCAGGTCGATCTTCTTGCCGTGGTTGAGCTCGATGTTCTTGACCGCGTCGTCGATGATCGTCAGGTTGCGCAGGCCCAGGAAGTCCATCTTGAGCAGGCCCAGCGTCTCGCAGGTCGGGTAGTCGAACTGCGTGATGATCGCGCCGTCGGCCGGGCGCCGCATCAGCGGGATGTGGTCGATGATCGGCTCGGCGCTCATGATCACGCCGGCCGCGTGCACACCGGTCTGCCGGATCAGGCCCTCGATACCCCGGGCGGTGTCGATGACCTTCTTGACGTCCGGATCGGTGTCGTACAGCGCGCGGATCTCGCCGGCCTCGCTGTAGCGCTTGTGGTCCTTGTCGAAGATGCCGGAGAGCGGGATGTCCTTGCCCATCACGGCGGGCGGCATGGCCTTGGTGATCCGGTCGCCCACCGCGTACGGGTAACCCAGCACCCGGGCCGAGTCCTTGATCGCGGCCTTGGCCTTGATCGTGCCGAAGGTGGCGATCTGGGCGACCTTGTCCTCGCCCCAGCGCTCGGTCACGTACCGGATGACCTCGCCGCGCCGGCGCTCGTCGAAGTCGATGTCGACATCGGGCATGGACACGCGCTCCGGGTTGAGGAAGCGCTCGAAGATCAGCCCGTGCGGCAGCGGGTCCAGGTCGGTGATGCCCATCGCGTACGCGATCAGCGAGCCGGCGGCCGAGCCACGGCCCGGACCGACCGCGATGCCGTTGCGCTTGGACCACTGGATGAAGTCGGCGACCACGAGGAAGTACGACGGGAAGCCCATCTGGATGATGATCCCGAGCTCGTACTCCGCCTGCTTGAGGTGCGTCTCCGGGATGCCGCCGGGAAAGCGGCGCTTGAGCCCCTCGAACGCCTCGTGGCGGAACCAGGACTCCTCGGTGTGCCCGTCCGGGACCGGGAAGCGGGGCATCAGGTTCTTGAAGGAGAACATGCCGTCGGTGTCCACCCGCTCGGCCACCAGCAGGGTGTTGCGGCAGCCCTCGAGCCAGGCGTCGGACGAGTCGACCGCGCGCATCTGGTCGGCCGACTTGACGAAGTAGCCGGCGCCGTCGAAGCGGAACCGGTTGGGGTCGGCGACGTTGCTGCCGGTCTGCACGCACAGCAGCACGTCGTGCGCCTCGGCCTGGGCCTCGTGCGTGTAGTGCGAGTCGTTGGTGACCAGCGGCGGGATGTTGAGCTTGCGGCCGATCTCCAGCAGGCCGTCGCGGACCCGCTTCTCGATCGACAGGCCGTGGTCCATGATCTCGAGGAAGTAGTTCT
Source organism: Actinoplanes sp. NPDC051405 (assembly GCF_055586185.1). Taxonomy (NCBI): domain Bacteria; kingdom Bacillati; phylum Actinomycetota; class Actinomycetes; order Micromonosporales; family Micromonosporaceae; genus Actinoplanes; species Actinoplanes sp. NPDC051405. The sequence goes on from NZ_JBVJIR010000001.1 coordinate 874,492, forward strand.
CCCGGCCGAGAGCCTCCTGGTACATCGCCGCGGACTTCAGCGCCTCGTCGAACTGGCCCAGCCGCAGCCGGGTCTGCACGGCGCCGGACGGGCAGCCGGTGGTGCCCATGATGCCCTCGGCGTGCTCCGCGATGATGTCGAAGTCCATCCGCGGGTACTTGCCGAGCTGGCCCTCGATGGAGGCCCGCGAGTTGAGCCGGAAGAGGTTCTTCAGGCCGACGGCGTTGCGCGCCCACATGGTCATGTGGGTGTAGGCGCCGTTGCCGGCGACGTCGTCGCCCTTCTGCTCCGGGCGGCCCCACTTGATCCGGCTCTTGGTCAGCCGCGACTCCGGTGCGACGTACGCCTCGACGCCGATCACCGGGGTAACCCCGGCTGCCGTGGCCTGCTTGTAGAAGTCGTACGCCCCGTGCATGTTGCCGTGGTCGGTGATCGCCGCGGCCGGCATGCCCAGGCGGTTGGCCTCGGCGAGCAGATCCTTGACCCGGGCGGCGCCGTCGAGCATCGAATACTCGGTGTGCACGTGGAGATGCACGAACGAGTCAGACACCCAGGGCCCCCTTTGCCGCGGCGTTTCCGGACTCGCCAGAGCCTAGTCCGGCCGGGCGCCGCAAGGCACCGCTGACACCCGATCTATTCGGCGAATGGCTCGATCATCACAGCCGCGGCGCGCAGCCACGCCTGCCGGGTCTCCGGCTGCAGCACGCTGTACTCGATCGATGACCCGACCTCGAGCGCAGGGTCGTACGGGACCACCGCGACGGCCCTCGTCCGGGTGGCGAAATGCTTGGCGAGATCGTCGAGCAGCGGCAGCTTGCCGGGCGACGGACAGGAGATCAACGTCACCGCGTTGGCGACCAGATCCTCCATGCCGGTCTCGTTGAGCACGTCCAGCATCCAGTCCGCGGTGAACGCGGCGTCCTCGCGCGGCACCGTGGTGATGACCAGCTGGTCGGCGCTGCGCATCACGGTCTGCCAGTTGACGCTCTCGACGTTGTTGCCGGTGTCCACGCAGATCACGTCGTGGGTGCGGCGCAGCAGGTCCATCACCCGGCGCACGGTGCTCTGGTCGAGCCGCTGGGCGAAACGGGGGTTCTCCTCGCCGGCCAGCACGTCGTACGAGCCGTCGGAGGCGTGCCGCAGGAAGTCGTCCAGGTGCGACATCATCTGCTCGCCGTGCATGTTCTCGATCTCGAGCAGCTCGCTGACCAGGTGCCGGATGGTACGGGCGTGCCGGGCGCTGCCGGCCCGCAGGCCCAGTGTGCCCCGCAGCTCGTTGTCGTCCCAGGCCAGCACGCCTCGTCCCCGCACGCTGCCGATGGTGGCCGCGGCGAGCACGGTGGCGGTCGTCTTGTGCACGCCGCCCTTGGGATTGGCGAACGCCAGCACCCGCGGCTTGCCGAGCTTGCGGCGCAGCACCGAGACCGCGCGGTCCTCCTGCTCGGGCCGGGCCTGCCGCCACTCGATGCGGGCCGGCGCGGGCGAGGTCGGCATGGGCGCGGTGGTCGGGGGCAGGGCGGGCGGCGGCTGCAGGGCCGGCGGAGGCGGCGCGGGGGCCACCGGCGGCGGCATGACCGACGCCGACCCGACCGAGGCGGCACCCCGGCTCGGCGGCGGGGGCGCCAGCTCGGGCGCGACCCGTCCGATCGACGACGGTACGGACCGGGTTGCCGGGTTGAAGAAGCTGTGCGGCTCCTCCGGCGCGGACCGCGACTGGAAGCCTTCACCGATCCGCGACTGGCGGCGGGCCTCGGCGAGCGGGTTCATCGGCCGCGCGTCGGGGCGCGGCTCAGCCAGCCGGGGATCGAGGGAACGGGGATCCATCGGGCGCGGGTCGGGCGGCGGCGCCAGCGGCTCGGACTGGCCCAGCCGCTCGCCCAGGCTGGCCCGGCCGGGACGGCGCGGATCCAGCGGGTTGACCGGGCGGCGCTCCGCCGGCCGCTGGTCGAAGGCACCACGGGCCGGGTCGCTCGACCGGGGATCGCTCTGCCGGGGATCGAGCGGGTTGAACGGCCGGCCGGGACGTCCGGGCAGCGGTTGACCGCCCGCCGGACGGCGGGCCTCGGCCTCCGCTTCCTCACGGTCCGTCTCGGCCTCGTCGGCCGTTCGTGACCCGTGCCGGGCACGGTCGAGCAGCGCCCGCCAACGCGGGGCTGGTTCCGCAGGCCGGCCCCAGCCGGTCTCGGTCCCATCCACGGCTCGTCCTCCCAGCGACTACTCGATGTGCCCTAACGACGCCTGTCCGATGCCCTGACGGGCCCGCCCGTTCTCCGACAGGCTACGGACGCCAACCCTATTCAGGCCACACCCGGAACCCGCAAATGCCCGGCGGTCTTGATCACCCAGTGGCAGAAACCACGTGCACGTGCACCTACCCGTACGCACCACAGGACTCGGTCGTTCAGGATGTCAACGCCCAGAAGCGTCGCGAGATGCTCCTGAGGCGGTCGGCGGCTGGCCGGGACCCGGTCCCACGGGTGACGCGGAGGCAACGGCAGCGCTCTCCTGAACTGCCGGGGCAGACGGACCGGACCCCAGGACGGGGCCGTCGGGTGAGGCCGATGTCACAGCAGCCCCGGTCGATGAGGGTAGTGGCGCGGGGCGGGCGGGGGCAACACTGCGCGACCGCGAAGGCACGGTGGGCGCACCCGACTCCGGATCGTCGGGGACCGTGGTGGTCTGCTCCGGCCGGACCGGGCGGAACTCCGTACGGTCCAGGCTGCGCACCTCGGGGGCCGGATCCACCACCCGCACCTCGGCGCGGCCGGCCAGGTCCTCCAGCACCGCGGGCGCGGCCCGCACCACGGCGGCGAAGACACAGGCGCAATGGGCGCGGTACGCGGCGGCCTCGGAGGCGGCGATCTGTGCGGCGTTGTCGTACGCCCGGCGCAGCTTGATCTGGTCGACGCCGTCGCCCTCGAGCTCTTCGCCCAGCTTGTGATAGTCGGCCTGCTCCTGGTCACGGGCGAGAGCGGCGTTGAGCATGCCGGTCACCACGTCCTGCGGCATGCGGTAGACGGGCATCTTGACCACCGGCGTGCGTACCCCCGGCAGAGGTGCCCTGGCGTAGACCTCCGCCACCGGGACCCCGGCGAGGGTCGCCTGCAGCTTGTCCGGCGGGAGGTAGGCCCGCAGGCTGACCAGCGCCCACGTCTCCCCCGCCACCGGCGAACCCGACGAGGGCAGCAGCGCGGCCAGCTCACCGCGGCTGGAGCGCAGATAGCCGGAGACCGACTGGCCCTCGACCACCCCGACCCGCACCACGTCACCGCTGGGATCGACCGCCTCGGGCCCGTGGTCGGCCGCCCAGACCACCGCGATGAGCAGCGCGGTCACCGAGGCCACGGCCAGCCCGCTGAGGATCCGCAACGGGGCCGTGCTGATGCGGGACAGGCCGCGGGTCAGCGGCGGAAGCACCCTGTCCCCTGTCCTCATCGAGGTCGCCCCCTCAGACGGCGGTCGTCAGCTCGCGTCGCGGAGCACGTCCAGCGCGTACCCCAGGTCGTCAGGGTAGTCGCTGACGAAACGGACCTCGTCCTGCGTACGGGGGTGGAGGAAGCCGAGCTCGCGGGCGTGCAGCCACTGCCGGCCCAGCTTGAGCCGCGCGGACAGGGTCGGATCGGCGCCGTACGTGACGTCGCCGACGCACGGGTGCCGCATCGCGGAGAAGTGCACGCGGATCTGGTGGGTCCGGCCGGTCTCCAGCTTGACGTCGACCAGGCTGGCCGAGCGGAACGCCTCGAGCGTGTCGTAGTGGGTGACGCTGGGCTTGCCGCCGTTCATCACCGCGTACCGGTAGTCGGCGGTGGGGTGCCGGTCGATCGGCGCGTCGATCGTGCCGCGCAGCGGGTCCAGATGGCCCTGCACGACCGCGTGGTAGCGCTTGTCGACCTCGCGCTCCTTGAAGGCCCGCTTCAGCGCGCTGTAGGCCAGCTCGCTCTTGGCCACCACCATGAGCCCGGTGGTGCCGACGTCGAGGCGGTGCACGACGCCCTGGCGCTCGGCCGCGCCGCTGGTCGCGACGTTCTGGCCCATCGCGGCGAGCCCGCCGATGACCGTCGGGCCGGTCCAGCCCGGGCTCGGGTGCGCGGCGACCCCGACCGGCTTGTCCACCACGACGATGTCGTCGTCGCTGTAGATGATCTTCATGCCGTGCACCGGGGTGGCTTCCAGCGTCGGCGCGGTCACCGGCGGCGGCAGCGTGACCTCGAGCCACGAACCGGCCGAGACCTTGTCGGACTTCGGCCGCGGGATGCCGTCGACGAGCGCGTCACCGGACTCGACCAGGGTCGCGGCGGCGGTGCGGGACAGGCCGAAGATGCGCGACACGGCCTGGTCGAGACGCATGCCGTCCAGACCGTCCGGTACGGGCAGGGAACGGGAGGTCATGCGGTCTCGGCTTTCCTGGAGGTGGCCCTGCTGCCGTCACGCTGGCGCCCGGTGAGCTCCAGCAGCACGGCGAGGACGACGCCGACGGACAGGCAGCTGTCGGCGATGTTGAAGACCGCGAAATGTTCCCCGTACGGCCCGAACAGGCTGATCATGTCGACGACGTGACCCTGGAACGGCCCGGGCGCCCGGAACAGCCGGTCGCCCAGGTTGCCCAGCGCGCCGCCGAGCACCAGCCCGAGGGCGATCGCCCACGGCACCGAGCGCAGCTTGCGCACCATGACGGTGATCCAGCCGATCACCACGATCGTGACCAGCGGAAACACCCAGGTGTAACCACTGCCGAGACTGAACGCGGCCCCGCTGTTGCGCAGCAGCGACAGATAGACCAGTCCGCCCAGGATCCGGACCGGCTCGCCCTCGGTCAGCCCCTTGGTGGAGAGCTCCTTGACGACCTGGTCGAGCACGACGGCGAGCAGGGCGGTGATGGCGAGCACCGCCACGGCGCGGCGCGCGAAACCCGAGGCAACCCCGGGCCCGGACGCGGTCGCCGTGGTGCCACCCGCAGCCTCGTCGGCGTTCAGCGTCGTTCCTCCAACTGCTTACAGGACACACAGAGGGTCGCGACCGGGAACGCCGCCAGCCGCTCGACGGGGATGGCGTTGCCGCATCGCTCGCACCAACCGTAGTTGCCCGTCCCGAGCCGGTCGATGGCGCGTTCCACCTGTGTGATCCGGTCGAGGAGATTGTTGGCCAGAGTGATCTCCTGCTCACGCTCCCCGGTCTTGGTGCCCCGGTCACCCTCGTCGTCGCCGGCGGAGTCGGTGAGCCGGTCCCGCTGCAGCTCGGTGATCTCGCTGAGCGTCTGGTCGTACTCGGCCTGCAGCTCGTCGCGGCGCTCCACGAGCGCGACGCGGATCTTCTCGGTCTCCGCCGCGCTGCGCGCCTTGGCGGGCGCGGCCTTCGCGGTCGACGCGGACCTGGTGTCGGTTGCCTTGGCCATCGTCGCTCCCCTGAGCCGCGCTGCACGCGGCGAATCGGCGGTCTTCCAGCGGTCATCGGGACGTGGTCGGCCACCCGTCCCGTATCGGTGCCCCGGCCGCGCCCCCACGCGACCCGTGCACCGCCCCCACGTGCACAAACGGCGCGGCCATGGATCGCCGCGCACTCCGGAGGGTGGCAAGGATACGGAACGTGAAGAGCAGCGACAACACGGCGCACCGGCCCGGTGACCAGGTAACCGGGACGAATGCCCCGAACACCCTCGTCGGATACCCGACGAGCACACCCACCTCGTACGCACTGCCGCTTCCGCTGGATTCGCCGCCCACAACGCCCGAATCGGCGCAGCCGAATCGCCAGACAAGACCAAACGCCGACACCACCCGAAACCGGCCACAACCCCGCGCTCAAGATCGGTCGCGGCCGTCCTCACCGAACCAGCGGGCCAGCCGCCCCCGCCGGCTCACCGCCCGCAGCCGGCGCTCGGCCAGGTCCCGCGCCGCCGCCGTGGTGACGATCAGCAGGCCGTCGCCGGTCCGCAGCCGGGTGTCCGGCCCCGGGACGAAGCCCGCCCCCTCCCGCACCACCAGCGTCACCACCGCACCGACCGGCAGCCGCAACTCGTCGATGTGCACCCCGGCCAGCCGCGAACCCGGCGCCACGTCGAGCTGCAACAGGTCGGCATGCATCTGCTCCAGCGGCGCGGTCTCGACCTGGATCTCGATGGCCTCGGTGGGCGCGGTGATGCGCAGCAGCCGGGCGACCGGCGCCAGCGTGCCGGCCTGCACCAGCGTGAAGATGATCACCAGCACGAACACCACGTCGAAGAGCGTCTCGGCGCCGGGCGTCGCACTGGACAGCGGGATGGTGGCCAGCACGATCGGCACCGCCCCGCGCAACCCGGCCCAGGACAGGAAGGTCCGCCCGGACCGGCCCAGCTCCCGGAAACTGCGGCTGACCAGCGCCGAGATCCAGACCGACAGCGGCCGGGCCAGCAGCACGAGCGCGAACCCGACAACCAGTGCGGGCACCAGCGCCGCACCCAGCCGGGCCGGCGAGGCGAGCAGCCCGAGCAGCACGAACAGGCCGATCTGGGCGACCCAGGCCAGCGCGTCGGCGAACCCGAGAATGGCCTGGCGGTGCGGCAACCGGGCATTGCCGAGAATCACCCCGGCCACGTAGACGGCGAGGAAACCGGAGGCGTGGGCGACGGCGCCGGCCGCGTACGCCAGGAAGGTGAGCGCGACCGCCGCGATCGGATAGAGACCCGCCGACGGCAGCGCGGCATTGCGCAGCAACCAGCGCCCGGTCGCCCCCACGGCCAGCCCGATCGCGGCGCCGGCCGCGAGCTCGTAGATGACGATGAGGAGCTCGTACCACCAGGGGTGAGTCATCCCGGCAGTGGCCGACAGCAGGACGACCAGCAGGACCACCGGGGCGTCGTTCATGCCGGACTCGGCCTCGAGCGTGGCGACCAGCCGCGGTGGCAGCCGCAACACCCGCAGGGTGGCGAAGACCGCGGCCGCGTCGGTGGACGAGAGCACCGCGCCGTAGAGCAGCGCGAGACGCCAGTCCACGTCGAGCACAAAATGCACGACGACGCCGACCACCGCGATACTCACGGCCACCCCGAGGGTGGCCAGGGTGGCCGACAACCCCAGAACCGGCCGCAACGTGCTCCAGCGGGCGGTCAGCCCACCCTCGGCGATGATCATGATCAGGGCGCAGAAACCGAGGGTACGGGTGAGCTCGGCATCATCGAACCGGATGCCGAACCCGGCCTCCCCGATGACCACACCGATCAGCAGGTAGACCAGCAGACTGGGCAGTCCGAGCCGGGTGGAGAGCCGAACAGCACCGACGGCGACAAGCAGCACGGCAGCGCCGACAAGCAACGCAAGGTCGAGCCCGCCGGTCATGCGCTGCCGTCACGCAGGGCGGCGAACCGCTCCCCGACGTCCGCGGCCACGGTAAAGACTTTGTCCCGGCTGGTGGCGCCGACCTTGAGCACGACATCCCGGGCGTTGACCCCGAGCGCAGCGGCAAGCGCCCGCCGAACGGCATCGGTGGCCTTCCCATCAACCGCCGGCGCCCCGACGGCGACGATCAGCGCGGGCCCGTGCGGCCCTTCATAACGCCCACCGACCCGGGTACGCCCAGCGCCGGGGCGCACCCGTACCACGACGGACCGCCGCTCGTCACCGCCGCTCTGACCGGCTTGCGGCGTGGTCGCGCCGGGTCGAGGGGTGGCCGGATCGGGTGAGGGGACGCGCCGCTTGGCCATGCCCCATTGTGCCGATCATCGACACCCCACCAAATCAGACGTTCCGCCAGCCCGGCCTCGCCCCTCCCCGCCAGCAATCGGCGTTCCTCGATGTCGAACCGCCGACAACGAGCAAGTCGGGACCCGATGGCGTGTTCCACGCCGCCCGGACCCCGCGCAAGGAGACCCGACGCCAGGGGAACCGGTCTCAGCGGACAAGAGCCCACCCTCACAGGCGGGACCTGGCGTCAACGGGTGGGGATCCTGCCGGGGCGGGGCGGGACGCAGCCTCGACGGGTGGTGTCCAACGTCGGCGGGCTGAACTCGTACTCAACGGGCACGGACGCAGCCCCCGGCACGCAGTGTCCGACCCTCCGCGGGCTCACTCGTCCTCGGCGGGCAAGGGCCCAACTCCAGCGCGCAGAGGTCCGACCTTGATGGGCTGGACGCGCCCCTCGGGGATCTAGCCTCGGCGGTCAGGGCCTGCGGCAGCGCGGCCCCCCGACCTCGGCGGGCTGAACTCGGCCTTCCGCGGCAGGGACCTGCTGCGGCAGTAGATCTTGGTGAAAATTGGCCCCTGTAGCGGCCAATTTTTACCAAGGTCCCGAAGCAGAGCCGCCCCAAGTCGCAAACTCCTCGCCGGTGCCGCGACCAGCTCGGCGCAGGCGCAGACGCGGCTCAGCGCAGGCGCAGGCCCACCCGCAGCGCGGGCCTGGCTGGAGCACAACCTGGGAGGGTAGAGGGGGCTCGCTCGGCAGCGAGCGGCGCGGAGCGCAGGTGTCCGGTCACGCGCCACCAGACCGGCGAGCACCCGACGCAGTCCGCCAACGCAGAGGAACAGTAACGGCGGGCAGCGGGGCCAGACGACTTTGATGCCACCCAGCCGCGGCGAAAGGGAGGGTCAGCGGCGGGCAGCCGCAGCGACCAGCCGATCAACCGGCCGGCAGAGCCCACAAGGGCTGAACCCGAGCTCAACCGCCTCAGCAACAGGCAGCCCCTCAGTCAACCGCCCCACCAGGTGCGAACAGTCCGCCAGGTGGTACCGGGGCCGGCCGTCGACCACCAGAACCTCAGCGTCCAGGCCGGCCACCCGCACCGCGTCCGCCGGGCGGACCGACTGGGGCAGGGGCTCGTCGTCCGGATCGTCCGGGTCGGGCTCGTCGAATTCGCCCGGAGACTGGTCGTCCGCGCGAGCGTCGCCCGCACGAGCGCCGCCGATCAAAGTTGCAGCATGCTCGTAATCGGTCGGGTCCGGTGCTGGTTCCGTCGGCGCCGGGCCGGCCGTCTGACCCGAGGAAGGCCGGCCGGCCGCAGCGTCGTCGTAGTCGTAGAGGTCGGCATCCGGTTGCACCCGCTGGGTCGCGTCCGGCCCCGGCAGGTGTTCCTCCGCGTCCTGCCGGCCGGCCGCATAGGCAGCGTCGGCCGCAAAGGAGGCGTCGGCCGCAAAGGGAGCGTCGGGCACGAAGGCGGGGTCCGGCTCCGAGCGGCGGGCCGCACGCACGGCATCGCCGGCCGGGGCTGCCGCCGCGCGCCGGGCGGCCGAGGCCTGGCGGGCGCCGATGACCAGGGCCACCGCGGCCAGCAGGCTGGCGACGATGGAGCTGATCAGCAGGGAACTCGACCCGCCCACGAGGCCGAGCACGAGCAGCGTGACGGCGACGAGGATGAGCAGCAGACTAACAACGATCATGGCTCATCCCCGCCGCTGTGCAACCGTTCCGCAAGCCGAGGGCTCAGCGGCCGGTCTCGATGGAGTTGGCGCGGCTGCCGCCGTACGAGCCGGCGAGGCCCGCGGCCGCGAGGCCACCGGAGCCGCCGACCGAACGGTTGGCGTCGGCGCGGGTCATCTCGGCTTCGAGGCCCTGGCCACGACCGTCGAGGTCGCGCAGCTGGCTCTCGAGGTACGCCTTCAGCCGCGTGCGGTACTCCCGCTCGAACTGCTTGAGCTCCTCGATGTGCTTCTGCAGCGCCGACCGCTTGGCGTCCAGGCCGCCCATGGCCTCCTGGTGCCGCTGGCGCGCGTCGCGCTCCAGGGCGTCCGCCTTGGCGCGGGCCTCGCGGGTGACCTCCTCCGCCTTGGACCGGGCGTCGGAGAGAAGCTTGTCGGCCTCGCGGCGGGCGTCGGACACGTGGTCGTCGGCCGTACGCTGGGCCATCATCAGCACGCGCAGCGCCTGCTGCTCGCCGTCGGCGCCCGTGGGGGCTCCGGCACCGGCGCCGACCGGGCCCTGGGCCCGGACCTGCTCCAGCTCGGCCTGCATCTGCCGGGCAGCCTGCTCAGCGGCAGACTTGTCGCGCTGCACCCGGTCGAGCTGGGCCTTCATCTCGTTGAGCTCCGCCGCCATCCGCGGGTCGGCGCTCGGGCCGGCTGGTGCGCCACCCCGACCGCCGCGCTCCACCTGGGCGCGCAGCTCGTTGTTCTCCTCGATCAGACGGGCGAGTTCGCGCTCGACCTCGTCCAGGAAGGCGTCGACCTCCTCCTCGTCGTACCCCCGCTTGCCGATAGGGGGTTTCTTGAAGGCGACGTTGTGCACGTCCGCCGGGGTCAGCGGCATCGAAACTCCTCGGGTCAGTTGCGGCCGCGTGGGGCGCAGTCGATCAGGCGGACGCTGTCACGCGAACGCGATGATCAGACGCGCTAACACGAAGTTCAAAAGCACGAACAGGATAACCAGCAGGACCAGGGACGCCAGGTCCAAACTCACGGTACCAATTCGAAGCGGTGGGATCACACGCCTCAACGCCTTGAGGGGTGGATCAGTGACGCTCCACACCGATTCCAATGCCGCCGACGCCCCTCGGCCCGGCTGCCACCGACGCCCGTACTGCAGCACCGCACCCAGGACGAACCGGGCGAGCAGGGTCAGGAAAAACACATAGAGCAGCAGATAGATGATCTGAAACACGATCGACAGCACGTCAGGCGGGTCCCTCGTTAGGGTCAACTCTGGTTGAAGAAACCGCCCTCAGCGATCTTGGCCTTGTCCTCTGCCGTGACCTGGACGTTGGCCGGTGAGAGCAGGAAAACCCGGTTGGTCACGCGCTCGATCGTACCGCGCAGACCGAAAGCCAGCCCGGCGGCGAAGTCGACCAGCCGGCGGGCGTCCCCTTCATCCATCTCGGTGAGATTGATGATGACCGGTACGCCGTCGCGGAAGTGCTCGCCGATGGTGCGCGCCTCGCGGTACGTGGTCGGGTGCAGCGTGGTGATCTGGTAGCGCTGGTCTTCCTCGACGACCCGCTGGTGCACCTGGGTCTGCGGGGCGAGCGCGAGGTTGTCGCGGGTGGAGTAGCCCGTCGGCTCGGCGACCGGCGCCGGCGGCCGGGTGATCGAGCGCACGCTGGCGCGCTCCTGCCGTTCCGGCCGGTCGTGGTCGTCCCGGTCGAGGTCGAGGCGGGCGGCGGCGCGCTCCAGGCGGCCGCTGCGCTCCTGGCGGGCCCGCGGCAGCGCGGGTGCCTCCTCGACGTCGTCCTCTTCGTCGGCGAACTCGTCGGCGTAGCGGTAACCGGAGTCGCGGTCCCGGTCGCGCTCACGCTCGCGGTAGCCGCCTCCGTCGCGGTAGCGGTCGTCGTACTGGTCGTCCTCTTCCACGAGGCCGAGCCACACGCCGGCCTTTCGCAAAGCGCTCATGACATCACCAGCCCCTGCTCGGCGCCGAACCGCTCGTCCATGCCCCCACCTCCGTCCGCTGTGCGGCCCGCGCCCCCTCGGCGTGCCGCGTCCCCCCTTGCACGGATCCCGCGTTCGGTAAACATGACCGCGGCCCGCTGCGACGCTGCGTCGTCCGGGCGCGTCGGCCGAGGCACGTCGCGCGTAAACAACACGTATGTAGTTTGCTGCCCGCCGCAAGGCTACCGCAGCGTGTTTCGCATCCCGAGCAAAGAAGTGCCGATCCGTACGTGTGTCGCGCCGTGCCGGACCGCCTGCTCGAGGTCGCCGCTCATGCCGGCCGAGATGTCTGTCGCGTCCGGATGTTCCGACCGCAGCCGGGCCGCCAGGCCGGCCAGTTCCTCGAAGGCCCGGGACGGCTCCCAGCCGCGCGGCGCCACCGCCATCACGCCGCCCAGCCGCAGACCCTCGGCCGCCTCGACCGCCGCCGCCACCCGCCACAGGTCGCGATCGGGATCGCTGCCGTCCGCCACGGCCCCGCCGCGGGCGGGATCCCCGTCGATGCTGACCTGCACCAGCACGTCCAGCGGGCGTTCGCGGAGCCGGGCCGCGGCCGTGGCCAGCGCCCCGGCCAGGCGCGTCGAGTCCACCGATTCCACGACGTCGGCGTAGGTGACCACCGACTTGGCTTTGTTGCGCTGCAGCTGACCGACGAAATGCCAGCGCAGTGCGGCCGTCACGGCCGCCGCCTTGGCCGCCGCTTCCTGATCTTTGTTCTCCCCGACGTCGGTGACGCCGAGCCCGGCGAGCAACTCGACGTCGCTCGCCGGGTACGTCTTGGTCACCGCGACCAGGGTCACCGACCCGGGGTCGCGGCCGGCCGCCGTGCAGGCACGCCCGATCCGCCGGCGTACCTCGTCCAGCGAGGCCGCCAGCTCGTCGCGGCGCGCCTCCGTCGGCAAACCCTCAGGAGCCGTTCTTCAGGAAGTCCGGCACGTCCACGTCGTCGAAGAGCACCCGGCGCGGCGGCGGGGTGGTCGCGGCGGGCGGCGCCGGCGGCGTCACCGGCACCGGCGAGGACGGCGCGACCGCGGGCGGTGCCGACGCCTGCTGGACCACCTTGCGGCCGGTCTCAGCCGGCTTGTACGAGGGCGTGCCCCCGTCGAAGCCCGCGGCGATGACCGTGACCCGGACCTCGTCGCCCAGCGCGTCGTCGATGACCGCACCGAAGATGATGTTGGCGTCCGGGTGGGCCGCGTCCGTGACCAGCTGGGCCGCGTCGTTGATCTCGAACAGGCCGAGGTCGGAACCGCCGGCGATGGAGAGCAGCACGCCGCGCGCACCGTCCATGCTCTGCTCCAGCAGCGGGCTGGAGATGGCCTTCTCGGCCGCCTCGACGGCGCGGTTGTCGCCGCGCGCGCTGCCGATGCCCATGAGCGCGCTGCCTGCGCCGCTCATCACGCTCTTCACGTCGGCGAAGTCGAGGTTGATCAGGCCCGGGGTGGTGATCAGGTCGGTGATGCCCTGCACGCCGGAGAGCAGCACCTGGTCGGCCTGGCGGAAGGCGTCCATCATGCTGATGCCGCGGTCGCCCAGGGCGAGCAGCCGGTCGTTCGGGATCACGATGAGGGTGTCGCACTGGTTGCGCAGCTCGTCGATGCCCGCCTCGGCCTGCACCTGGCGGCGCTTGCCCTCGAACGAGAACGGCCGGGTCACCACGCCGATGGTCAGGGCGCCCAGCTTGCGGGCGATGTTGGCGACCACGGGCGCGCCCCCGGTGCCCGTGCCGCCGCCCTCGCCGCAGGTCACGAAGACCATGTCGGCGCCCTTGAGGACTTCCTCGATCTCGTCGCGGTGGTCCTCGGCGGCGTTCTTGCCGACGTCCGGCTGCGCGCCGGCGCCGAGGCCGCGGGTGAGTTCGCGGCCCACGTCGAGCTTGACGTCGGCGTCGCTCATCAGCAGCGCCTGCGCATCGGTGTTGATCGCGATGAATTCGACTCCCTTGAGCCCAACCTCGATCATGCGGTTCACGGCGTTGACGCCGCCGCCGCCGATGCCGACGACCTTGATGACCGCAAGGTAGTTGTGCGGAGGTGTCATCGGGCTCAGCCTTCCCTTCAGGGTTGTGGGTGTCGAGGGCCCCAGCGGTCCGGCCAAGAACCGCCATCGATACCCGCGCCGTACAAGGGAGGGCGAGGAAACCCTCACCCTCTACTAGAGGCTTAGTGTTATGTCAACTACTCGAACCTCTCGGGGCAACGTAAGCGGCGGACAGGCGACAACCAAGGACCGACGCGGCGTGTCGGCGTCCGCTTACGTGGCGAGTATCCGACTCAGCCGTAACCTTGGACGGAATGCGCCGTTCGGCCATCTTTGTCCGGTTAGCGGATGGTCACCACGTCCGGGGCGCTCACGTCGATCGTGTCGCCCTTGCGCTCGAGCAGCACGGTCGCCACCTGAGCCTTCCGCTCGCTCTGCGTCTCGTCACCCCAGAAGACCTCGCGGTCCTTGCGCAACCCCAGCCGTACCTGCGCGGGGGCCAGGACGGAGATCGAGACGACCTGCTCGCGCAGCTCGGCGGTCAGCGACGACAGCACGGTGAGCGCCGACCGGGTGTTGATGTCGTCCGGGCCGGGCGCGGTGAGCTGCGCCAGCGGCAGGCCGGGCGGGCGCCGCGAGACCGTGCGGTAGGCGACGCCCTCACCGTCGATCAGGGTGAAATTCTTGCCCGCCGCCACGGCGGCGACGGGCGTGCGCTCCACGACCTCGATCACGACGGTCCCGGGCCAGCTGCGGGAGACCACGGCGCGGTCAACCGCGGGCAATCCCTCCACCCGGCCCCGGATCCGGTCCAGGTCGACGCCGGCCAGGGGCTGCTTCATCCGTACGGCGGCAGCCTCCTTGACCTGCAGCGGCGTGAGCGAATCGGTGCCGACCACTTCGACCTGGCGCACGCCCAGCACCGACGTGCCGTACACGATCCAGGCGACCGCCCCCACGACCAGCAGCACGCCCGCCGTGACCGCCCAGGGCAGCGCCGCGCGCAGCTTGCGCCGCCGGGCGCGGGCCATGAACCGCCGGACCGAGGTCGGCACGGCATCCGTGTCCGCCCGCACCAACCGCCAGCTGCGCCCGCCCCCGCCGTCGCTCATGCGTTCTCCCGGTCCGGTCAGGCCTCGGCCAGGGCGGCCAGCAACTCGTCACCCATCATCGAGATCGGCGGCGCGCCCATGGTGACCACGACGTCGCCGGGCCGGCTGCGCCGCAGCACCTCGGCGGGCACGTCCTCCCACGACGGCACGAAGACCTTGTGCTCCGCCGGCAGGTCGACGGCCGCGGTCAGCGCGACGCCGCCCTCACCGGGACCGCGCTGCTCGCCGGGCCCGAAGACCTCCATGACGATCACCTCGTCGGCCAGGGCCAGCCCCTCGGCCAGCTCGGTCTGCAGGTCACGGGTGCGGTAGACCCGGTACGGCTGGAACACCACCACGAGCCGCCCGTCCCCGGCCACCTCGCGCAGCGTCCGCAGAGCCGCCTTGACCGAGGTCGGGTGGTACGCGTACTCGTCGTAGACGCGCACCCCGGCGACCGTGCCCTTGCGCTCGAAACGCCGCCGCACCCCGGGGAAGGAGCTGAGCGCCTCGGTGATCTTCTGCAGCGGGATGCCCAGCCGCATCGCGGTCAGCACCGCCGCGGCGCCGTTGAGGCCCATGTGCCGGCCGGGCAGCGCCAGCGTGATCTCGCCGAGCGGCTTGCCGTCCAGCGTGGCCTGGTAACGCACGCCCTGCACGGAGGAGACCACGTCAGTGATCCGCAGGTCGGCGCCCTCCGACTCGCCGTACGTGTAGACCGTGCGGCCGGCGGCCCGCAGCGCGCCGATCAGCTCCTGCACGCCCTCGTCGTCGGCGCAGGTGACCACGAAGCCGTCCGCGTCGGTCAGCTCGGCGAACTCCAGGAAGCCCGCCTTGAGCCCGGCCAGGTCACCCCAGTTGTTGAGGTGGTCGCCCTCGATGTTGGTGATGATGGCGACGTGCGGCCGGTAGATCAGGAACGACTTGTCGCTCTCGTCGGCCTCGGCCACGAAGTAGCTGCCGGAGCCGTGGTGGCCGTTGGAGCCGGCCGCGGAGATCTCGCCGCCGATCACGAACGACGGGTCCTCGCCGGCGTGCTGCAGGATCACCGTCATGATCGACGTGGTGGTGGTCTTGCCGTGGGTGCCGGCCACCGCGATCGTGCGGCGCCCGGTCATGGCAGCGGCCAGCGCCTCGGACCGGTGCAGCACCCGCAGCCCGCGCCGGCGCGCCTCGACGATCTCGACGTGGTCCTGCGGGATCGCCGTCGAGTAGACGACCGTGTCGACACCGTCGAGGTTGGACGCCTCGTGCGCCATGTGCACCGTGCCGCCGAGCGCGCGCAGCGCGGCCAGGGCCGGCCACTCCCGCAGCTCGCTGCCGGAGACCGGGACACCCCGGGTCAGCAGCAGCCGGGCCAGGCCGCCCATACCCACGCCACCGATGCCGATGAGGTGGACGGTGCCCAGCTGCTCGGCGGTCAACTCGCCGGCCGGCGTCAGTTCCGCCGTGTTCACAGGACCACTCCCCTAGTTGTAGAACGGCTCATCGGCGGGCCACTGCCTCGCACACGAAGTCGAGCAGGGCCTCGTCGCCGTCGCGGCGGCCGTAGCCGCCCGCCGCGGCACCCATTGTGGCGAGGCGCCGCGGGTCCCGGGCGAGCGGGATGACCGTACGCTCGACCCACTCCGGGGTCAGCTCGGCGTTGTCCACCAGCAGACCGCCGCCGGCCTCGACCACGGGCAGGGCGTTGCGCTTCTGCTCCTGGTTGCTGAACGGGTACGGCACGTAGATCGCCGGCATGCCGATCGCGGTGGTCTCGGCGACGGTGATCGCGCCGCCCCGGCACAGCATCAGGTCGGCGGCGGCGTAGCCCAGGTTCATGTCGGACAGGTACGGCACCACCACGTACGGCACCGGCAGATCGCTGGGGATCTCGAACGGGTCGTTGCGCCCGCCCTGCACGTGCAGCACCTGGATGCCCGCGTGGGCCAGCTTCTTGGCCGCGCCGGCCACCGCCAGGTTGATCGTGCGGGCGCCGGACGAGCCACCGGAGACGAACAGCACCGGCAGGTCGGGGCGCAGCCCGAAGTGGGCCAGGGCCTGCGGGCGCAGCGCGTGCCGGTCCATCCGGGTGATGGACGTGCGCAGCGGCACGCCGACGACCCGGGCGTCGCGCAGCGACTCGGCCTGCTGCGGCTGGGTCGGGAAGCCCACCGCGATGTTCTTGGTGAACTTCATGCCCATCCGGTTGGCCACCCCCGGCGGCACGTTCACCTCGTGGATGACGATGGGCAGTTCGCGCCGCCAGGCCGCCAGGTACGCCGGCACCGACACGTAACCGCCGAAGCCGACCACCACGTCCGCCTGCACCTCGTCGAGGATCTGACCGGCCGCGTGCGCCGACTTGTACATCCGGTCCGGGGTGCGCAGCAGGTTCAGGTTGAGCGCGCGGGGCAGCTGGAACGCCGGGATGACCCGCAGGTCGTAGCCGGCCGGCGGGATCAGCTCGTTCTCCATGCCCTTCGGGCTGCCCAGCGTCGTGATCCGCACCTCGGGGAAGTGGCGGCGCAGGGCGTCGGCGAAGGCGAGCAGCGGGTAGATGTGACCGCCGGTGCCTCCCCCGGCGAGCACGACAGACCGCAGCAGACCCATCACGGTCTCCAGTTCTCCCCCGCCGGATCTGGTGCCCGGATGCCCGATCACCGGGCGGGCGGGCGCGGCTTGGCCGGCCGCCGCGGCGGGGGGAGCGGCGGCAGCGGGGCCCAGAGTAGCCGTACCCATCGGGCGGGCGGACGGGCGTGCAGGGCCCGGGCGGCGTCCGGCTCGGCGCGGGCGAAGGAGGCAAGGATGCCGATCGCGGCCAGCGTCACGACCAGGGCGCTGCCACCGGTGGAGATGAACGGCAGCGGCAGCCCGGTGATCGGCAGCAGGCCCACCACCCCACCGATGTTGATCACGGCCTGGGCCACCAGCCAGGTGGTGATGCCGGTGGCGGCCAGCCGGCGGAACGGGTCGTCGACCCGGCGCGCGATCCGGAAGCCGGTGTACGCCAGCACCGCGAACAGCGCCAGGATGACGGCACAGCCGACCACCCCGAGCTCCTCGGCCACGACGGCGTAGATGAAGTCGTTGTCGGCCGCGGGCAGCCAGTTCCACTTCAGGGCGCCCTTGCCCAGCCCGACGCCGAACCAGCCGCCCTCGTAGATCGCCGAGCGGCCCTGCACCATCTGGTAGCAGAAGTCGGAGTGGCAGTCCTCGAGCGGCTTGAACAGCACGGTGATCCGGGCCAGCCGGTAGTTCTCCTCGCCGACCGCGCCGGAGCCGGCCCCGCGCGACGCCGCGGCGATCAGCAGGCCGATGCCGGACAGGCCGAGCACCCCGAGGGCGGCGAAGACCCGCATCCGGACCCCGGCGGCCCACAGCAGCCCGATCACCAGCGAGAGCAGCACCAGCATGGTGCCCAGGTCGTTGTAGCCGACCAGCACGAACAGCAGGCCGACCAGTGGGAACAGCGGCATCGCCAGCTCGCGCCAGTGGCCCAGCGCCGCGCCCTTGCGGGCGATGATGTCGGCGCCCCAGAGCACCACGCCGATCTTGGCGATCTCGGACGGCTGGATGCCGATCGGGCCGATGTAGAGCCACAGCAACTTGGCCTTCAGCGGGCCCAGGGCGACGATGCCGGTCTGCGGATCCGCCTCGATCATGCCGACCGAGCGCATCGCCATCAGCAGGTCCAGCAGGACCAGCAGCACGATGGCCGCGCCGAGCACGTACTTGCCGAGGAAGCGCAGGGTGCTCGCGGGCAGCCGCTGGCAGACCCAGAAGCCGACCAGGCCCAGCACGGCGAAGATCAGCTGGTTGCGGATGGCGGAGAACGCACTGCCGTCCTCGGCGTACGCCTTGACGCTGGTCGCGGAGAAGACCATGGTCAGGCCGATCAGCAGCAGCAGACCGGAGCTGGCGAGCAGCAGGTAGTACGACGACAGCGGCCGGGCCAGCATGCCGTGCACCGCGGGCAGCAGCTGCTGGCTGAGCGACCGGGGCCGGGCGGCGGGCGCGGCGGGCTGCACGGTCGCCGCCGGCGACACGGTGACC
Organism: Actinoplanes sp. NPDC051405; assembly: GCF_055586185.1. NCBI lineage: Bacteria > Bacillati > Actinomycetota > Actinomycetes > Micromonosporales > Micromonosporaceae > Actinoplanes > Actinoplanes sp. NPDC051405. The sequence goes on from NZ_JBVJIR010000001.1 coordinate 892,925, forward strand.
GCGGGCCGGGTGTCTACCTTGTCCTCGCCCATGGTGACCATCATGGTGGCGCGACACGCCAGCCCCGGGATGCGAAGCTGGCGTGTCGCGAGAGATCTATCCCATCACCGCGAGGAAGTCGCTGTAGAACAGGCCCAGACCGATGGCCACGCAGATGCCGGCCACGATCCAGAACCGGACCACGATGTTGACCTCGCTCCAGCCGGCCAGCTCGAAGTGGTGCTGCAGCGGCGACATCCGGAAGACCCGCTTGCCGGTGGTCTTGAACGAGATGATCTGGATGACCACGGACATCGTGATGATGACGAACAGGCCACCGATGATGATCGACAGCAGCGTCGTCCGGGTCGCCATCGCGAGACCGCCGATCAGGCCGCCGAGGCCCAGCGCGCCGGTGTCGCCCATGAAGATCCGGGCCGGCGACGTGTTCCACCACAGGAAGCCGACACAGGCCCCGGCCGCCGCGGCCGCGATCAACGCGACCTCCAACGGGTCGCGGACCTCGTAGCAGTAGTTCGCCGGGTTGGCCACGTACGTGTCGTCACCGCACCAGTGCCGGTACTGCCAGAACCCGATCAGCCCGTACGCCCCCAGCACCAGGATCGACGCGCCGGTGGCCAGCCCGTCCAGGCCGTCGGTGAGGTTGACGCCGTTGGACATCGACATGATGACGAAGACGAAGACCAGCACGGAGCCGACCTTGCCGACGTCGAGGAAGCTGATGTCGCGGATGAACGAGATGTGCTCGCTCGCCACCGTCTGGCCGTTGGTGCTGGGCACGTACAGCGCCGCGACGCCCAGGCCGCCACCGACCAGCAGCTGGCCGAGCAGCTTGCCCTTGGCGCTGAGGCCGGCGGAGTTGCGCCGGCGGACCTTGATGAAGTCGTCGAGGAAGCCGACGGCGCCGCAGAAGACGAACAGCCCGAGCAGGACCAGCGCCGTCATCGTCGGCTGGACCTGGGCGATCTGCTCCGACGGCAGCGTGGTCAGGGCGATGTGCCCGGCCACGTAGGCCAGCACGGTGGCGAAGATGAACGCCACCCCGCCCATCGTGGGGGTGCCCTTCTTGCCCTGGTGGCTGGCCGGGCCGACGGCCCGGATCGGCTGGCCGGCCTTCAGCGCGGTGAACACGCGGATGGCCAGCGGAGTGCCGAAGAGTGAGATGATGAACGCGACCGCGGCCGCGACGATGACTGCCCTCACGGGCTTACCTCCTGCGTGGCCGGATCCGCGCGCAGCGCGTCGGCCACCTCCCACGTCCGGTACCGCGATCCCTTGACCAGCACGACGTCGCCCGGCCGCAGGTCGCCCCGCAGCACCGCGACGGCCGCCGCCTGGTCGGCCGCGAGCACCGCCTCGCCCTTCCAGGCGGGCACCGTTGCCGCGCCGTCGAGGATCGGGGCGGCATTGTCCGCGACCGCTATCACCCTGTCGACTCCCAGCTCGGCGGCGAGCCGGCCGACCTCCTCGTGTCCCGAAGTCTCGAACTGACCGAGCTCGGCCATGTAACCGAGCACAGCTGTGGTGCGCCGGCCCTCCCCGAGCGCGGCGAGAGCCCGCAGCGCCGCGGCGGTCGACGACGGGTTGGCGTTGTACGAGTCGTCGATGACTGTCACGCCATCCGGGGTGTCGAAGACGTCCATCCGGCGGCCGGAGACGATGCCGACCTCACCCAGCGCGGCGGCCACGGCGGCCGGCGCCATCCCGGCCTCCAGCGCGACGGCCGCGGCGGCGAGGGTGTTGCCGACCTGGTGGCGGCCGGTCACGGCCAGCTGCACCGGCGCCGACCCGGCGGGAGTGACCAGCGTGTACGCCGCCCGCCCGCGCTCGTCCAGCGTCACATCCACCGCCCGTACGGTGGCCGTCCCGGACTCGCCCACGAACACGACCCGGGCCGCCGTGCGCGAGGCCATCGCAGCGACCAGCGGGTCGTCGGCGTTGAGCACCGCGACACCGTCCTCGCCGAGCGCCTCGACCAGCTCACCCTTGGCCCGCGCGGTGCCCTCGACGGAACCGAACTCGCCGATGTGCGCGGCGCCCACGTTGAGCACCGCACCGATCCGGGGCCGGGCCATGTCGGTCAGGTAGCGGATGTGCCCGATGCCCCGGGCGCCCATCTCCAGCACCAGGAACCGGGTCGCCGGGTCCGCCTTGAGCACCGTGTACGGGAAGCCGAGCTCGTTGTTGAGCGAACCGGCGGGCGCCACGGTCGGGCCGAGACGGGCCAGCAGCTGCCCGATGTAGTCCTTGGTCGTCGTCTTGCCCGACGAGCCGGTGAGCCCGACGATCGTCAGCTCGGGCAACCGCCGTACGGCCACCGTGGCCAGCGCGGCCAGCGCCCGCAGCGGGTCGTCGACGATGATCCCCGGCTGCCCGGTGTCACGGGTGCCGAGCACGCCCACGGCACCGGCGGCGACGGCCGCGGCGGCGAAGTCGTGACCGTCCACCCGTTCACCCGCGAAGGCGACGAAGAGGCCACCGGGCTGCAACGCCCGGGTGTCGTACTCGACCGCCGCGGTGACGGTGGCGGCCGGATCGGCGTTGACGAGGTGGCCGGTGGTGATCTCGACGATCTCGTCCAGGGTCATCCGGATCAAGCGGCACCGCCCGCGCGTACGGCCAGCGCCGCGGCCAGCTCGATCCGGTCGTCGAACGGCAGCACCTCGCCGTTCACCTCCTGGCCTCGCTCGTGTCCCTTGCCCAGGACGGCCACCACGTCGCCGGGACCGGCCAGGCGTACCGCCTCGTCGATCGCGGCCCGGCGGCCGGCCACCTCGATGATCTTCGCAGCCGCACCGGCCTGCTCGGCGCCCTGGCGGACCGCGGCACGGACCCCGGCCGGGTCCTCGGTGCGCGGGTTGTCGTCGGTGACGACGACCAGGTCGGCGCCGCGGGCCGCGGCCGCACCCATCAGCGGGCGTTTGCCGCGGTCCCGGTCGCCACCGGCGCCGATCACGCAGACCAGGTGCCCGCCGCGGGCCGTCGCGAGCTCCCGCAGCGCGGCCAGCGCGGCCACGATCGCGTCGGGCTTGTGGGCGTAGTCGACCACGCCGAACACGTCGCCGGGCGAGTCGACCCGTTCCAGCCGGCCCGGCACGCCCGGGCAGGCGGCGATGCCGTCGGCGGCGACCTGCGCGTCGATGCCGGCCGCGACCAGGCAGGAGAGCGCCAGCAGCGCGTTGGCCACGTTGTGCCGGCCCGGCAGCGCCACACCCGCGCGCACCGCCCCGGCCGGCCCGTGCGCGGTGAAGCGCTGCCCGAACGCGTCGCCGGCGATGTCGCTCGCCGACCAGGTGGCCGCGGTGTCCCCGGCGGCGGAGTACGTGATGGTGGCCGGCTTGCGCAGCGGCAGCAGGGCCGGCTCGTCCGCGTTGAGCACCTCGAAGCGGCACCGGCCGTCGAACAACTTCGCCTTCGCCGCGAAGTAGTCGTCGGCGTCGGCGTGGAAGTCGAGGTGGTCCAGGCCGAAGTTGGTGTAGCCGCCGACGGTGAAGCGGACCCCGCCGACCCGGCCCATGGCCAGCGCGTGGCTGGACACCTCCATGACCACGGCGGTGACCCCGCGCTCCAGGGCGGCGGCGAGGATCGCGTGCAGGTCGGTGGCCTCGGGGGTGGTGCGCACGCTCTGCACGACCAGGTCGCCGAGGCGGGTCTCGACGGTGCCGATCAGCCCGGTGGTCAGCCCGGCGGCCCGCAGCCCCGACTCGACCAGGTACGCCGTCGAGGTCTTGCCGGCGGTGCCGGTCAGCCCGATGACGGTGAGCCGCTCGGTCGGGTCGCCGTAGATCCGCGACGCGGCGGCCCCGAGGACGGCCCGGGGGTCGGCCACGACGAGCACCGGCAGCCCGGCGGCGACCGCGGCGTCGCGGCCGGCCGGGTCGGTGAGCACGGCGACCGCACCGGCCTCCGCGGCGGCACCGCAGAACTCGGCGCCGTGCCGGCGGGCACCGGGCAACGCGGCGTAGAGGTCACCCGGCTGCACCTCGCCGCTGGCGTGCGTGACGCCGCTGACCTCGGCATCGGGACCGACCAGCTCGGCGCTGATCAGCGCCGCGAGGTCGGCCAGCCGAGAGGGCCGGACTGTCTGGGGACGGGGAATGCCGGACACGGCGTCAGACCCTACCCCGTGGCCGGCATCCCGCTGCGAACGCCATCGGTACGCCTACCCCTTCAATTTGAAGGTCGGCTCCGGGTTACCCGACGGCGGCACCCGGTAGTGGCGCAGCGCGGAGGACATCATCTTGCTGAACGCCGGAGCGGCCACGTCGCCGCCGGTGCCGTCGGGCACGTCGGCGAAGACCCCGATGACGAACTGCGGGTCCTCGGCCGGCGCCATGCCGATGAACGAGCCGGCGTTGTGCTTGGTGTACTGGCCCTCGACCAGCATCTTGCCGGTGCCGGTCTTGCCCGCGACCCGGTAACCGTCGACCTTGGCCAGGCCACCCGTGCCGCCCTCGGCGTCGACCACCGACTCCATCATCTCGCGCAGCTGCCGGGCCGTGCCGGCGCTGAGCACCCGGTGGGTCTCCGGCGCCGGGGCCGGGACGACCGAGCCGTTCTTGCCGGAGATGGTCGCCTTGATGAGGTGCGGCTGGATGTAGGTGCCGTCGTTGGCGATGGCGCCGTACCCGGCGGTCATCTGGATCAGGGTGGCGTCGACGCTCATGCCGATCGGCACCGAGCCGGACGCCGAACCGCTCCACTCGTCGGGGGCCAGCAGCTTGCCGGTCGCCTCGCCCGGCATGCCCTCGTTGGTGGCCCGGCCGAGGCCGAAGCGCTGCTGATACTCGTACAGCTTGGCCTTGCCGAGCTTGTCGGCGATGCGGATCGTGCCCACGTTGGACGAGTACGCCAGCACACCCGGGATGGTGAGCCGGGTGCCGGACGGCTGACGGTGGGTGTCCACGAAGTCGTAGCCGCCGCGCTTGAGGCCCGGGCCCACCGTGATGAGCGAGTCCCGGGTGATGACGCCCTCCTCCAGGGCCGCGCCGATGGTGAACGCCTTGTGCGTCGAGCCCGGGTCGGCGATGACGCTGGTCGCCACGTCCTCCCGGTCCCGGGGCTTGAAGTCGCCGGGCTTGGCCGCGTTGTAGGCGGGGTAGCTCGCCTGGGCCAGCACCTCGCCGGTCTTGGCGTTCATCACCACGGCGGCGGCCACGGTCGCGTTGCTCTTCTCACCCTGCTGGCTCAGCACCCGCTGCACCTCGAACTGCAGGTCGCGGTTGATGGTCAGCTGGATCGACGAGCCGGGCGAGGCGTCGTCCTGCCGGTGGTAGCCGCCCGGGATCTCCTTGGCCAGGTCACCGCGGCCGATCTCGAACACCCGCTTGCCGTCGGTGCCGCGCAGCAGCTCGTCGTAGCGGGCCTCGAGGCCCTCGAGCCCGGTGTGGTCGTCGCCGGTGAAGCCGATCAGGTTGGCCGCGAGGTCGGCGCCCGGGATGTCCCGGCGTTCGTCACGGTCGGAGCTGATGCCGGGGATCTTCATCGCGGCGATCTCGTCGGCGACCGCGATGTCGACCCCGCGGGCCAGGTACTCGAAGCGGGACGGGCCGCCGCCGGGCCGCTTCTTCTTCGCCATGAGCGAGATCAGCTTGGACGGCGGGATGCCCAGCTTCGGGGAGAGCTTGGCGGCCGCGACCACCGGATCCTTGATCATCTCGGGGTCGGCGTAGATGTACCGCGCCTCGACGCTGTGCGCGAGCACCGCCCCGGAGCTGTCCAGGATGCTGCCACGCGGCGCCGGGAGCACCACCTCGGTGAGGCGCTTCTGGCGCTGCTCGAGCAGGCTCTCCGCGGCCGCGGTGGAACCACCGACCTGCAGCACGACCAGCCGTACCCCGATCGCCACGAACAGGGTGAGCGCGAGCACGGTGCCCAGCCGCAGCCGGCGGGTGCCGTTGGCGAGCCGCGGCGGCTCGGCGGGGATCAGCGGTGCGGGCCGGCGGGTGCCGGGCCGGGCCGGCGCCGAGGACCGGGCCGGACGTCCGGCCGGCCCACGCCGGGGTCCGGGCGGGACGGCGACCTTGCGCTCGCGGCCGGTCCGGGCACTTGCTTCGGTACGGGCACCAGCAGCGCCCCGCCGCGGATTGGCGGTCGAACGCGACCGGGTGGCACCGGCAGTGGCCCGGCCGCCCCGGCGTGGCGCCTCGTCCCACTCGTCCTCGTCGTAACGGTCCTGGGCGGCCCTGCTCTGAGCGGCCCTGCTCTGGGCGGCCCCGCCCTGGGCCGCACGGCTCTGGGCCGTACGACTCTGGGTGCTCCGGCTCTGGGCACCACGACCGTCGGCGGCGCGAGGCCTGCCGGACCGCGCGTCGGCGGCACGGTCCTCAGTGGCGCGCCCCCGCGGCTCGCGAGTGAGCTTCTCCGCCCGCTGATCCGGCAACTCGCGGCTGCGCGTCCCGCGGCCTTGCGTCTCACGGTCCCGCGTCCCGCGGCCTTCCGTCTCACGGTCCCGCGTCCCGCGGCCTTGCGTCTCACGGTCCCGCGTCCCGCGGCCTTGCGTCTCACGGTCCCGCGTCCCGCGGCCTTCCGTCTCACGGTCCTGCGTCTCGCGGTCGCGCGTCTCGCGGTCCTGCTTCGCGCGGGCCCGCGACTCGCGGCCCTGCTTCTCCCGGCCCCGCTCTTCCCGGGCCGGGTGCGACGGCGGCTCCTGGTCGTCCTCGGCCTCGCGGCGCCGGTCACGGGCCGGCCGGCCGCCGTCCAGGACCTGCAGCGCGGGACGGAACGGATCGGTGTTGCGACCCGTACGCGGCGACCGGGTGCGCTGGTCTCCCTCGCGCACGGTCCGGCCGCGCGGTGTGTAAGCCCGCGCGTCGCCGATGCCGCCGAAACCGCGGGCCCGGTCGTCCTCACGCCCGGAGCTGTCGGCCGGCGGCAGGTCAGCAGAAGCGCCGCGCCGGGGCTCCTGGCCCCGGCGCGGTGTCCCGTCGGCGCGGGGCGGCATGCGTTACCGCCCGGTCGCCGAGGTGGCGGTTTCCTGCGCGGTCACGGCCACCTCGCCGCTGCCCGGCTTCGGCACCCCGAAGACCTTGCCGTCGGGCAGCCGGATGTACGCCGGGTTGTCGGCCTTGACCAGGCCCAGCCGGCGGGCGGCGGCGTCCAGGCTGCCCGGGCTGTTGTTGGCGGCGATCTCGTTCTCCAGCTCCTGCTGCTGGCTGTCCAGCTTGGCCTGCTGCTTCTGCAGCGTGTCGATCCGGAACGAGTTCTCCGCCGTCTTGGTGTTGATCAGCAGGATGCCGAGCACGCCGGCCACGACGACCGCCACCACGAGCGCGATGAACGGCGCGCGCGGAGCGTTGATCGGCGCGGGCGGCGCCACCCGCAGGCGCGGGGTCGTGATCGGGTCACGCTGCTGCTCGGTGTTGAGCTTGAGGGCGGTGGCGCCCTGGACGGCGCTGTTCTGCACAGCGCTGTCCCGGTTGGTACCGGCCGTCGGGTTGCGGCGTGCCCCCCGGACGCCTCCGCCCGTGGTCGTACCGGTCGTCTTGCCGGCCGGCGTGCGCCGGCCCTTGCCAACCTGCTCCGTGGTCCGGCCCCCCGACCGCGGCGCAGTGGTCATGCGCTCGCTCAATGCCCCTCCCCCTCCTGGCGTTCCCCCGGGCGTAACCGCCCTTGTCCCCCGTGCGTTGTAGACAGTCGGGACCGTTCGCGGGCGGTCCCTGCCGTCTGGTCGTGCTGGTCGATCCGTTCCACCGCGCGCAGCTTCACCGAAGCCGCCCGCGGGTTCTCCGCCACCTCCGCCGCGCTGGGCAGCTCCGACCCGCGGGTCAGGAGCCGCACCGAAGGGCCCGTTCCGGGCAGTTCGACCGGCAGGTCGATCGGCCCGGTGCTGCGCGCCCTCGCGGCGAAGGCGCGCTTGACGATCCGGTCCTCCAACGATTGATACGACATCACCACAAGGCGCCCCTTCGGGGCCAAGCTGTCCAATGCCGCGGGAACCGCCGCCTCGACCGCGGCGAGTTCCGCATTTACCTCAATACGTAGCGCCTGAAACGTTCTTTTCGCGGGATTTCCACCCGTTCGCCGCGCGGCGGCCGGGATGGCGTCCCGGACCAGGTCCGCGAGGCGGGACGACGAGACGATCCGGCCCTTCGCCCGCTCCTTGACGATCGCCGAGACGACCCGGGTGGCGAACTTCTCCTCGCCGTACACCCGCAGGATGCGGACGAGCTCGCCGGGCTCGTAGCCGTTGACGACCTCCTCCGCGGTGATCCCGCGCGACTGGTCCATCCGCATGTCCAGCGGAGCGTCCCGGGCGTAGGCGAACCCACGGTCCGGCTCGTCCAGCTGGAGCGACGAGACACCGAGGTCGAACAGGCCACTGTGGAAGTGCTGGTAGCCGAGGTCGGCCAGCACCGCCGGCAGCTCGTCGTAGACCGCGTGCACGAAGTGGGTCCGGTCCGCGAACCGCGCCAGCCGCTGCCGGGAGTGCGCGAGCGCCTCGGTGTCCCGGTCGAGTCCGATCAGGACCACGTCCGGGTGCCGTTCCAGCACGGCCTCGGCGTGCCCGCCCAGGCCCAGGGTGAAGTCCACGTGCACCGCACCCGGCAACGCGAGCGCCGGAGCGAGCAACTCGAGGCAGCGCTCGAGCAGCACCGGCACGTGTGTGCCGCGAAGCTCGCCCATCCTGACCCCCATTGCCTGCTCTTTCCGCGCTCACCCGGTCCGACCCGCACCGATCCCCGGTGCCGGCACCACCCGGTCGTCCGTCCGTACCGCCAGATCCCCATCCGCTCGTGCCCGTTGCCATCGGGCGCGCCCGACCGGACACACGCCTGGCACCGGGGAAGAGGCGCCAGGAGCGGGAGCGGCTGGAGATCTCGCAGTACGGCGGCAGTGACGTCCGGGCCGTTTCACTGGCCCACAGGTGCCACGCCTCACAATCCGCCGGGCAGCACCCCCTCTTCGATGTCGGCGAAGTCGTCCTCGCTCGCCGAGAGGTACTGCTCCCAGGACTGCTTGTCCCAGATCTCCACCCGCGTGCTCGCGCCGATCACCACGAGCTCGCGGTTCAGCGCCGCATACTCCCGAAGATGCGCCGGGATGGTGACCCGGCCCTGCTTGTCGGGGATCTCGTCGTGCGCACTGGCGAAGAACACCCGGCTGTAGGCCCGGGCGGCCTTGTGGGTGACCGGCTGTTCGCGCAGCTGGTCGGCGATCCGCTGGAACTCCGGCATCGGGAAGACGTACAGGCAACGCTCCTGCCCCTTGGTGATCACGACACCTCCCGCCAACTCGTCGCGGAACTTCGCCGGAAGGATCAGTCGGCCCTTGTCGTCCAGGCGCGGGGTGTGCGTGCCGAGGAACATCGGCCCAACCCCCCTGCCCCGGGCGCCGCCGCAGAGCCAGCTCTGTGCGGATCACCTGTCGTCTGGGCCGGCAAATCCCCTCGGATTCAGCTCCTCCTCAGGCCCTGCCACTGCGCTCCACTCTACTCCACTTCCCTCCACTCGCAACCAGAATGACAGCTTCCGCGAACCCGATTCGCGGATGAATCCGCACGTCAGAGCCGGTGGAGTGGAAGTGGAGGGCCGGGCGGGCCGCACCATGGTCCACTTTCCGACATGCCGCCCACCCGGGCACGAAAGTCCCCCGAATTCGGGCGTTGGGGAAGGCTCGGCTGCCCTTCGGCACCCCACCGGGGAGGAAAGTGGAGGAGAAAGTGGAGCGGACATGACAGTGGGGGGGGGGGGGGGGGGGGGGGGGGGGGGGGGGGGGGGGGGGGGGGGGGGGGGGGGGGGGGGTGGGTGGGGGGGGGGGGGTGGGGGGGAGGGGACCCAGACCCGCAGCACGAC
>NZ_JBVJIR010000001.1:902728-938227 GCF_055586185.1 Actinoplanes sp. NPDC051405
GCGTTGTTGGGTGGTCAGGGTGGGTGGGGCGGCGTAAGACACGGACAGGGGGGGGGGGGGGGCGGGTCGGCCCCCCCCCCCCCCCCCCCCCCCCCCCCCCACTGAACTGTCGTACTGCTCTTACTTGCGCTGTCGGTGACCGTACCGCTGAGCCGAACTCAGACGAGGCGGCGCACGACGTAGTTCTTGCCGTAGACCTTCTGCTTCTTGACCTTGTCACCCGTGTGCGGTGCGGCCCACATGTAGCCGCCGCCGGCGTAGATGCCGACGTGGGTGCCGTAGGAGCCGGAGCGGAAGACCAGGAGGTCGCCGGCCTTCTTGCTGCCCTTGCCGACGGCCTTGCCGTACCGCTGCTGCGAGTTGGCCTTGTGCGGCAGCTTCTTGCCGACGGCCTTCTTGTAGACGTACATGGTGTAGCCGGAGCAGTCGAACCGGTTCGGCCCGGAAGCACCGAACTTGTACGGCGCGCCCTTGTGCTTGGCCGCCTCGGCCAGCACCTTGGCCGCCTTGTTCTGCGTCTTCACGGTGATCTTGGTCTGGCCGCTGCGCGTCGAGGTGTAGCCCTTACCGCCGGAGAAGACGGTGCGGTAGTACAGCGACGAGCCGGGCTTGGTCAGGATCGAGACCGCGCCCTTGGAGTCGGTCGACCGGGTGACCCAGGTCTTCCACGACTTGCCGCCCCTGATCTGCAGCTTGACCTTGACGCTCTTGACGCCCTTGCCGGTCTTCGGGTTGATGAGCTTCGCGGTGACCCGGACCGTCTGACCCTTCTTCAGCGTCTTCCTGTTGTAGGAATTCGTGAGCTTGGGCTTGACGGCTGCCGCCGCGGCCGCCGTGACGGGCGCCGGAGCGGCGGAGGCCGCCGGGGTGCCGATCAGCTGGCTGGCAGCGAGGCTGAGACCCAGGGACAGAGCGATGGGACCGGTGCCGACGGTACGACGACGCCGGTGCGAGGTGCTTTCGTGCACGGTAGAGAGATCCCTCCGGCACGCCTGCGAGGTTAGCTGTCGGGTTCGGGCGGGAAGGTTGCCCGGCCACCGATGGTGGCTTCACCCCAAGGTCCCCGTGGTACGCCGCGAGTGGCGCGTGCCCCGTGGACCGAATCTGGGTCCCCCGTCCCTGCCCCCGTATGCCTGTGTTGTCGAACGCGTGCGTGTGGTCGCGCCGCCCGGACCGGGGCAGGGCTCGGCGTGGTCCGATGCGGTGCGAGCGGCGAGCGGGCGCTCACCGGCTCACCCTTGCTACCCGATTTCCCGGCGGACTGCAGGGCTCGACTTGACTACTCTCCGTATTTGGCACGTGGGCCGCTGTCCGGTTTGTAACCAGGCCGTGACAAATGCCGGTGCACCTGGTGATGGGGTGATCACTTTAGGTCGAAGGTTACGGGTGAAACACAACACATAAAAAGCCCCATCGGGGTCGATCATGGGCCGGACCGAGGTCGGGAGAATGTGACCGTAAACGCCCCCAGCGGCGCAAACTCGGCGACGGGCGGCGTAGCGGAGATCATCCGTTCGGCCGAGGGGGCGGTCCGGCGGCGGCTGTCCACAGGTCGGAGCCGGGGCCACTCGACGTAGTGTCCGTTTCCGGTACCCTCGTCGCCGTGACGGACGGGAAGATGCCCCTACGGGCCAAGGTCGCGACCTCCGTGTCGCGAACCGCTGCGGCGCTCTCACGGGCGGCCGGCCGCGGCGACGGCTCGGTGATCGGCGGGTGGATCGGTCTCAAGATCGATCCCGACCTGCTGAAGAACCTCGCCGCCGGCCGCGCGATCGCGCTGGTCTCGGGCACCAACGGCAAGACGACCACGACCCGGTTCACCGCGGCCGCCCTCGGCGTGCTGGGCCCGGTCGCCACCAACTCCTTCGGCGCCAACATGCCCACCGGGCACACCTCGGCCCTGGCCAAGGCCGGTGCCACCCCGTTCGCGGTGCTCGAGGTCGACGAGCACTACCTGGCCCGGGTCATCGACGAGACCACCCCGCGGGTGGTGGCGCTGCTCAACCTCTCGCGCGACCAGCTCGACCGGGCCAAGGAAGTCGCCATGATGGCGCAGATGTGGCGGACCGCCCTGGCCGCCCACCCCGACGTGCACGTGGTCGCCAACGCCGACGACCCGATGGTGGTCTGGGCGGCGGTCAACACCGCGCATGTCGTCTGGTTCAGCGCGGGCCAGCGCTGGCACGACGACTCGTTCGTCTGCCCGGAGTGCGGCTCCCCGATCGAACGCGCCAACGGCGACTGGCGCTGCACCGGATGCCCGCTGCGCCGCCCGCAGGCCCAGTGGACCGTCGAGGACGACGGCGTCATCGACCCCCGCGGCGACTGGCACCTGGTCAAGCTCCAGCTGCCCGGGCACGTCAACCTGGGCAACGCCGCCACCGCGCTGGCCGTGGCCGCCGAGTTCGGCGTCCGCCCGATAGAGGCCGTCCCCCGGCTGGCCGGCGTCTCCTCGGTGGCGGGCCGCTACGCCCAGGTGGAACGCGACGGCCGCAACATCCGGCTGCTGCTGGCCAAGAACCCGGCCAGCTGGCTCGAGGCGTTCGACATGGCCGAGGTGGCCCCCACCCTGCTGTCGATCAACGCCCGCGACCCCGACGGCTTCGACACGTCCTGGCTCTACGACGTCGACTTCTCCCCGCTGCGCGGCCGGCAGGTGCTGATCACCGGCGACCGGGCCTACGACCTGGCCGTGCGGCTCGAAGTGAACGATGTCGCCTTCCGGCACGTGCATACCTTCGACGAGGCGGTGCAGGCCAGCCCGCCCGGTCGCCTAGAAGTGATCGCCAACTACACGGCGTTCCAGGACATCCGAGCGGAGTTGGACCGTGTCAACTGAGCATGCCCGCAGCGGAAAACCGAGGAAAAACCATGCTTGAGAGCACCCTGCGGATCGTCTGGATCTATCCCGACCTGCTCTCGACGTACGGCGATCGGGGGAATCTGCTGATCCTGGGGCGCCGCGCGGCGCTGCGGGGCATCCCGGTGGAGACGTATGAGGTCCGCTCGGACCAGGCCATGCCCACCACCGCCGACATCTATCTGATCGGCGGCGGCGAGGACGGCCCGCAGGCGCTGGCCGCCCAGCGGCTGATCGCCGACGGCGGCCTGCACCGGGCCGTCCACCAGGGCGCGGCCGTGCTCGCCGTGTGCGCCGGCTACCAGCTGTTCGGCAGCTCGTTCTTCGCCAAGGGCGCCAAGTGCGCCGGCCTGGACCTGCTCGACCTCAGCTCGGACCGGGGCGAGACACGCGCGGTGGGCGAGGTTCGCGGCGACATCGATCCCCGGCTAGGGTTGCCCCCGTTGACCGGATTCGAGAACCACGGCGGCCGGACCCACCTGGGTCCCGGAGTGGCACCGCTGGCCCGGGTGACCGCCGGCATCGGCAACGACGGCCAGACCGAGGGCGCCTGGCACGGCAAGATCCTCGGCACCTACGCGCACGGCCCGGCGCTGGCCCGCAACCCAGCGATAGCCGATCTGCTACTGCGCTGGGCGATCGGCGCGGATAGTCTTCAAGCGCTCGACGACACCTGGGCCGACCGGCTCAGAGGCGAGCGGCTCGCCGCGGCAGGCGCCGCCTGAGCACGACAGGCGCCGATCACCAGACCTGGACCGACGAGACCTTAGGGGTACGCCTGCATGACTGACACCCTGATCGCCCCGCGGGGCATCGCCACCCCCGCCACGGACCCTCAGGTCAGCACGCAGCACCCGACGACCCCGCTCGGCTGGCGGCGCCGGCTCACCCGCGTCGGCATCCTCGCCGCCGTCATCGCCGCCCTGGGCGTGGCGGCAGCGGTCCTGCCGTTGCAGGCCATCGCGGACTCGGTCGTGGGCCTCGGCCCGGCGGCAGCCGTCGCGATCGCCGTCGTGGGCGGACTGCTCCTGTCGGTGCTCGTCCCCCGTACCGCAATCACCCTGGCCTGCGGCGCCCTGCTCGGCCCGGCCACCGGCGCGGCCACCGCGCTGGCCGCGGCCATCATCGCCGCCGTGGCGACCTACTACGCGGGCCGCTGGGCCGGCCGAGGCGCCCTGGGCGCGCGGGCGGGCGGCAAACTGGACCGCCTGGACGGCTGGCTGAACCGCCGCGGCCTGTCAGCGGTGCTGCTGGTCCGCTTCCTGCCGCTGGCCCCGTTCGGCCTGATCGGCTACGCCTACGGCACGACATCGGTGTGCCGCAAGCGCTACCTGCTCGGCACGACACTGGCATCGGTGCCGTCCGCGGTCTCGTACGCGGTGATCGGCGCGGCGGTGGCCTCGCCGGGCTCGATGAACCCGCTGACGCTGGCGCCGGCGGCGATCGGGATCGGCCTGACGACGACGATCGTGCTGCGGTGGCGCCTGGCCGCCCGGCGTGATGCCGCGGCGGCGGCCGCTGCGGCCGCCTGAGCCGACGCACCTGGAGAAACGACGCACGGCCCGCCGCATCCCCGGCGGGCCGTTCTCCTTTCAACCCGTTGTCCCCCGCCACAGCGCTCGAAGCGCTCTCCCCCGGCAACAGCGCATTCCCCGTGACAACGCACACGCGACCGAAGCACGTCAGGCCGGTAAGCCACCCAGGCCCCTGCGGGCCGCCTCGGAGACCTTGGAAATTTCTGGCCGCCATAAGGGCCATCGGCCACCAAGATCTCCAACGCCGCGTAGATCAAGCGCCAACGGCGGTGCAGCGGGCAGCGGCAGCGGAGCGGTCAGCTCAACGCGGCGAGGTCGGTGAAGAAGTGCGGGTACGTCTTGGCCACGCAACCCGGGTCAGCGATCTCGATCCCCGGCGACCGCAACCCCAGCAGCGACAGACTCATCGCCATCCGGTGGTCCTCGTACGTGGCGAACCGGGTCGGCCGCGGCACCCCCGGACGGATCGTGAAGCCGTCCTCGTCCTCCACCGCGTCGATCCCGGCCCGGCGCAGCTCGGTCACCACCGCCGCCACCCGATTTGTCTCTTTGCCGCGGATGAAGCCGATCCCCCGCACCCGGGTCGGCGAGTCCGCGTAGACCGCCACCGCCGCCAACGTCTGCGCCGTATCCGAAATATCGGACATGTCGACGTCGATCCCGTGCAGAGGGCCCGCCGCGCTGACCGTCAACGAGTCGGCCGAGCGGGTCACAGTCGCCCCCATCCGCCCCAGCACGTCCGCGAAGCCGACATCGCCCTGCAGACTCGAACTGCCGAGCCCGCGTACCGTCACCCGGCCGCCCGCGATCGCCGCCGCGCCCAGGAAGTAGGAAGCCGCGCTGGCATCCGGCTCCACCGCGTACTCCGTGGGCTGGTAAGTGCCCGGCGCCACGGTGAGGCCGTCGACGCGTACGCCGAAGGCTGCCATCACCGCCCGGGTCATCTCCACGTACGGCACCGACACCAGCGGGGAGGTCAGCTCCACGGTGAGGCCGTCGGCCATCAGGGGGCCGGCCATCAGCAGGCCGGACAGGAACTGGCTGGAGATGTGACCGCTGACCTGCACCGGACCGCCGCGCAGCGGGCCACGCACAGTCGCGGGCAGGAACCCCGTCGTGGAGACCTCCGCGCCCAGGTCGCGCAGGGCGTCCAGGACCGGGCCGAACGGGCGCGCACGCAGCTGCGGGGTGCCGTCGACCACGGTACGGCCGGGACGCAGCGCCGCCGCCGGCAGGATGAAACGGGATGTGGTGCCGGACTGCCGGGCGTCGACGGCGGCGTCGGCTGATCCGGTACGGGGGTCGACGCCGGTCACCCGGATCACGGCCGCCTCGGGGTCCGCATCGACGGTGGCACCCAGGCCGGCCACCGCATCGAGCATCGCCCGGGTGTCGTCCGCGAACAGGGCCCCGGTCAGCGTCGACGTGCCCGGGGCCAGGGCGGCGCAGAGCAGCGCCCGGTTGGTGATGCTCTTCGACCCCGGTGGGCGCACGGTCGCGTCCAGGCGGGAGTTCAGCGGGGCGACAGTCAGGACGTCCGGGAGATCAGGCACGTACCGGATTGTTCCGGTACGGCGTGCCCGACCTCCCGACGGCCCTGCCGTTGTCCTGCATGTGGAACGGTCAGACGACGACGCTGACCAGCCGGCCGGCGACCACGATCACCTTGCGGGGCTCCCGGCCCGCCAGCGCCTCGGCCACCGACTCCAGCGCTGCCGCGCGTACCGTCTCCTCGCTCGCGTCCGGCGCGACCTCGACCCGGCCGCGGACCTTGCCGTTGACCTGCACCGGGTAGGTGACCGACTCGGCCACCAGCTGGGCCGGGTCGGGCACCGGGAAGTCGGCGTAGGCCAGCGTGTCGTCGTGGCCCAGCTTGCGCCACAGCTCCTCGGCCAGGTGCGGCGCGAACGGCGAGGTCATCAGCACCAGCGGCTCGATCGCCTCGCGGGACGTCGTGCCCAGCGGGGTCAGCGTGTTGGTCAGCTGGATCAGCTTGGCGATGGCCGTGTTGAACCGCAGTTCGTCCATGTCCTCGCGGACACCGTCGATGGTGCGGTGCAGCACGCGCCGGGTCGCCGGGTCCAGCGGGTCGTCGGTGACCCGGACCGCGCCGGTCTCCTCGTCGACCACCAGGCGCCAGACCCGCTGCAGGAAGCGCTGCGAGCCGACGACCGCGCGGGTGTCCCAGGGGCGGGACACGTCCAGCGGGCCCATCGCCATCTCGTACACCCGGAACGTGTCGGCGCCGTACTGCTCGCTCATGTCGTCCGGGGTGACCACGTTCTTCAGCGACTTGCCCATCTTGCCGTACTCGCGGGCGACCTCCTGCTCGCCGAAGTACCACTTGCCGTCGCGCTCGACGACCTCCTCGGCGGGCACGATGACGCCGCGCGCGTCGCGGAACGCGTACGCCTGGATGTAGCCCTGGTTGAACAGCTTGCGGAACGGCTCGAAGGACGAGATGTGGCCCAGGTCGTACAGCACCTTGTGCCAGAAGCGGGCGTACAGCAGGTGCAGGACCGCGTGCTCGACGCCGCCGACGTACAGGTCGACGCCGCCGCAGTCCGCGGCATCCTTCGGGCCCATCCAGTAGGCCTCGTTCTCCTTCTCGACCAGCACCTTGTCGTTGTGCGGATCCAGGTAGCGCAGCTCGTACCAGCAAGAGCCGGCCCACTGCGGCATCGTGTTGGTCTCGCGCGTGTAGGTCCTGGGCCCGTCGCCCAGGTCCAGCTCGACGGTCACCCAGTCCTTCTTGCGCGACAGCGGCGTCTCCGGCTCGCTGTGCTCGTCGTCCGGGTCGAAGGTGCGCGGCGAGAAGTCGTCGGTGTCCGGCAGCACCACCGGCAGCATCGACTCGGGCAGCGCGACGGGCAGGCCGGTCTCGTCGTAAACGATCGGGAACGGCTCGCCCCAGTAGCGCTGCCGGCTGAACAGCCAGTCGCGCAGCCGGAACGTGGTCGCGCCCCGGCCGTGGCCGTGCTCCTCCAGCCAGGAGATCATCGCGGCCTTGGCGTCGGCCACGCCCATCCCGTTCAGCCAGTCGCTGTTGATCGCCGGGGCGTCGCCGGTGAAGGCACCGTCGAAACCGTCGGGCGCCTGCACCGTACGGATGATCGGCAGGTCGAAGACCTCCGCGAAGGCCCAGTCGCGCTCGTCCTGGCCGGGCACCGCCATGATCGCGCCCGTGCCGTAGCCGGCCAGCACGTAGTCGGCGATGAACACCGGGATGCGCGCGCCGTTGACCGGGTTGGTCGCGTACGCGCCGGTGAAGACGCCGGTCTTGACCTTGGCGTCGGCGGTCCGCTCCTCCTCGGTCTTGGCCGCGGCCTCCGCCCGGTACGCCGCGACGGCCTCCCCCGGGCTCGCGTGCCCACCCGTCCAGACGGCCTTGGTGCCCTCGGGCCAGGCCGCCGGCACGACGGAGTCGACCAGGGTGTGCTCGGGCGCCAGCACCATGTACGTCGCGCCGAACAGCGTGTCGGGCCGGGTGGTGAAGACGCTGATCACGTCGTCGTCGCCGCCGACCGGGAAGTCCACGTGCGCGCCCTGGGAACGGCCGATCCAGTTGCGCTGCATCAGCTTGACCGGCTCGGGCCAGTCCAGCGTGTCCAGGTCGTCGACCAGCCGGTCGCCGTAGGAGGTGATGCGCATCATCCACTGCTTCAGGCTGCGCTTGAAGACCGGGAAGTTGCCGCGCTCGCTGCGCCCGTCCGGGGTGACCTCCTCGTTGGCCAGCACGGTGCCCAGCCCCGGGCACCAGTTGACCGGCGCCTCACTGACGTACGCCAGGCGGTAGTCGTTGATCACCTGCCGGCGCTCGACGTCGGACAGCTCCGCCCACGCCCGCCCGTCGGGCGTCTCGCGCTCGCCGGCCTCGAACTGCGAGACCAGGATCTCGATCGGCTTGGCCTTGGCGTCGGACGGGTCGAACCACGAGTTGAAGACCTGCAGGAAGATCCACTGCGTCCAGCGGTAGTACTCGGGGTCGGTGGTGGAGAAGCTGCGCCGCTCGTCGTAGGCCAGGCCCAGCCGGCGCAGCTGACCGCGGTAGCGCTCGACGTTGGCCTCGGTGGTGATCCGGGGATGGGTGCCGGTCTGCACCGCGTACTGCTCGGCGGGCAGGCCGAAGGCGTCGAAGCCCATCGGGTGCAGCACGTTGTAGCCCGCCATCCGCTTGTAGCGGGTGTAGCAGTCCGTGCCGATGTAGCCCAGCGGGTGCCCGACGTGCAGGCCGGCGCCGGACGGGTAGGGGAACATGTCCTGCACGTGCAGCTTCGGCGCCCCGGCCCGCGGGTGCTCGGGATCGGCCAGCTCACCGGTGGGGTTCGGCGCGTGGAACGTGCCGTGGCCGGACCAGAATTCCTGCCAGCGGGGCTCGATCTCCGCGGCCAGCGCCGCTGTGTAGCGGTACGGCGGGACGTCCGCGTTGGTCTCGGACTCGCTCATCGTCACCATCTCGTTCTTTTCGAAAAGTCAGTCGACAAGGATCACCTACTTCAGGGCACAAAAAAGCCCCTCTCGCAGGAGGGGGCGCCGCGCTGTTCTCTGTTATGAGATCAGCACGGCTGGCTAAGAAGCAGGAAGGACCGAGCCATGACTGCATGATACCGGGCGTCCGGTTCGCGCGGCACCCGGTATCAACCGTGCTGATTCGTAACCCATCCGATATGCGTGTCCAGTTGACCACTAGCCGTCACTGCCGCTAGCGCGCGCTCGGCAGGTTGCTGTGACCGGGCTAACCTGTGAGGAACGGGCGGCGAGCGCCGGAGGCCCACGGACCGCCGGCCGCCCGCGAACCTTCGGTTTCTTTTCTACGTGAGCACGTAGGAAGGGGCTTGAACGACATGGAGGAGGCCCGTGACAACGCCAACCTGGGACCAGCCCGGCGGTCCCCTGCCGAGTGATGAGTTCCTCGCCGCAAGCGGGGCCATCATGGCCAACATCGAGCAGGTCATCGAGGGCAAGAGTGCGACGGTCCGGCTGGCTCTGGCCGTGCTGCTCGCCGAGGGCCACTTGCTGATCGAGGACGTGCCGGGCGTCGGCAAGACCAAGCTCGCCAAGGCGCTCGCCCGCTCGATCGACTGTTCGGTCCGGCGCATCCAGTTCACCCCCGACCTGCTGCCCAGCGATGTGACCGGGGTCAGCGTCTACAACCAGGAGACGCGCGACTTCGAGTTCAAGCCGGGTGCGGTGTTCGCCAACCTGGTGGTCGGCGACGAGATCAACCGGGCTTCGCCCAAGACCCAGTCCGCCCTGCTCGAGTGCATGGAGGAGCGGCAGGTCACGGTCGACGGCACGACGTACGAGCTGCAGGCGCCGTTCATGGTCATCGCGACCCAGAACCCGATCGAGATGGAGGGCACTTACCCCCTCCCCGAGGCGCAGCGCGACCGCTTCACCGCCCGCATCGCGATGGGCTACCCGGACCCGCGCGCCGAGATGGCGATGCTCAACGGTCACGGCGCCCACGACCCGCTGAACGACCTGCGGTCCGTCGCCGACGCCGCCCTGGTGCGCCGGCTGATCGCCACGGCACGCGACGTGCACGCGGCCGATGCCGTCCAGCAGTACGCGATCGCGCTCGTCACGGCCACCCGGGAGGCACCGGAGATCCGCCTCGGCGCGTCACCGCGGTCCACCCTGCAGCTCATCCGTACGGCCAAGGCCGTCGCCGCCCTCGAGGGTCGCGACTACGTCCTGCCCGACGACCTGCAGACCCTGGCCGTGCCGGTGCTGGCCCACCGCATCATCCCGACCGCGGACGCCCAGCTCAACCGGCGTACGACCGACGCCATCGTGGCCGAGATCGTGCACCGGCTGCCCCTGCCGCACGACCGCAACCGCTCGCCGTACGACACGCGCGCGGTCGGCGACACCCGCGGGCAGTACGAGTCCCGGGGGCGCTGACATGCGCGAGGCCATGCGGGGACTGACCACCCGCGGCCGCTCCTTCCTGGCCGCCGGCTCGGCCGCCGCCATCTCGGCGTTCATCCTCGGCGAGAAGGACCTGCTGCGGGTGGCGATCCTGCTGGCCATGCTGCCGCTGCTGGCCGCGGCGTACGTCGGGCGCAGCCGCTACAAGCTGGCGTGCACCCGCTCGCTGGAGCCCGGCCGCGCCCCGGTCGGCTCCAGCGCGCGGGTCATCCTGCGCCTGCAGAACATGTCCCGGCTGCCCACCGGCACGCTGCTGCTGGAGGACCGGCTGCCGTACGCCCTGGGCAGCCGGCCGCGGGTCGTGCTGGAGCGGCTCGGCGCGCACCAGGCCAGTTCGGTGGCGTACACGGTCCGCGCCGACGTGCGCGGCCGCTACCCGGTCGGCCCGCTGGTGATCCGGCTGACCGACCCGTTCGGGCTGTGCGAGCTGACCCGCTCGTTCCCCAGCGTCGACCGGCTCACGGTCATCCCGCAGGTCGTCCCGCTGCCCGCCGTGCGGCTGGCCGGCGAGTATGCGGGCACCGGCGACAGCCGCGCCCGGTCGGTGGCCGTGCACGGCGAGGACGACGCGGCGACCCGGGAGTACCGGCGCGGCGACGACCTGCGCCGGGTGCACTGGCGTTCCACCGCCCGCACCGGTGAGCTCATGGTGCGCCGCGAGGAGCAGCCGTGGGAGAGCCGAGCTACCGTCGTTCTGGACACCCGTCAAGCCGCGCATCGTGGCGAGGGCCCGACGGCGAGCTTCGAATGGGCCGTCTCGGCCGCCGCCAGCATCGCGATGCACCTGCGCCAGGCCGGCTACAAGCTGCGCCTGGTTACCGGGGACGGGACCGACGTCGACGCCACCGAGATCGGTGGTGAGGGCGCGATCCTGGACACCCTCGCCGACGTCAAGCTGACCCGCGCCGGTGACATCTCGGTGCTGGTCGACCAGGTCCGGCGGCGTTCCGACGGCGGCCTGGTGATCGGCCTGTTCGGCACGCTCAGCGTGGCCGAGGCCCAGGTGCTCACCGGGCTGCGTGGCAACGGCGCCACCTGCATCGGGTTCGCGATCGACAGTTCCACCTGGGTGAACATGCCACCCGGGGAACGCACCGAGGCCGACCGGGCGCACGGCGCCACGGCTCTGGCCCTGGTCCGCAGCGGCTGGCGTTCGGTGCCGGTCGCGCACGGCGACTCGCTCGCCGCGCTCTGGCCGGCGGCCGGACGCGGTTCGCAAGGTTTCGCCTACCGGGCGGCGATGGCCGAGACGGTCGGGCGATGAGGGGAGTTCTACGGTGACCGGGCGACGACGACTGGGACTCGTGGCGGCGGCCGCGACCCTGCTGGCGGCGGCGCCGCTGTCGGCGATCTTCGACACCTGGACCTGGCTGCTGGAGTGCATCCTCGCGGTCGGCCTGGTGGCCGGTGCGGCGGTGCTGACCCGTACGCTGCGTTTCCCGTCCTGGGCGCAGGCCCTGGGCATGGTCGTGGTGCTGCTGCTGACCCTGACCTGGATGTTCCCCAGCGGCGACGAACTGCTCTCGCTGATCCCGTCCCCGGCGACGTTCGAGCACTTCGGCGCGTTGTTCACCGACGCCGGCAACGACACCCGCTCGTACGGTGTGCCGGTCCCCGACCGCGAAGGCCTGCTGTTCGTCGCCGTCTTCGGCATCGGGGCGGTCGCGATCGCGGTCGACCTGCTCACCGTCGTGGCCCGGAAGCCGGCCCTGGCCGGCCTGCCGATGCTGGCCATCTACTCGGTCCCGGTCGCCGTGTACGTCGACAGCGTCCCGGTGCTGCCGTTCATCGTCGGCGCGACCGGCTTCCTCTGGCTGCTGGTGGCCGACAACGTGGACCGGGTGCGCCGCTTCGGCCGCCGCTTCACCGGCGACGGCCGCGACGTCGACGTCTGGGAGCCGTCGCCGCTGGCCGCGGCCGGACGCCGGCTCGCCGTGATCGGCGTCGCCACGGCCGTGCTGCTGCCGGTGATCGTCCCGGGCCTCAACACCGGCCTGCTCAACTCGCTCACCCAGGTCGGCAGCGGCACCGGTACGGGCGGCTCGGGCAAGGGTGGCACCGGCCGGATCAACCTGTTCGCCTCGCTCAGCGGCCAGCTCAACCAGACCCAGGTCACCAACTACGTCCGGGTCACGACCAACGAACCGGACCCGTTCTACCTGCGCTTCGGCGTCGCCGACGTGCTCTCCTCGGACGGCTTCAGCAACCGCACGCCGAACGGCCAGCCCCTGTCCCGCGGCCTCTACGACCCCCGCGAGAGCGGCACCACGTCCGGCCCGCAGTACCGCCAGTACCACGCCGAGGTGGAGATCACGAAGGACTTCGGCCAGACCCTGGCCCCGGTCTACGCGACCCCGATCGACGCCGACGGCCTCGACGGCGCGTGGTCGTACGACCAGAACACCCAGGTGGTCTACTCCAACCGCACGACCACCAAGGAGAAGAAGTACTCGTTCGACTACGTGCGGGCCAAGTACACGCCCGCCGAGCTGCGCAGCGCCGAGGCCCTGCCCCGCGACAACCCGCTGCGGACCCAGTTCACCACGGTCCCGCAGGACGCGAAGGTCGAGAAGCTGGTCGACGACCTGACCAAGGGCGAGCGCACCGAGTACGACAAGGTCGCGGCGATCTACCGCTACTTCTCCAAGGACAACGGCTTCTCGTACAGCCTGCAGACCGCGGACCCGGAGGCGGGCGCGTCGGCGATCACGTCGTTCCTGGAGGGCAAGGCGGGCTACTGCCAGCAGTACGCGGCGGCGATGGCGTGGATGGTCCGCGAGGCGGGCATCCCGGCCCGGGTGGCGTTCGGCTTCACCCGCGGCAGCACCCGCGACGGCGAGGCGTACGTGCTGACGAACCGTAACGCCCACGCGTGGACCGAGGTCTACCTGGACGGCTTCGGCTGGGTCCCGTTCGACGCGACCCCGGCGGCCGCGGTGGTCGGCTCGACCCGCTCCGACTGGGCCCCCGACACCGACGCGGTGGAGACGCCGTCCCCGACGTCGACCGCCACGGTGGCCCCGGGCGCCGACACCTCGGCCGGACCGGGCGCGGCGGAACGCCCGGACCGCGACGTCGACGCCGGCGCCCAGGGCCTGAACGACCCGGCGAACCAGTCGGGCCCCTCGACGACGGCCCTGCTGACAGCGGGAATCATCGCCCTGATCCTGGTCCTGCTGGCGGTGCCGGCCCTGCGCCGGGTCCTAGTCCGCAGGCGCCGCCACGCGGCAACAGCTCCGAAGACAACGGTGGCGGCAGCGACGGGTCCGGCCCCACCGGGCACCCGGGAAGTCGTGGTGACCACAGAAGCGGTACGCGCCCGCGAGGACGCCCACGCCGCCTGGGACGAACTGGTCGACACGATGATCGACTACCGCGTACCGGTGGACCCGACGGAAACGCCGAGGCACACCGCCCAGCGCCTGGTCCGCGAAGCCGACCTGACCGACACGCCGGCGGAGTCGGCGACGCTGCTGGGCCGGGCCGAGGAACGAGCCCGGTACGCCCGGCAGCCGCTGCAGGGCGGCGAGCTGACGGTGGCACTGAACCAGGTCCGCAAGGGCCTGGCCAGGACGGCGACGAAGCGGACGCGGTTCGCGGCGGTCGTGCTGCCGCCGTCGGTGCTGCTGCGGTGGCGGCTGGGCATGGGCGACACGTCGGCCCGGTGGGTCGGCAGTTTCAGCCGGGGCCGTGACCTGCTGGTCCGCTTCAGCCCCCGCCGCCTGCTGGCGAACCGGGCCCGCTGACCCGAAGCCGCTCTGCCGGACCTCAGGTTCCGGCGGGGCGGCTCGTCTGATCAGGACCCGTATGGTCTTCGGCGTGGACGCGCGAGGACGACGGACCGACACGACCAGGATCCTGGGCACCATCGCCGTGGTCGTCGGCCTGCTGGTCTCGGTCATCGGACTGGTCACGGACAGCACGCCCGCCAAGGGCTACTTCTTCGCGGGCCTGCTCGTGCTCACCGGACTCGGCCTCCGCCTGGAGGCAGCACTCACCGACCGCCGCTGACGGCGATCGGTTGTCCCGGGCGGCCGAGTGTGTCGCTAGGCGACGACGGCCGTGTTCTGGCCGGCCACGATCTTCCAGGTGCCGCCGGTCCGGGACCACAGGTAGGTCGGGCTTCCCGTGCCATCCGTAGCGAGCGGCTGTCCGGCCGCGTCGAGGTACTGCTGGCGCACGCCGGTCAGGGCCACGTCGGGCGTGATGAAGGCGATGTGCTCGACCTCGTAGGTCACCGAGCTGTCGGCCATCGCGCCGGGCAGGACCGTGCGGGTGAAGTCGCTGATCTCTTCGAGACCGATCAGGCGTCTTCCCGCGCCGTTCACCCAGACCGCGGTGGGCGCGAACAGGGCGAGGAAGCCCTCGACGTCTTCCTGCTGCTGGGAGCGTTCGAGCTCGGCCACCGACGCGATGAGGTCGTGCCGGTCGCGTTCGGGTGCCGATGAGGGGGTGAAGGTCGGAGTCATCGGCAGACGGTAAAACCGGAACTCGGCTTGAGGTCAACCCCGGCGCCGCGAGCCGGAGGAGTCACAGTGGGCCGCTGCATGCTGCAGCCACGGCCTTGTCCGGGCGTAGCAATGAGCGGCGTCCCTCTGCAGGACGCCGCTGCGATTTCCTGCTCATCGTGGGTGATGAGCGTGCGGATACGGCGATGGCGGCCGGATGGCCGCCATTCGTCGCCGCTGGTTGTCCGGGCTAGCGGTGGCCCTCGGGACGCTGACGCCAGCGGTCCTCGAGCCGGTCGATGAAGCCCGCTTTCCGGGTCGAGCGGGTGCGGCGGGTCGCGGTGCCACCGACGGCGTGCAGGTCAGGGGCCTGACCCTTCCGGCGGCTCTGCATCCCGAACGCGGCCGCGGCCAGCATGACCACGAATCCCGCCACGCCGAGCAGCGTGTTGCTGCTCACCGTGCCGTAGACAACCAACGCCAGACCAGCGACGATCACGAACGCGGCGACGACGAGTCGGCGCCGGGCGTGGAAACGCGGGTCGCTGGCCCGCACAGCCGAGGCGAATTTGGGGTCCTCGGCAAGCGACTGCTCGATCTGGTCGAACAGCCGCTGCTCGTGCTCCGAGAGCGGCACGGCATTCCTCCCCGGGCGCATGTCCGGCCCCCCGGCGGTGGTGCAGGCGGGCCGATGGTGCGAGACAGCCGACCGGCTGCCTTACCGCAAGTCTACGAGGGCGTTGGCGGGTCGGAAAGCGGGACGACCGTCGAGTGCGGGTGATTTTCGGTTCGGCGATGATCGGTTTGTCCCAAAAGACTGGCCGGTCCGACGATGGAGCGGCCGAAACGGACCGCCAGAGCGTCCGTCGCGGCCTCCGCCTCGCGCCAGCCGCGCTCCGGCTCCCCCAGCGTGAGCTGCCGTGATGTGGTCGCGGCGGCGCTGAGGCCCTCGACCCGGACGCCGACGAGGCGGATCGGCTCGGCGACCCGCAGCGCCTCGAAGAGCGTCCAGGAAGTCGCAAAAATCTCCCGGGCCACATCGGTGCCCGTCGGCATCGTGCGGGACCGGTTGACCGTCCGGAAGTCCGCCACCCGGATCTTGATCGTGACGGTCCGGCCCACGTGCCCGGCGGCGCGCAGCCGGGCGCCGACCTTGTCGGCCAGCGCCAGCAGGCTGCGCCGGATCGTCACCGGGTCGGTGACGTCAGTGTCGTACGTCATCTCGGCGCCGATCGACTTCTCCACGTGCTCGGCCACCACCCGGCGGCTGTCCCGCCCCCAGGCCAGCTCGTGCAGGTGCGCGGCGGATGCCTCCCCGAGCGCGGCCCGCAGCATGCCCAGCGGCGCGGCGGCCAGGTCACCGACCGTCATCAGCCCGAGCCGGTGCAGCGTCTCGGCGGCCTTCTCCCCCACGCCCCACAGCGCGTCCACCGGCAGCGGGTGCAGGAAGTCGAGCACCTGGCCGGCCGGGACGACGATCACGCCGTCGGGCTTGGCCCGGGTGGAGCCCAGCTTGGCCACGAACTTGCTCGGCGCGACCCCGACCGAGCAGGTCAGCCGCTGCTCCTCGGCGATCCGGGCGCGGATGTCCCGGGCGATGACCGCCGGACGGCCGAGCAGCCGCTGGGCGCCGGCCACATCGAGGAAGGCCTCGTCCAGGGAGAGCGGCTCGACCAGCGGCGTGACATCGCGGAAGATCCGCATGACGGCAGTGGAAGCGGCCGAATACTCGGAGAAGTCGGGTGGCAGGAACACCGCGTGCGGGCACAGGGCGCGGGCGCGCATGGCCGGCATCGCGCTGCGCACGCCGAAGCGGCGGGCCTCGTAGCTGGCCGAGCTGACCACGCCGCGCGGGCCCAGCCCGCCCACGATGACCGCCTTGCCGCGCAGCTCAGGGCGGCGGCGGACCTCAACGGCGGCGAAGAACGCGTCCATGTCGACGTGCAGGATGGTGCAGCCCGCGTCGTCGGCCTCCGGCCCGAACCGCGGATCACGCCCCCGGCCGATGGCCTGACTTCGTCCCACGAGGGAACGCTATCCGCGGGGTACGACAAAAAGCCGGGTCAGCGCACGATCAGCAGCGGAATGGTCATCTCGGCCGCGGTCACCGACCCGTGGTACGCGACCAGCTGCCCCACCGCCGGCGGCTCCCACCCACTGGCCACGATCACAGTCCGCCCCAGGCAGATCACCACCACGTCACCGAGCCGGCTCTCGTGCTCGGGCGGCACCGGCCCGTACCAGCCGCCCGCGATCGCTTCCTCGCGCGTCAGCACCCACGCCGACTCCCCCAGCACCCCGCGCCACGCGGCGATCACGTCGTCGCGGGCGCCGTCCTCCACGTACAGGTAGCGGACCCGGGGTTCACCGGCGACCGCGACGATCCCGGCCGCCAGCACCGGGTCCCGGCCCAGGTCGATGCGGCCCTCGGTGGGCACGTTGAGCTGCCCGTGATCGGCCGTGACCAGCAGCGCCGCGCCTTCCGGCAGTCCGTCGGCGAGCCGCGCCACGAGCCGGCCGACCTCCCGGGCCGCTTCCTGCCAGGGTGGTGAGTCGACGCCGGTGCCGTGCCCGTGGTGATCGAGGTCGGGGTGGTAGCCGTAGACCAGCCCGGGCCGGGACAGCGCCTCCAGCATGCGTTCGGACAGGGCGAGCGGGTCGGCGGCGCCGGAGAAGGTGGCTCCTCGGTTGGCCGCCACGGTGAGGCCGGTGCCCTCGAATTCGGGCCGGGTCACCTGGGTGACGGGCAGGCCGGCTGCCATCGCCGTCTCGAAACGGGTCGGTTGCGGCTGCCACTTGGCCGGGTCCGGGTCGTCGCCCCACCTGATGTGGTTGAGGATGCCGCCGTCGGGCTTGCGCAGCGTGAAGCCGAGGATGCCGTGTGCGCCGGGCAGTGCGCCGGTGCCCAGGGTGACCAGGCTGACCGGGGTCGTGGAGGGAAAACCCGAGGTGAGGGCCCGGGCGGGCAGCTCACCCAGGATCGGGGCGTGGGCCGCGGCGACCGGGATCTGGTACGTGCCCAGCCCGTCGACCAGCAGCACCGCGATCCGGTCCACCCCGTCGAGCTCGGCGCCCAGCCCCAGCACATCCGTGGCACCGGGCACGCCGAGCACCGCGGAGACACTGGGCATCAGGTCGGCCAGGCTGGCGCTCCCGTACGCGGGCCGGACCGGGGTGAAGGCCTCCGGGGGCAGCTGATCGGTCATGGGCGCCGCGCGAAGAGGTGCAGCTGGGAGGCGATGTCGCGGAACGGCGGGCGGGCGGAGAGGGCCAGTTCCAGCTCCAGCATCGCCTGCGGGTCCGCCTCCACCATGGCGGCCGGTACGAGGTCGGCGAGTACGCGTACCCCATGGATCTCCTCGACTGTGAGGCCCGCCGCGCTCAGCAGCGCCGACGCGGTCTCCGCGTCGTAGCGCCGGCGCAGGGTGTCGCGGGTGCCGGCGCGACCCTCGTCGTCGCCGAAGAGCGCGGCCGCCGCGGCGATGTGGCCGTTGACCGCGCGGCCCAGCACGGCTGCCGCCCGGCCGGCGACCAGGAGGCTGACCGCGCCGCCGGGGCGCAGGGCAGCGCTGATGGCCGCCACCACCTCGGCCGGCTCGTCGACGACCTCCAGCACGGAGTGGCACAGGATCAGGTCGGCGCTGCCGGGCGCGACCAGCCCGGCGAGCGCGTCGCCGTCGCCCTGCACCGCGCGGACCCGGTCGGCCACGCCCGCGTCGGCGGCCCGGCGGGTCAGGGCGGCGAGGGCGTCGGGGCTGGCGTCCACGACGGTCACGGTGTGCCCGGCCTCGGCCAGCGGCACGGCGAAACCACCCGTCCCGCCGCCGACGTCCAGCACGGTCAGCTCCCGCCCGGCGCTGCGCTCGAGCTCGCGGCGCAGCACGGCCCAGACGGCAGCGGTACGCACGGTGACGGGCGGGCGGGGGGTTCGCGTCGATGCGGTGTCCACCTGGGCAGCGTATCGGCCGGGCGCGCAGCCGGAGTGCGGAGCCGCTTCGCTGGAGGACGGCGGCCGGTCTTTCCATGATCGTTGCCGGCGGCGGTGACCTGGCTGGAACGTGGTTCCAGTCAATGCCGTACCGGAAAGGGACACCACCGATGAACACTGCCGAGAAGCTGGCCCGTCAGGTGCTCGAGGTCTTCGACACCGGGGACGTCGCCGCCGCCGGGCACCTGGTCGCCGAGGACTTCGTCGATCACGGCGCGCCACCGTGGGCGCCGCAGGGCCGCGCGGGTTACCTCCAGATCCTCACGTTCCTCACCACCGCGCTGAAGATCCGCTACGAGGTGCACGACATGGTCGCCGATGGGGACAAGGTGGCGGTCCGGGCCACCGCGCACGGCGTCCACGACGTCGATACGCTCGGCTTCGCACCCACCGGCAAGCCGTACGCGATGCCGACCATGCACCTCTATCGCGCCGAGGGCGGCCTGCTCGCCGAGCACTGGGGCGTCCGCGACGAGCTGAGCGTGCTGTGGCAGGTCGGCGCGTTGCGGCCACCGGCGCCGATCCCCCTGAGCGAGGCATGAGAAACACGGCGAGAGCGGAACAGGTCCGGGCCACCCGGCAGAAGGTACTGGTGGCGGCCCGTGACCTGTTCCTGCGCCGGGGCTACTTCGGCGCGACCATCGAGGCGATCGCCAAACGGGCCGCGGTCAGCCCGCAGACCGTCTACAACGTGGTCGGTGGCAAGGCGGCGCTGCTCAAGGCGGTGTACGACGTGGCCCTGGCCGGCGACGACGAGCCCGTACCGATGATCGAGCGACCGATCGCGCGGGCCATGCTGGCCGCCACCGATCCGCAGGAGTGCCTGCGGTTGTACGCCCGGATGGGCCGGGAGCTGGCCGAACGGGCCGGACCGCTGATCGCGGTGGTGTTCGTGCAGGGCGCGGGACGCGACCCGGACGTCCGCGCGTTCGTCGACAAGATCGAGGGTGAGCGGGCGATCGGCACCGCCGGGGTGGCCCGGCACGTCGCGCGGCGCTTCGGGCTGCGCGACGGGCTGACGGAGGCGGAGGCCGGCGACGTGCTGTGGGCCCTGACCGCGCCGGAACTGCTGGACCGCTTCACCCGCCGGCGCGGCTGGAGCCTGGACCGCTACGAGCGCTGGCTGGCCGTGACCATGGCGGAGTCGCTGCTCAGAAGGCCGTGAGCACCCCGGTCGTGCGGTGCATGTCGCAGCGGTTGCCGAACTTGTGCGACCAGTTCACCGGGCGGCCCCGCCAGGTGCCCTTGACCTGGGCGGTCACCGGCGCGTACTCCATCGTGCACATCAGCGGCGCGGGGGTGAGCCGGCTCGGGTCGCCGCCGACGGCGGCCAGCGACCGGCAGGCCTTGACCTTCTTGGGGTGGGCCCCGCCGGCGGGATCGCACCGCAGCTTCACCGCGGCCGCGTAGCCGGCCTCAGCCAGATAACTCACCGTAAGGTCAGTCTTCTTCACCGCAGCCGTGGAGGCCGGTGGGGCGGCGGCTGCCGGGGCCGCGAGCAGGAGGACTGCGGCGGCGATGGTGCTGATCATGGTGCTCTCCCCGATGCCACGTTTCCAGTGCGCATCCGGTCTACGCCACAAAAGGTGCAGGATGCGCAGAACGGAAATATAGTGTCCGTTCACCGGAAGTCGCGGGACGCCGGGCTGATCGGTGGGGTGACCGCCTCCAGCCGGTCCGCCACCAGGTTGAGCACACCCTCGGATTTCTCCAGCCGCCCCCGCACGATCAGCGCCGCGCTGCTGCGCGCCACCCGCTTGTACCGCTGCCACAGCCCGGGCGAACAGGTCACGTTGAGCATCCCGGTCTCGTCCTCGAGGTTGATGAACGTGACCCCGCCCGCCGTCGCCGGCCGCTGCCGGTGGGTGACGATGCCGCCGACCCGGATCCGGGTGCCGGCCTCGACCCGGCCCAGCCGGGCGATCGGCACCGCCTCCGCGCGGTCCAGCTCGGCCCGGATGAACTGGGCGGGATGCGCGTCCGGGGACAGGCCGGTGGCCCAGACGTCCGCGACGAGCTTGTCCACATCGGCCATGCCGGGCAGCGTCGGCGCGGTCGTGCCGGTGACCGTACCCGGCAGGCGGTCCGGTTTGTCCGAGGCGGCGGCGCCCGCCGCCCACAGCGCCTCGCGCCGCGAGAGGCCGAAACCCGCGAAGGCGTCGGCGGTCGCGAGGGCCTCCAGGTGGGCGGTCGAGCATCCGGTCCGGCGCGCGAGATCCGCGAGATCCCGGTACGGCCCGTGCGCGCGACGCTCCTGCTCGATGACCCCGGCCAGGTCGTCGCCGAGGGTACGGACGCTGCTCAGCCCCATCCGCACAGCCGGGCCGCCCAGTCCCCAGGCGTGCGGCGGTTCCCCGGGCGCGCTGCCCCAGCGGGTCTGCGCGGTCGACTCCAGCACCGCGGCGGCGTCGCTCAGATTGATGTCCGGGCGGCGCACCTCGACGCCGTGCCGGCGGGCGTCGTCGACCAGCGACTGCGGCGAGTAGAAGCCCATCGGCTGGGCGTTGAGCAGCGCCGCGCAGAACGCCGCCGGGTGATAGCGCTTGAGCCAGGAACTGGCGTAGACCAGGTACGCGAAGCTCATCGCGTGGCTCTCCGGGAAGCCGTAACTGGCGAACGCGGACAGCTTCTGGAACAGGTCGTCGGCCAGCTCACCGGTGATACCCCGGGCGGCCATCCCGGCGTACAGGCGGCTCTTGATCCGTTCCATCTTCTCCACCGACCGTTTGGATCCCATCGCCCGGCGCAGCTGATCGGCCTCGGCCGGGTCGAAGCCCGCGACGTCGATGGCCAGCTGCATCAGCTGCTCCTGGAACAGCGGCACACCCAGGGTCTTCTCCAGCGCGTTGCGCATCAGCGGGTGCGGGTAGGTGACCTCCTCCAGGCCGTTCTTGCGCCGGATGAAGGGGTGCACCGAGCCGCCCTGGATCGGGCCGGGCCGGATCAGCGCGACCTCGACGACCAGGTCGTAGAACTCGCGGGGCTTGAGCCGGGGCAGCGTCGCCATCTGCGCGCGGCTCTCCACCTGGAAGACCCCGACGGAATCGGCCCGGCACAACATGTCGTAGACCTCGGGATCGTCCAGCCGCATGGTGCCGATGTCCAGGTCGGAGGAGATCATGTCGTACGCGTAGTGCAGCGCCGACAGCATGCCCAGCCCCAGCAGGTCGAACTTGACCAGCTCGATCGCCGCGCAGTCGTCCTTGTCCCACTGCAGCACCGTGCGCCCGGGCATCCGCCCCCACTCCACCGGGCACACCTCGATGATCGGCCGGTCGCAGATGACCATGCCGCCGGAGTGGATGCCCAGGTGCCGGGGGAAGTTCTGCACCTGGTTGGCGAACGCCACGACCTGCTCGGGGATCTCCTCCACGTCGACCGAGGCGACACTGCCCCACCGGTCGATCTGCTTGCTCCAGGCGTCCTGCTGCCCGGGCGAGAAACCGAAGGCCTTGGCCATGTCCCGGACGGCGGACCGCGGGCGGTACGAGATCACGTTGGCGACCTGCGCGGTGTGCTCCCGGCCGTACCGGCGGTAGACGTACTGGATGACCTCCTCGCGGCGGTCGGACTCGATGTCGACGTCGATGTCCGGCGGCCCGTCCCGCTCCGGGGCCAGGAACCGCTCGAACAGCAGGTCGTACGCGACGGCGTCCACGTTGGTGATGCGCAGCGCGTAACAGACCGCGGAGTTGGCGGCCGAGCCCCGCCCCTGGCAGTAGATGTCCGCGTCCCGGCAGAACTTCACGATGTCGTAGACCACCAGGAAGTACCCGGGGAAGTTCAGCTCCGCGATCATCTTCAGCTCGTGCTCGATCTGCGCGTACGCCCGCGGATGGGCCTGCGGCGGCCCGTACCGCTCCCGCGCGCCGCGCATGGTCAGCTCCCGCAGCCAGCTCATCTCGGTGTGCCCGGGCGGAATGTCGAAATCGGGCAGCTTCGGCGCGACCAGATTGAGGTCGAAGGCAAGATCATCACCGAACATCGCGGCGTTCTCCACCGCCCCCGGGTACGCCACGAACCGCCGCCGCATCTCGGCCCCACTGCGCAGGTGGGCGGTGCCGGCGGCAGGCAGCCAGCCGTCCATGTCGTCGAGGCTGCGCCGCGCCCGTACGGCGGCCAGCGCGGTGGCCAGCCGGCGCCGCGCCGGGGTCGCATAGTGCACGTTGTTGGTCGCGACCACCTCCAGCCGGCGACTGCGGGCCAGCTCGTACAGGGCGTCGTTGCGGTCGTCGTCGTAGGGGTCGCCGTGCGCGGTCAGCTCCACCACGACATTGCTGCGGCCGAACAGACGGACGAGCCGGTCCAGCTCGTACGCGGCAGCCGGCATCCCGCCACTGGCCAGCGCCCGCGGCACACTGCCCTTGCGGCACCCGGTCAGCACGAGCACATGATCACGCAGGACCGCGGCAACGTCCTCCAGCTCCCCGTACGCCGGTTTGCCCTTCTCCTCGCCGTCGAGCTGCCCGCGGGAGATGGTCCGGGCCAGCCGGGCGTACCCCTCGGGGCCGTGCGCGAGGGCGAGCAGATGCCGGCCCTCGGGGTCGGCCTCACCGTTCTGCGGCCTGGCGAGATCCAGCGACAACTCGGCGCCGAAAATCGTGGGCAAGCCCAGCTCACGGGCGGCCTGCGAGAAACGCACGACCCCGTAGAACCCGTCATGGTCGGTGACGGCGAGTCCGGTGAGACCCAGGCGGGCGGCCTCCTCGGCGAGCTCCTCCGGGTGGCTGGCGCCGTCCAGGAAACTGAAGTTGGTGTGGCAGTGCAGTTCGGCGTACCGGTCACGGCTGGGTGCCCGGACCAGGGCCGGCGCCTGATAGGGCTGCCGCTTGCGGCTCCAGGCGGGGGAATCCCCGCCGTCGCCGTCGACGGCGAGCGGATCGACGACATGCAGATGTTTGCCGGTGAGCGTGCCCTCCAGCTTGGACCACGGCATCCGCGGATTGTGGAAACTCATCGTCCGGCGGCCTTAGTCATAGATGGCCTCGATCGCCCAGTGCCCGGCGGCGAGGGAGAGCAGCAGGGCCCGGCCGTCGTCGAGGCTGACCTGGAAGCGGGCGCGGCGGCGGGCCTCGGCGGGGGCCCACCAGCGCTCGTCGACCGGCCACGGGCCGGCCCAGCCGGCGATCACGACGGGGGCGGCGGTGCCGATGAGCAGGAAGGTGGGGTCGCCGGTGAGCTCGAGGCGGGCGCTGACGCCCACGGGATGACGGTCGGCATCGAGCACGACGGCGGGCAGGGCCTGCGGGAGAACCAGGGCCGGCGCGGGGCGGGGCAGGCGACCGGGCCAGGGCGGCATCGGTACGGGACGTTTGACGCCTTTACGTCCTCGCTTGCGGCCGGCCTCCCCAGCGGGGGTCTTCCCCGGCGTTGCCGCTTCCGGCTTTCGGCTTCCCTCCGCCTCGGCGGCTTCCGGCTTTCGTTCTCTTCCTTCCGTCTCCGCTGCCGTCTTCGGCGGCCGCGCTTCCGCTTCGAGCGTTCGCTCCTTCCCTCCCACCGCCACATCCAGCCGCGAACCGGCCGCTTCCGCTTCGAGCGTTCGCCCCTTCCCTCCCACCGCCACATCCGGCCACGAACCAGCCGCTTCCGCTTCGGACTTCGGTCCTTCCCCGCGGGCCGCCACTCCCGGCTGAGACCCAGCTACTGCCCCACTCGGAACTGCCCACAAGCGGGCACCGCTCCCCCACTCCTCCTCTTTTTCGACCGCGAGCGCCTCAGGTGGCGGGCTCGGGAGAGCGACCAGCGCCGGCGGATCAACCAGGGAGACCACCGCCGGTTCGAGCGCCGGCCACGGAACGGCGGCCTCGCCGGTGGGCCGGGCCGGGGTGCGCTCATCACCCCACGGGACCAGGCGTACCTGGTCGTCCGCGGAACGCCCCCCGCCGAGCACGGCCGTCAGCACCGCTTCCGGACCCAGCAGACCTTGGATGCGGCTCAGGGCGCGGTGGGCCCGCTCGCGTTCGGCGCCGGTGTCGCCCCAGAGGCCGGGTTGCAGGCCGAGGTGGACGAGGACACCGTCGGGGACGAGCCGCAGCCGGACCAGTCCGGCGGTGGGCCGGTTCGGTGCGCCACGCCGGGCGCCGGTGAGCCAGCCGTCGAGCTGCCACCGTACGCGTTCGGCGATGGCCGCGGCCGTGAGCAGGCCCTCGTGCCGCCAGACCCGGTGCAGTTCCTGCCCGTCGGCGGTGACCGCCTCGATGCCGAGCCGGGTGCAGGCCAGCCCGTGCGCGGCGAGCCGCTCGTGCAACCGTTCGGCCAGCGCGCGGCCGGCGAACGCGGCGACGTCGACCCGTTCGAGCGGCTCGTCGTAGGTGTCGCTGACGTCCAGGTCGGGCGGCGGCTGCCGCACCGCCAGCGGCCGATGGTCGAACCCGCCGGCGAGCCGGTGCGCGAGCGCCCCGTCGAACCCGAACCGGGTGAGCACGTCGGAAGCGGGCAGGGCGGCGAAGTCGCCGAGGGTCTTGACCCCCAACCGCCGGAGCAGGTCGGCCAGGTCGGGCCGCTCCAGCGCCTCGACGGGCACGGCGGCGAGAAATTCCCGGGTACGCCCGGAGCCGACGATCGTCCCGGACCGCGCGGCCAGCCCGGCGGCGAACACCCCGTCGGCGATGCCCACCTGACTCTCGACGGCACAGGCCTGAGCGACCTGCTCGACGATCCGCTCGGCGGCGAGCTCCTCACCCCCGAAGTACCGGGCGGGCCCCCGCGCGGCCAGCGCACAAGCCCCGGCCCGGATCACCTCGACCCCGACAGCAACCTCCTCGACGGCGGCGACCACCGGCTCGAAAGCCCGGGCATCCCGACCCGGATCATGATCGACGACCACGAGCTGAGGACACCGGCTCTGCGCCTCCCGCCGCCGCAACCCCCGCCGCACCCCGTCCGCACGGGCGGCCTCGGAACAGGCAAGAACTCTGTTTCCGTGAAGAACGGCTACCGCCCCAGAAGCGGCGATCCCTTCGACGATCTCGGCGGCGATGACGGGCCAGTCGGGGCACCAGAGGACGAGGGTTCGGACTCCGGCGGTGGTGGGGCTCACGCGTACCCCCCGACCGCTTCTGGCGGTGGGGACGCCGGCGGGTCTGCTGCGGCGGCGCT
This sequence comes from Actinoplanes sp. NPDC051405, assembly GCF_055586185.1. Lineage (NCBI taxonomy): Bacteria > Bacillati > Actinomycetota > Actinomycetes > Micromonosporales > Micromonosporaceae > Actinoplanes > Actinoplanes sp. NPDC051405. The sequence continues at coordinate 928,592 of NZ_JBVJIR010000001.1, forward strand.
GGCGGGCGGCCCTGGCCACGCTGCCCGGTCACGGCCGGGCGGCATGGCGCGAACAGCGGCCGCGCCGCTGGCGGGTGGCCCTGGCCACGCTGCCCGGTCACGGCCGGGCGGCATGGCGCGAACAGTGGCCGCGCCGCTGGCGGGTGGCCCTGGCCACGCTGCCCGGTCACGGCCGGGCGGCAGCGGGACGATCGAGGTGACGGACGCCGGTCTTGTCGCGCCCGATCCGGCATCACGGCCCTCGGCGCCCGGAGCCGGCGATGACTGCTGGGCATCGCGTTCGGCTTCGGCCGGCTGGTCGGCGGCCGGGAGGACAGCGGCGGGCCGGGATCGGGTGCCGGGCGTGGGATCGTGCGGGGGTACGACGGCGAGTCCCGGCATCCACATGGTGATCTCTTTGGGGCGGGCCGCCGTACCCCGGCCCCGGGCAACGACGGTGACCTTGCGCCGACGCAGCCGGCCGTGCCCCGCGCCGAGGCCTTCCCACCGGCCCTGGGTGACCTGCAGCGTCACATCCGCGCCGTCCCACCGCCCATAGGGCACAAGCACACACCCCCGCTGCCGGGCCCGGGCGACGAGCCGGCTGGTGATCGAAGCCGAAACCTGCCCCGGTACGGCAACAACGACAACATCCACCCCATCGATGAGCGCGGCGACGACGGTGGGCCACTCGGGGCCGGGATCAGGCACAAGCGCAAGCCGATCCAGGGCGATCCCACTCTCCGCGGCAGCGAGCGCACCGAGCGTGGGGACGCCGACGACGGCACACCAGGAACCGGCGTTGGAGGCGGCGGCGAGCAGGGCCAGGAGGAGAGAGGTGCTTCCTCCACCGGGCTGCACCGCGCCGCCGCCCCGAATGGTGGCGCCGGGGATGGGTGGTGCGCTCCGCAGCGAGGAGGAACGCTCGGCCGTGGATCCTCTCCTGACCGGCGCTTTCGCGGATCCTCTCGCGCCCGCCTCGTTCGGGGACGAGCCGCCCGGATCGCTGGTCATCGCGTCGGGCCGGGGAGCGGATCCGCTACCAGCACCGTCGATCGCAGGCCCTCTACCGCCCGGGCGATTCGTTGATCCGCTGCCGGCAACGTCGATCTCGGGCGCTCTGCCGCCTGGCCCGTGCGCAGCTTCCTCATGCGGGTCGGGTGCGGATCTCGGCGAGCCGCGGCGGGCTTCGCGCTCATGGGAGCCGGCGGATGGCGGCGATGGGGTGGGGAGGGCGCCTTGATGGACGGAAGGGCCGGGGGTGATGCCGATCGCGATGGTGGTTCCGCGGCGCAGGCCCCGGCTCGGCAGCAGACTGCTCAGTTCGGGGAGGACCGGCAGCACCCGGTGCGTCCCGAAATCCCCGGTGTCGCTGGCCGGCCGTATCAGCTCAGCAAGGGCCGCAGCACCGTTGATCATGCGCCCGGCCATTTTCCGCCCCGTTTGTACACGTGCATTGAAGTTGATCTTTAACGTCACGACTCCGCCGAAGCGACGCCGCGAGCGAGGTATTGCCACCGGCGATCCGGAAGGCCCCCACCCAGCGCGAGCAGCACCCAGGCGGTGCGGCAGGAGCCGTCCCGAGCAGCCGCCGGTCGGATCCGCGTAGCCCGAGCCGGCAGCTACGAGTAGCAACCGCAGGCGCTCCGGAGGCTCAACCGGTCTCTGCACCACCTAGTGGTGGTCGTCGACGGACCACCAGGTGCCGTCGAGGCGGTCTGCGGCCGGCCGCAACCTGGCGATCAGGCCCGCCCGCTGGGCGCCACCATGCGGATCACACGTCACCGGCCACAGACCTCAGCACTTGCCGCCCTTGATCATCGATGCCGAGGAACGGTCATTCCACAGCCGACCGAGGTGGTGGGCCAATCCGACGCACCCCGACGGGGCAGAAGCGGGAGGGCCGCCGGGCCGCCGCTAGGCGGCTTCGAGGGTCGGCTGGTAGGCCACGCCGAGGGTGGACTCGACCAGGGAGACGAAGTGCTCCGCCGCGCGTAGCAGGTCGTCCGCCTCGCGGGGGCTGACCACGCGGGGGATACCCGCTTCGGCTGCGGCTCGCTTGGTCGCGCCCAGGGCGAAGTAGCTGGCCCAGTCGCTGAACTCGGGTGCCACCAGGACCAGGAGGGACCAGGCGCTCGTCACCCGGCTGCGCTTCGTCGGCGCGGCCGGCCTGGCGCGGGCGGCGAGGACCGCTGCGGCTGCGCGCAGTGCCGCGAGGTGGGCTGCCGCGTAGCGCAGGCCGTCCGGGCGGGTGCCGGCCGCTTCCGCCAGGCCTTGGCGGGCTATGGCGAGCAGCTGGGCCGGGGTGCGGTTCGGCAGCAGGTTGGCCGGGACGGTGGGCGCCGCCTGGGCCGCCGCCGTGGGCGCGTGTGCCAGAGGACCGAGGCTCGCCGTCTGGCCCGGGATCGGGCCCGGGAAGGCGCTCGGCGGTCTGAGAGTGGGCACCGGGTGGGCCTGATTGCTCACCATGGTCGTCTCCTCGCGTGTGTCGCATCCGACGTGCTGGTCGAACCGATCCGCTGCAAGAGGAAGAACACAGCGGTTGTGGCAGCCGGCCGGGTGTGAAGCTTCCCCACACCACACCCGGCCGGACTTGCCGGCGGGTCCGTCGCCCGCCGCTCGGGGGTCGAGAACAGCGGACGACGGTCCTGCCTTTGTGCCGGTCCGGACCCGCGAATGCCCGGACCTCGCATGCGGCACTTCGCGGGCGCCGCATCCGGGAGCCCCGCCGCGAACGCGGCTCCCGAGTAGTCAGGCCGGGTGTTCTCCTGGCACAGGAGTTCGAACCAATCGAACACTCGTTCTAACTAAGAATGAGAGTACACCCCGGGTACGACAAAAAAGCAACACACGCGAGGGCTCCGGCGGGGTGGTCGGCAAAGGTGGAGATCACCTTTGCCGGGGTGGCCTGTGGAGGTGAGGACTTGCTGGTCAGGCGGGTATACGGGCCACTCGGAAATTCCTGTCCAGGACCGGCGAATCGGTCAGCCGGCGGCCGGCGGCCGTGCCGTAGGGCCGGGCCAGCCGGCTGAGGCCGAGCTGGGCGGCCAAGCCGCAGGCTGAGCGGGCCCGCTGGGCCGAACCGAGCGATCTAGGCCGAGTTGGGCGCCAGCCTGGACCGGCCAGCCGGCCGGGCAGGCCGGGCGGGCCGGGCAGGCAGCCGGGCAGGCCGGGCGGGCCGGGCAGGCCGGGCAGGCAGCCGGGCAGGCCGGGCAGGCAGCCGGGCGGGCCGGGCAGGCAGCCGGGCAGGCCGGGCAGGCAGCCGGGCAGGCCGGGCAGGCAGCCGGGCAGGCAGCCGGACAGGCCGGGCAGGGCCGGGCAGGGCCGGGCAGGCAGCCGGGCAGGCCGGGCAGGCAGCCGGACAGGCCGGGCGGGCCGGGCAGGCAGCCGGGCAGGCCGGGCAGGAAGCGGCAGGCAGCGGCAGGCCGGGCAGGCAGCCGGGCAGGCCGAGTAAGCGGCCGGGCGGGCGACCGGCGGGCGAAACAGGCAGGACGAGGCCGCAACAGGCGAGAAGCCGGGGCCGACCGACCCAACGCCGTGGCCGGCAAGCTCATCGACACCGCCCAGGATCGCTGACCCCGCCGGCGCTACCGTCGTCGACGGCCGTCACGTCGAGCGACCACCCGGCCCGGCGCATCACCACGCGCCACCGACAAGAGTCAGAAAGCAGCATCCATGACCGTCATCGACAAGATCGCGTGGATCCGCATCGAGAACGGCGCGATCCTCAGCTCCCGGTCACGCGGCAAGGACGTCTACTACCTCCCCGGCGGCAAGCGCGAGCCCGGCGAGAGCGACATCGACACCCTCGTCCGTGAGATCCGGGAAGAGCTCAGCGTGACCATCACCCCCGACAGCGCCGAGCATGTGGGGACCTTTGAGGCCCCCGCCCACGGGCATTCCGCCGGGACCGTCGTCCGGATGACCTGCTACACCGCCGATTATCAGGGCGTTCTGCGGCCGGACAGCGAGATCGAGGAGATCGTCTGGCTCACCCACGCCGATCGGCACCGGGTCTCCCCGGTCGATCAGATCATCTTTGCTCACCTGTACGGGACAGCACGCCTGCGCTGACCTGCGGGTCAGCCGCCCACGTGGATGCCGGGGCGGCGGACCGGGTCCGGTTCGCTCTTGCGGATGATCTCGCGGACCACCGGCGCCGTGTCGCCCCGGCCCAGCAGTAGATACCGGAACAGGTGCACCAGTGGGCTGCCTTCCGCCCATTCGAAGTAGCAGTGCGGCCGTACCCCTGTCGCGTCGCGCAGGGCGAGCAGGACCGCTGCGATCGCGTTCGGTGCGGCCGGGCTCTGCACCCGCAGGATGCGGTACTGGCCCACCTGTTCACCGTGCACGCGCAGGACCTCGCTGAACTCCGACGGGTCGATCACCTTGATCTCCAGGAACAGGATGTCGGCCGCGCCGGGGACGGGGTTCATGCCGCGTTGTTCGCGTTCCTTGGCCGCGTACTCCTGCGCGTCGCCGGCCTGCCGGCGGTTGGCGACCAGGTTGAGCTCGCCGTCGTGCTGGACCGACTCGGCGATGAAGCGGCGGGCCGGCTCGTCGAACTCGATGCGGTCCGCCCGCAGCTCCGTGGTGCGGGTGACGCGGGAGATCAGCGAGACCACGATGATCGCGGCCACGAAGACCGCGGAGATCGCGATGCCGTCCGGTTTCTCCACGATGTTCTCGGCCAGGGCGTACAGCAGGATCAGCGTCAGGATCGTGAAGCCGGCCGCCGCCTTGCGCCGGCGGCGGCGGACCGCCGAGATCGCCACGGCCACCGCGCCCGAGACCATCATGGCCAGGATGCCGGTGGCGTACGCGCCCGCCTGCGCGTTCACGTCCGCTTTGAAGACGATGGTGATGCCGATGCTGATCGCCGTGTAGACCAGCACCACCGGCCGGATCGCGCGGGCCCATTCCGGGGCCATGCCGTAGCCGGGCAGGTAGCGCGGCACGATGTTGATCAGGCCGGCCATCGCGGACGCGCCCGCGAACCACAGGATCAGGATGCTGCTGATGTCGTACGCGGTGCCGAAGATCTCGCCCAGCTTCTCGTGGGCCAGGTAGGCCAGCGCCCGCCCGTTGGCCTGCCCGCCCGGCTCGAACTCCCGCGCCGGGATCAGCACGGTCGTCACGAAGCTCGTCGCGATCAGGTAGACGCTCATGATCAGCGCCGCGGTGGTGAGCAGTTTGCGGGTGTTGCGGACCCGGGACCTCATCCGTTCCGCGGGCGACCCGCCGGACGCCGCGATCAGCGGCATCATGCTGACCCCGGTCTCGAAGCCGGACAGGCCCAGGACCAGCGCCGGGAACGCCAGCACGGACGGGCCGAGCAGGTCGAAGAAGCCGGTGCCGTGGGAGCCGAGCGCGTCCACCCAGGCCGACAGCGCGCCGGCGGTGGTGAACACGTCGGCCAGGCCGACCACGGTGATCACCGCGCTCAGGCCGAGGAAGACCACCACCAGCGGGATGGCGACCTTGACGGCCTCGGAGAAGCCGAGCAGGAAGACGAAGCCGAGGATGAGCAGCAGCACGATGGTGATCGGCACCGCGTGACCGTGCAGGAAGCCCGGCAGGTACGGGTTCTCCGACATGTGCACGGTGGCGTCGGCGGCCGACAGGGTGATCGTGACGATCCACGAGGTGACCACGAAGCCGAGCAGGACCAGCACGAACAGCTTGCCGCGCCAGAACGGCAGCAGGTTTTCCAGCATCGCGACCGAGCCCTGGCCGTGCGGGCTCTCCTGTGCCACCCGCCGGTACATAGGCAGCATGCCGAGCAGGGTCAGCGCCACGATCAGCAGGGTGGCCAGCGGGGACAGCGCCCCGGCGGCCAGCGCCGCGATGGCCGGCAGGTACGACAGGGTGGAGAAGTAGTCCACGCCGGTCAGCGCCATGACCTTCCACCAGGCCTGCGGGTGCGAGCCCTCGGCGGCCTCCGGGCCGACCGGCTGCACCCGGTGTGCGAGCAGCCAGCGGGTGACAGTGTGTGCCGGCGGCGGTGCCTGGACGGGACTGTCCACGGATGCCGGCACGACGATCTCGGTGCTCATCGTTCTCTTTTCCTCGGACCGGCACGCAACCGATCACCGCTGCCAGGATGCACGATGGGTGCGACAGCGCAGACATGAGGAGCGACACATGCCACGCACGTTTGTGATCACCGGAGCCAGCTCGGGCGTGGGCCTGGCCGCCGCCCGGCAACTCGCCGCACGGGGTGAGCAGGTGGTCGTGGTCGGCCGCGATCCGGGCCGGCTGGGTGCCGCGATGGCCGCCGTACGGGCCGCCGCCACCGGGCCCGAGCCGGACGAGTTCCGCGCCGACTTCAACGTGCTCGACGAGGTCCGGGGGCTGGCCGCAAAGCTGCTGGCCGCGTACCCGAAGATCGACGTCCTGGCCAACAATGCCGGCGGCATGGTGGAGTCCTATGTCCGCACCGCGGACGGCTTCGAAGCCACCATCCAGGGCAACCATCTGGCGCCTTTCCTGCTCACCCACCTGCTGCGCGGGGCGCTGGGCGGCGGCCGGGTGGTCAACACGGCGTCGCGGGCGCACCAGCGCGCCCGGCTGGACCCGGAGGACTTCACCGGCTCGGCCGGCACGTACAGCTCGTGGCGCGCCTACGGGGCCAGCAAGGCCGCGAACATCCTGTTCGCCGCCGAGGCGGCCCGGCGCTGGCCGGAGATCACCTCGGTGTCGTTCCACCCGGGTGTGGTGCGCAGCAACTTCGGCGTCGGCGCGGCGACCCGGTTCTTCTACCGGTTCGCGCCGTTCCTGACCACGCCCGAGCAGGCCGGCGACCTGCTGACCTGGCTGAGCACCGCGGAGGTCGCCGACGGCGCCTACTACGTGGGGCACAAGGTGACCCGGCCGGACACCGTGGCCGCCGACCCCGCGGTGGCCGCCCGGCTGTGGGAGGCCAGCGCCGCGGCGGTGGGTGTGCGCGCCGCCGGATAACGGATATCCGGGCCTTCGTCGGCCTTCTCACTAACCCCTGCCCAGCGCGCGGAACCGTTTGTACGTTGACGTCCGTGCGCCCCCGCGTCTCCCCCACCCCGCGCTGGTGGGCGCCCGCAGCGCGGGCCGCGGCCGGGTTGAGCCTGGTGGTCGTCACCGTCCTGTGGGCCCGCGGCGGCATCGCGGACCTGGCCGCCGGGGGCCGGCCGGCGGCGGGCGCGGCGGGGCGGCTGGCCGCGCTGTGGTCGGCCGATCTGCTGCTCCTGCAGGTGCTGTTGATGGCCCGGATCCCGCTGGTGGAACGGGCATTCGGCCAGGACACCCTGACCCGCTGGCATCGCCGCACCGGCTTCGCCTCGTTCCAGCTGCTGCTCGCGCACGTCGTACTGGCCACCTGGAGCCGGGCGCCGGTCCACGGCTTCGCCGCGTTCGTCGCCGGCGATCCCGGGATGCTGCTGGCGGTGGTCGCGCTGGCCGCCCTGGTCCTGGTGGTCGTCACATCGGTGCGCGCGGCCCGGCGCCGCTTGCGCTACGAGTCGTGGCATCTCCTCCACCTGTACGCGTACCTGGGTGTCGCCCTGGCGTTGCCACACGAGTTGACGGCAGGCCGGGACTTCACCGCGAGCCCGGCCGCGCGCGCGTACTGGTGTGCGCTCTACGCGGCCGCCGCCGGCAGCGTCCTGATCTTCCGGCTCGGCATGCCGTTGTGGCGCACGGCCCGGCACCGCCTGCGCGTCGACCACGTGGTCCCCGAGGCCCACGGGCTGGTCTCGGTCTACCTGCACGGTCGCCGCCTCGACCGGCTGCCGGTGCGCGCCGGGCAGTTCTTCGTCTGGCGCTTCCTGGACGGCCGCGGCTGGTCCCGGGGCAACCCGTTCTCGCTGTCCGGGCCACCCCGCGGCGACCAGTTGCGGATCACGGTCAAGGGCCTCGGCGACGGCAGCGCCCGGGTGGCCACGCTCGCGCCGGGGACGCGGGTGCTGATCGAGGGACCGTACGGGCGGCTCACCGCGGAGTCGTACCGCGGCGGGCCGGTGACGATGCTGGCCTGCGGTGTCGGCATCACGCCGCTGCTCGCGCTGCTCTGGGACCTGCCGTACGGCCACGGGCAGGCGACGCTGGTCTACCGCGCCCGGCACGCCGCCGAGGTGGCGTTCCTCGACGAGCTCGAATGGCTGGCCCAGCGCCGCGGCGTCCGGCTGGTCCCGCTGATCGGTCCGCGCGCCCACCCGACGTCGTGGCTGCCGGCGGAGTACGCGGACTACACGGACGCCGAGGCGTTGCGGGAGATCGCCCCCGACCTGGCCGACCACGACTTGTACCTGTGCGGCCCGGACCGGTGGACGGACGCGGTGCGCGCGGCGGCCCGGGCGGTCGGGGTGCCCGCGGCCCACCTGCACCGGGAGCGATTCAGCTGGTGAACAATGAGCGGATGGAGAGTCATCCCAACGTGCTGGCCGTGCAGGCCGCCCTGGAGAACGCCGATGCCCGTACCACCGACGGCAGTGCGCCGCGCATGGTGGTTTTCGACGAGGGTGTGCACACCGCCGCCGCCGCGGCCGCCGCTCTCGGGGTCGAGGTCGGGCAGATCGCCAATTCGCTGATCTTCGACGCCGACGGGGAGCCGCTGCTCGTGCTCACCTCGGGCGCGCACCGGGTCGACACCAAGAAGGTGGCCGCCGCGCTGGGGGTGGCCAAGCTCGGGCGGGCCACTCCCGAGTTCGTCCGGGCTCACACCGGGCAGGCGATCGGCGGGGTCGCGCCGCTGGGACACCCGAAGCCGGTGCGCACGCTGGTCGACACCGCGCTCGCGCAGTATCCGGAGATCTGGGCGGCGGGCGGCGTACCGCAGGTGGTCTTCCCGATCACCTACGCCGAGCTGCTGCGGGTCACCGGCGGCACGGCCACCGAGGTGGCCTGAGCGGCGCCGGCCCGCAGCAGGAAGCCGGCCGCCGTCAGGGAGACCGCGGCGGTGGCGAGCAGGACGACGGCCAGCGGGGTGGCGTCGGTGATCCCGGCCAGGCCGGCCAGCGGGGAGACCAGGCCGGCCACCGCGAAGGTGGCGAACCCGTAGACCGAGGTCGCGGTGCCGGACTGGGCGCCCTGGCCGTGCAGGGCCAGGCCCGCCGCCCCGGCGAAGCAGCCGCCGCAGCCGGCCACGAACAGCCACAGGCAGGGCAGCAGGCCGGCGAGTCCGGCGTGCGCCCATTGCAGCGGCACGATGGCGGCGGCGGCCACCAGGGTCACCGCCGTGCAGCCGGCCAGCACCCGGGCCGGGCCGGCCCGGCGGGTGAGCATCGAGCTGAGCTGGACGCCCGCCACCAGGCCGAGGGAGTTGAGCAGGAAGACGACGGCGTAGGTGCGGGCGCTGAGGCCGTACACCTCCTGCAGGAGGGTCGGTGACGCGGCGACGTACGCGTAGACCCCGGCGAAGGTCATGCTGCCGCTGACCGTGGCCAGCCGGAAGTCGGGGGGGGGGGGGGGGGGGGGGGGGAGGGGGGAGAGGGGGGAGGGGGGGGGGGGGGGGGGGGGGGGGGGGTGTTGGGGGGGGGGGGGGGGGGGGGGGGGGGGGGGGGCGCGGGGGGGGGTTTCCCCCCCCCCCCCCGGCCCGATCAGGTCAGGGCGTCGGCCGCCGCCGGGTCGCTGTCGCGCAGGAACTGGGCGCACCGGGCCGCCTCGTCCGACTCGCCGATCTGC
>NZ_JBVJIR010000002.1:0-88645 GCF_055586185.1 Actinoplanes sp. NPDC051405
CCCCCCCCCCCCCCCCCCCCCCCCCCCCCCCCCCCCCCCCCCCCCCCCCCCCCCCCCCCCCCCCCCCCCCCCCCCCCCCCCCCCCCCCCCCCACGACCGGGGGACTCAGGCCCGCCACATCCGGTAGAACGGTGTGTCGTCCGGCATCCGGATGTCGAACGGCATCATGTCGGTGTAGCCGTACCGGCGGTAGAGGCGGATGTTGTCCTCGTTGGTCGCCTCCAGGTACGCCGCCGTGCCGCCCAGGTCCTGATGGGTGCTGTCCATCAGCGCACCGCCCAGGCCGTGGCCCTGGTGGTCCGGATGAACGGCCAGGAAGGCCAGGTGCCAGTGCGGGTCCACCGGGTGGTGCTTGTCGAACAGCTCGTCCAGTTCGTGGAAGTGCGGCAGCCACTCCCCCGCCAGCGCGGCCAGGCGCTCGTCGTAGTGCGGGATCTCCGGCATCTCGTGCGTACGGTCGAACCACACCGCGGCCGCCGCCAGGCCGCCCGCCGGGTCGTCGATCACCTCGACCTTGCCGCACAGCGGCGCGTGCTCGGTGAGCAGGGTGAAGAAGTCTCCCATCACCCGCAGCCGGGACTGCGGGTCCGGGACCAGCGACCTGTTCTGCTCCAGGTCGTCGAAGGACAGGGCGATGAGGGCACCGACCGCCGGCAGTTCGGCTTCGGTGGCGGGGCGGATCACGGGAGTCACTGGTGGGCCTCCGAAGTGGCGTCGCGGAAGGAGTGGCCGGTGCCGGCGCTGCGTGCGCCCATGCCGATGCCGCGGTAGACCTGCGGGCGGCCGCGGCGCAGGATCAGCGCCCAGAGCACGCCGGCCAGGGTCAGCACCGCGTAGGCCAGCGGGACGACCCAGGTCGGCCGGGAACCGGGCTCGACGCCGAACAGCACGGCGATGTTGGTCAGCGCCAGGTACGTCACCACCAGCAGCAGCACCGTGCCGAGCACCGGGGCGCCGATGCGGTGCCAGACGTCCTCGCCCTGGGGGTTGCGGGCGAAGTAGCCGATCACCGCGGCCGAGGTGACCGTGATCAGCAGCAGCACGCCGATGCCGCCGGTGGTGCCGCCCCAGAAGAACAGCTGCACCAGCGGGTCCCAGCCGGCCAGCGCGTACACCAGGATCACGGCCAGGCCCACGGCCGACTGGGCCAGGGAGCCGTTCTTCGGCGCGCCGGTGGCCGGCACCGTGCGGCCGAAGGCGCGGGGCAGCACGCCCTCGCGGCCCAGCGAGAAGGTGTAGCGGGCGATGATGTTGTGGAACGAGATCATCGCGGCGATCAGCGAGGTCAGGAACAACGCGTGGCCCAGGTGCAGGGCGGTGCCGCCGAGCCGGTCGGAGGCGAGGTTGAAGAACAGCTCCGGGCCCTCGGCGCCGGCCCGGGCGACCGGGTCTGGCCCGGCGGCGGAGATCATCGCCCAGGCGGAGAAGGCGTACAGCACCGCGATCAGCGCGACCGCGATGTACGTGGCCCGGGGCACCGTACGGCGCGGGTCGCGGGACTCCTCGCTGAACACCACGGACTGCTCGAAACCGACGAAGCCGGTGACGGCCATGACCAGCAGCGCCCCCGCGCCCGCGCCGACCAGGCTGCCCGGGTTGAGCGGGGCGGACGAGGCCGCGAAGTCGGGGGTGAGCATGTCGGCGAAGCTGAAGATCACCACGAGCACGATCTCGGCGACCAGCAGGGTGGCCAGCACCTTGCCGTTGACCGCGACGTCGCGGACGCCCAGGACGGCGACCAGCGCCCAGGCCACCAGCGAGATGCCCCACCACGGCAGGTCGACGCCGAACCAGTCGGCGAACAGCGGGGCGGCGATCGCGCCGAAGCCGCCGTACGAGGCGACCTGGAAGCTGTTGTAGGCCAGCAGCGCGACCCACGCGGCGCCGACCCCGAAGGGGCGGCCGATGCCCCGGGCGATGTAGGCGTAGAAGGCGCCGGCGTTGGCGATGTGCCGGGCCATGGCGACGTAGCCGACCGCGAAGACGGCGAGCACGAGCGCGACGGCGAGGAAGGCGATGGAGATGGCGGTGAGCCCGGTGACCGCGAGGCCGGTGGGCACGACGCCCGCCACGACGGTCAGTGGCGCGGCGGCCGACATCACGAAGAACACGACGGCGGCGACGCCGAGGCGGTCGCGGGCCAGGGCGGTCGAGAGCTGGCTCGGTCTGGCGGGGGTGGAGGTGCTGGGCACTCGGGGATCTCCCAACGGGACGGAGGGGGTGTCAGGCGCGGCGGGCCATCACGGCGTCGCCGACGGCGGCCTCTGCGTGGCCGACGAGATGCTGCAGCGTGGCCGGCATCCGCCGGCGCAGCTGGTCGAACAGGTGGTCACGCTCACCGGCTTCGAGCGTGACGAGCACGTGCTGGTCGAGGCCGGTGGCCAGCACCAGCCCGGCCAGCACGAGATCGGGGCCGTCCAGCAGCTCGCCGCGGGTGGCGGCGATCCGGATCCGGGTGCCGGGCCAGGCGGCGGTCGCGGGGTCGGTCGGCACGAAGCGGACCTTGGTGCCGAGCAGGCCGCGTTTCTCCACCCGGCGCACCAGCCCGGCGCGGGCCAGGCGCCGCTCGACGAGCTCGGTCGAGACACCGGTGGCCAGGAAGGCGATCCAGTCGCGGATCTGGCGGTGGTGGCTCTCGCGCAGCAGCTGCTCCAGGACGGCGGCGGTGGCCGGTTCCGGGGTGGGCCGGTCGTCGAGCACGGTGACCTGGTTGTCGTACAGCTCCAGGCGGCGCCAGAAGACCAGCTCGCCGAGCAGGCCGGCGGCCAGGCCGAGGCCGAGGGTGGCCGGGGTGAGCAGGCAACGGCCGCGGGCGGCGTCGTGGGCGGCCAGGTACAGGTCGTCGGCGAGCGGCAGCTGGGTGGTCGCCACTCGACGGTCTCCTTTCCCTCGTACGCGGACACGGCCGAGCGACCGCGGGCCGTGATGACGGGCGGTGAGGGCATGCTGACCGAGGCATGACGGCGGCGCCACGACCGGTTACGGTCAGCGGCGTCCAAGCAACACCGCGTAGCTTGCCAGCGCCCCGGGCGACGCGCAATGTCCAGAGTGGCCGGATCCGAAATGCATCCTGCACGACCACGCTGAGCTGCTGTTATGCCGCTCGTGAGATCGAGAAAGTTAACATCGTCTTCATCTGCCGAACGCGAACCCGGCCCGAACGCGACCCTTACCGAACGCTTACCCGCCGGCCCTACCGTCGGCAGCATGACCGAACGTGTCGCGGTGTCCCATCTCCTGCGCCGGCTGACCTTCGGGCCGACGGCCGCCGAGGTCGACGCGGCCGAACGCGCGGGGGCCGGCGCCACGCTGGACAGCGTGCTCGAGCCGACCGGCCGTACCGTCGAGCTGCCCGACCTGGCTCCTGGCGGCACGCCGCCGAAAGGCGCCGGCCGCGAGGAGAAGCAGAAGGCCCGGCAGACCGCCCGCGCCCAGCTCACCACCGCGACCCGATGGTGGCTGGCCCGGATGGCCGCGGAGTCCGGCGCCGCCGAGAAGCTCACCTTCTTCTGGCACGGCCACTGGGCGACGTCGGCCCAGAAGGTCCGCTCGGCGCCGCTGATGCTCGCCCAGCAGCAGACGCTCCGGCGCTACGGCGGCGGGGCGACCGGCCCACTGGTCCGGGCGATGCTGCGTGATGCCGCGCTGATCCTCTGGCTCGACGGGCAGAAGAACACCCGCAAGGCACCGAACGAGAATCTCGCCCGGGAGCTGATGGAGCTGTTCACCCTCGGCGTCGGCAGCTACGGCGAGGCCGACGTCAAGGCCGGGGCCCGGGTGCTCACCGGCTGGCAGGTCGATCGGGCGGCCGGCACCGCGGAGCTGCTACTCCGCCGCCACGACGACTCGCCGGTCACCCTGCTCGGCAGCACCGGCCGCTTCGACGTCGACTCCTATGCCGACCTGCTGGTCCGGCATCCGGCGCACGCGCCCTTCCTGGCCCAGCGCCTCTGGGTGCGCTACGGCTCGGGCACGGCACCGGGGCCGGAGACCACCGCCCGGCTGACCGCCGCCGGCCGCACCGGCACCAGCGCCATGCTGCGGGCGCTCGCGACCGATCCCGCCTTCGCGGCGACGGCCGGGCAGCTCGTCAAGCAGCCGGTCGAGTGGCTGGTCGGCGCGGTCCGGCAGCTCGGCATCAACGTGGCCGAGCTGCCGGAGAACAAGCAGAAGCAGCTCCTCGCCGGTCTGCGCGCGCTCGGGCAGGTGCCGTTCCGGCCGCCGAGCGTGGGCGGCTGGCCGGTCGGCGCGGCCTGGCTGACGACCTCGTCGACCCGGTCCCGGCTCCAGCACGGCCAGACCCTGACCGCGCTGGCCGGCGCCACGGTCGAGGAACTCGCGGACACCGGGCGGGACGCCCGCGTCGAGGCGCTGGCACGGCTGCTCGTCGTCGACGCCTGGACCGACCGGACCGCGGCCGTGCTGCGGACCGCGGCGGCGGACCCGCGGCGGCTGCTCGCCCTCGGCCTGGCCAGCCCCGAATACGCCGTCCACTGAAGGGACCGTCCGACCGCCCCTCCGCCACCCTTGAAAGGACTGAAGGCGAAACCATGGACACGATCACCCGGCGCCGATTCCTGACCGCCAGCGGCGTCGTCGGGGCCGGCGCGCTCGCGGCCGGCGGCTCCGCCTACGCCCTGCGCGACATCCTCGCCACCGCCGGAGACCGGGAGCCCGGCAAGATCCTGGTGCTGGTCACGCTCTACGGCGGCAACGACGGCCTGAACACCGTCATCCCGTACGCGGATCCGGCCTATGCCGCGGCCCGGCCCGGCCTCGCCTACGACGAGGGGCAGGTGCTCGCGCTCGCGGACGGTTCCGGCTCAACCCCGGACTGAAGGGCCTGCACAAACTGTACGGCGACCAGCGGCTCGCCGTCGTCCGCGGCGTCGGCTACCCGAAGCCGGACCGCAGCCACTTCCGTTCCATGGACATCTGGCAGACGGCCGCCCCCGAGCGCCCCGGCACCACCGGCTGGCTGGGCCGGTGGCTGGACACCGCGGGCGGGGACCCGCGGCTGGCGATCTCGTTCGAGCCGGTCCTGCCGCCGCTGCTGGCCGGCGCCACCAGTGCGGGAGCAACCGTCCCCGGCGGAGCGCTGACCCTGCCGAAGGGCGTGACGAAGCCGGTCCTCGACGGGTTCGGCACCGCGGCCGCCGGTGAGTCGCCGGCCCGAGCACGGGCGGCGGCCTGCTTCGCCGACCTGGTCCGGGTGCAGGGGTTGATGACCGACGTCGCGGCCGAGGCGGAGGACGACGACGAGGGTCAGGCGACCGCGACCGGCGGCCAGGCACCGCCGCTGGACCAGCAGCTCGCCCTGGTGGCCCGCTGCGTCGAGGCGGGTGCGGCCACCCGGGTCTACTCGGTGTCGCTCGGCGGCTTCGACCTGCACGCCGACGAGAAGACCGCCCAGGAGGCACTGCTGACCAAGCTCGACAAGCCGCTGGCGGCCTTCGTGGAGCGGATGGCCGGCACCGAGGCCGGGCGGGACGTGGTGGTCGCGGTCTACTCGGAGTTCGGCCGCCGGGTCAAGGCCAACGCCTCGGACGGCACGGACCACGGCACCGCCTCCAACGTCCTGCTGCTCGGCGCCGGCATCAAGGGCGGCCTGTACGGCGCGGCGCCGAGCCTCACCGACCTCGACGACGGCGACCTGCGCCACACGGTCGACTTCCGGGACGTGTACGCGATGCTGCTCGCCGACGTGCTGGGCGCCGACCCGGAACGGATCCTGGACGGCTGGCGCGGCCGTCTCACATTTAGTTGACGACTCAACTAAAGCTCCGTATCGTGGAGCCTGTTAGTTGAAGCGTCAAGCTCGGAGGTTTCCATGAGCGCCATGCCCGCCCTGTTCATCAGCCACGGCGCGCCGCCGCTGGTCGACGATCCCACCTGGGTCGGCCAGCTCCAGGAACTCGCCCGGGACCTGCCCCGGCCCAAGGCGATCCTGATGGCCTCCGCGCACTGGGAGTCGGCGCCCCTGATGCTCGGCGCCACCGAGACGGTGCCGCTGGTCTACGACTTCGGCGGCTTCCCCCGCCACTACTACGAGGTGCAGTACCGGGCGCCCGGCGCGCCCGAGCTGGCCACGCGGATCGAGAAGCTCATGCCCGACCGCGAGCGCGTCACGCGTACCGGCCGGGGGCTCGACCACGGGGCGTACGTGCCGCTCACGGTCATGTACCCGGACGCCGACATCCCGGTGCTGCAGATGTCGCTGCCCACCCTCGAGCCCGACCGGCTGCTGGAGATCGGCCGCCGGCTGGCGCCGCTGCGCGAGGAGGGCGTGCTCATCGTCGGTTCCGGCTTCACCACCCACGGGCTGCCGTTCCTGCGCGACTTCCGGCCGGAGGCGGCGGCGCCGGGCTGGTCGCGGGACTTCGACGCCTGGACGGCCGAGACCCTGGCCCGCGGGGCGATCGACGAGCTGGCCGACTTCCGGAAGCGGGCGCCCGGGATGCCGTACGCGCACCCGACGATCGAGCACTTCGCCCCGATGTTCCTCACCCTGGGCGCCGCGGCCGACCCCGAGCGGAGCCCGGAGCAGCCCATCGAAGGATTCTGGATGGGGCTGTCCAAGCGCTCGTTCCAGGTCGCCTGAGCCACCGGCGCGAGGATTCAGGATCTTCCCAGCCTGACCAGGGAACCTTGTGGGTACATTCCGCCAACCGCCCCTGCTGACTCACGCCCGGAGGTTCCTTCCCCATGCTGGAGGTCACCGCGCTCGGCTGGACGCTGACCATCGCGGTCATCGTCGCCCTGCTCGCCCTCGACCTGACCCTCGGTGTGCTGCGCCCGCACGCCGTCGGTTTCCGTGAGGCCACCGCCTGGTCGGTCTTCTACATCGCGATCGCGATCGCGTTCGGTTTCGTCTTCGCCGCGATCGCCGGCTGGGACTACGGCACGGAGTACTTCGCCGGTTACATCGTCGAGAAGAGCCTGTCGGTCGACAACCTCTTCGTCTTCGTGATCATCATGGGCACCTTCGCGGTGCCGGAGAAGTACCAGCAGGAGGTGCTGACCTTCGGCATCATCATCGCGCTGGTGCTGCGGGTCATCTTCATCGCGCTGGGCGCGACGCTGCTGTCGCTGTTCTCGTTCATGTTCCTGATCTTCGGCCTGATCCTGATCTACACGGCGGTGCAGCTGTTCCGGCACCGCGACGAGGACCCCGATCCCGACAACGCCGTGGTGCGCGGGGCCAAGCGGCTCTTCCCGGTCACCAAGGACTTCGTCGGCGGCAAGATGTTCACCCGCATCGACGGCAAGCGGACGGCCACCCCGCTGTTCATCACGCTGATCGCGATCGGCAGCGCCGACCTGCTGTTCGCGCTCGACTCGATCCCCGCGGTCTTCGGCGTCACCGAGGAGGCGTTCATCGTCTTCGCCGCCAACGCGTTCGCCCTGCTCGGCCTGCGGGCGTTGTTCTTCCTGGTCAAGGGCCTGCTGGACCGGCTGGTCTACCTCTCCACCGGACTGTCGATCATCCTGGCCTTCATCGGCGTCAAGCTGGTGCTGCACTGGGCGCACAAGGACATCAGCACGGCGGTGCCGGAGGTCAGCACCCCGGTCTCGCTCGGCGTCATCGTCGCGGTGCTGATCATCACGACCGTGGCCAGCCTCATCAAGGTCCGCAAGGACCCGGACACGATCGCGCACGCGGGCGCCCTGCGCGCCCGCGAGGACCGGTCCGACCAGGACTGACCCAGCAAGAACGGCCCCGGCGACAGTGCCGGGGCCGTTCCTGTGTCCGGTGCTCAGCGTCAGCCGCGATAACCGCCGAGGCCGCTGCCGGCCCGCTGTCGCTCGTAGTCCTGCTGGTTGAGGATCTCGCGGATCTCCCGCGTCTCCTCCTGGGTGTGCCGGCCCAGGATGAAGTCGAGCTCGGCGCGCTCGGCCGGGGTCTGGAAGGCCGCGAGCTCGGCGCTCAGCCGGCGCCGGGCGGTCCGCTCGGTGCGACGGTTCGCCAGGTTCACGCGGACGTCGCGCAGCTGGGTGATGAAAGGCATGATCCTTCTCCTCACGATGAGTGACGGCGAAAGCGTCGTCGCTTCCTGCAACAACCATCCCCACTGCGGGCTTCCACAACAAACCGACCAGGTAAAACCCTCGCTACAGAAGTGATGGGGACCACCGGATATCTGTAGTCCAGGTCACTCGGCGTAGCCAATGTCCTGGTCAGACTATTGCGCCGGCGCGCCGTGTTCCCGGACACAACGAAGGCCCGCGGCACTCGCCGCGGGCCTCCGGAGTGGTGCTTCGGATCAGAGAGTCAGGGTCCAGGTGTTGATGTAGCCGGTGTCGGCGCTGTAGACGTCACGGACCTGGAGCTTCCAGGCCCCGTTGGCGGCCTCCGCGGACAGGTTCGCCGTGTACGTCGTGGCGACGTTGTCCGCGCTGTCCGAGCTGCTGCTGTTCTTCAGCCGGTACGCGGTCCCGTCCGGCGCCACCAGGTCGACGACCAGGTCACCGCGGTAGGTGTGGACGATGGTGACCGCCACGGTGGAGGCCGACGACGCCGACCGGGCGCAGCCGGCGATCGTGATCGTGCTGGTCACGGCCGACCCGGCGTCCGGGATGGACACATCGGTGGCGTTGGTGCCGGCACAGCTGCCCCCGGCGCCGCCGGTGACCGTCAGCGTGTAGGTGGCGGTGTGCGTCGCCGAGCCGGTGCCCGTGACGGTGATCGGGTAGCTGCCCGAGGGGGTGGCCGCCGTGGTGCTGATCGTCAGCGTCGACGACGAGCCGGAGGTCACCGAGGCCGGGCTGAACGAGGCGGTCGCCCCGCTCGGCAGGCCGGCGGCGGTCAGCGCCACGCTCTGCGCCGAACCGGAGGTGGTCGCCGTGGCCACGGTGGTGCTGGCCGACGAGCCGGCCGCGACGGTGCCCGAGGTGGGCGACACCGACACCGAGAAGTCGTTGGCCGGCGTACCGGTGCTGCAGGTGGCCTCGCCGCTCACCGCGGGGACGCTGACCGCGGCCCAGGCCGCCTTGACGGCGTTGAACTCGGCGCAGCTGGGGGCGTACAGGTTCTTCGCGGCGGCCAGCGTCGCGGTCCGGACCCCGGCGTGCTTCCAGGTCGAGGTCTTCGACTGCATCGCGTTGTAGTAGATCTCGCCGGCCTTGCGGATGCCCAGGCCGGTGACCGTGCTCGAGTTGCAGGTCGGGCTGGCGGGCTGGCCGTTGGTGGGGTTCGAGCCCTCGGCGGTCAGGTAGAACCAGTGGTTCAGCGGACCGGCCGCGGCGTGCACCTCGGTCGACGGGATCGACGACGAGTAGCAGTTCGGGTCGCCGGCGAGCGACGGGTTGTACATGTACCGGATCGGGCCCTGGCCGACCAGGTCGACCTCCTCGCCGACCTGGTAGTCCGGGGGGTCGAGCGGGCTGTTGGCGTAGGCCTCGGTCAGCGCGCCGAAGATGTCGCCGGTGGCCTCGTTGAGGCCGCCGTTCTCGTTGCCGCTGCCCGCTCCGCCCGGCGTGGTCTGGAAGACGGCGTGACCGAGCTCGTGGCCGACCACGTCGATCGGGGTGGCCTGGCGGGTGTTCGCCTGGTTGTGGCCGAAGTTGACGTACGAGCCGTTCCAGTACGCGTTCACGTCGGCGAGCCCGACCCGGATCGGCGGGGTGTTGCCGTTGCCCAGGATGCCGTTGCGGTTGAACCAGGAAGAGAACATGTCGACCTCACGCTGCGCGCCCCACAGGGCGTCGACGCAGGCGGTCTCCAGGTTGGTGCCGGCGCCGGTCCCCCAGGCGTCGTCGGTGCCCGTGTACGCCGACCCGTTCTGCCCGCCACACTTCAGGCCGGGACGGGTGGAGTCGGTCATGGAGAACGAGGAGCCGGAGCCCGACGTGTTGATGGTGACGTTGCCGTAGTAGTAGCCGTTGCCGGAACCCTCACGCACATAGTCGATCTCGTCGAGCACCGCGCCGGTGGCCGCGTCGACGAAGATGTGCAGGTTGCTCGGCTTGTTCTGCGCCGTACGGCCCTCGACGACGGCCTCGTAGGCCAGCTTCGGGCTCTCCCCGGCGAGAACCTTGAGCTCGGGCGTACCGGCACTCTCCACCTTGGCCAGCCGGCTCTTGGCGATGACCGCCGCCCGGGCCGCGGTGATCTTCGCGGTGGTACCGACGGAGATGGCGGCGGTCTCGGCCACCGCGGTGTCCTTGACCGTGCCGGCCGCGTCCGTGGTGACGACGACGTCGCCGCCGACCACGGCCAGGCCCTTGAAGGTGCGGGCGTAGGTCACGTACTGCAGGCCGCGGGTGCCCTGCACGACACCGGTGCGCTTGAGGTCGTCACCGGCGGAGCGCCGGAGCGTGGTGGCCTTGCCGGCGCTGTCGACGAGGCTGTCGGCGGAGGCGGCGGCGAGGGCCGCGGGGGCGGGACTGGGGCTGGGCGCCTGCTGGGGGCTCGCGCCGGCGGGCGTCGCCGCCAGCGCCAGCGCCGCGCCGGTGGCCAGGGCCACCGAGGCTGTGATGAGTTTCTGACGTCCCACGCTCGTACTCCTTAACTCGACCCGGTCAGGGCGAGGCCTGGGCGCGGTGTCCCGGGGTCGGGAGGCACCAGGCTGACTGAGCAGTGACGCTATGCATCGACGACCGTCACCGAATCAGGGAAAACCCTTGTCGGTGCGGGTTCGGCCGCCGGCAGCCGGGACGAGAGCTGGGTGCGCGAGCGTACGCCGAGCTTGCGGTAGACCCGGGTGAGGGTCGCCTCGACCGTCTTGACGCTCAGGTACAGCTGATTGGCGATCTCCCGGTTGCTGGCGCCGTCGCGGACCAGCCCGGCGATCCGCGCCTCGGTCGAGGTCAGCCCGAGGTCGGCCGGCGGGGCGGAACTGCCCTCGGTGCGGGCCAGCGCCCGTTCGGTCTGCTCGGTCCACGGCCTGGCGTCGGCGGCCAGAAACAGCGCCAGCGCCGCGCCGATCGCCACCCGGGCGGCCGCATACCGGCGCCGGCGCCGCTCGGCGCCACCCTGCACCAGCAACGCGTGGGCCTGCTCGACCGGCTGGCGCAACTCGGCGAAATGTGCCGCCGCGGCCGCCGACAGCTCGACCGCCGCGTCGGCCTGACCGCACTCGGAGAGCACGACAGCGGTGGCCCGGTCCAGATAGCCGGTGACACCTGGGCTCTCGCCCAGCCGGGTCGCTGCCGCCCGCGCCTCGGCGAGAATCCGCGCGGCCTCGTCGTGCTCCCCGAGCGCGGCCAGCCCACCGGCCAGATCACCGCGCCAGCGCACGATCATCGGATCGGTCGCACCATCGGCCGGCTCGCGCAGCCGGCGCAGCGCCGCGACCCCGGCCCGGGTCTCCCCGGCGCGCAGCTCGGCCTGGCCCAGGGCGTGCAGGTTGCGGCGCAGGTAGAGGCTGTCACCCTCCTGCTCGGAGGCGCGCACCCCACGGCGGGCGTACCCGGCTGCGGCGGCCAGGCTGCCCCCGGCGAGCTCGGCCACCGCCGCGGTGTACCAGGTCGGACCGGGGCTCAGCCCGGCCCGCTGGGCGGCGGCTACAGCCCGGTGGGCGTACCGCAGGGCGTCGCGGCAGCGGCCCGCCCGGGTCGCCACCTCCGCGAGGCTGCGCAGCACCTCGACCAGGGCCTCCCCGGTGCGGTCGTGCTCGGCCAGGGCCAGCAGGGTGAGCAGTTCGGCGCGGGCCTCGTCGAGCCGGTCGTCGACCATGGCGAAACGCGCGGCGAGGTAACGCGGGCCCATGTGCAGCCAGCCGGGCGCCTGCGGGGCCGGCAGCGCCAGGGCCTGCTCCAGCGTCCGCGTCCAGCGCGCTTCGCCGCGGATCCGCTGGATCTGGGCGAGCGCGCTGAGCGCCATCGCCCCGGTCGCCGCGTCACCGGCCTGCCGCGCCGCCGCGGCCGCGCCCACCGCCCAGTCCGCCGCCGTGCCCGGATCGCCGGCGAGCATCGCCGCCCAGGTCAGCCGCAACCGCACCGGCCCGATCAGGGTGACGTCGTCCCCGGCCTCGTGCAACGCGGCGGCGAACGTCTCCCCCATGTCGGCGAGCGCCTGGCCGGCCAGATCGATCAGCACCAGCCGGGCGGTGACCCGGTGCCGGGCCGGCGAGTCGGCGGCGGCCAGCAGCGCCTCGGCAGCCCGCCCGGCCAGCGCCGGCACCCCGGCGGTCAGGGCCGTGCCGGCCGCGGCGGCGAGCCAGTCGAAGCGTTCGGCGGCCAGGCTGCGCGGGCACCGGTCGGCCGCCAGCTGATAGAGCTCGGCGGCCGTGCGACCGTCGCCGCGGGCCAGCGCCCGTTCGGCGGCGGCGACCAGATCGACGGCCACATCGGCGTCCGGCCGGCCGCTGCGCAGCGCCCGGTGCCGGACGTTGTCGGTCTCGTCCAGCGCCGCGTTGGCCAGCGCGTCGTGCACCCCGGCCCGGCGGGCCGCCCCGGCGTCCTCGGCCAGCACGGCGGCGAGCGCGGGCGGCACGAACCGGACCGTCCCGCCGTGCACCTCGATCAGACCGGCGGTCGCGGCGGCGCGCAGATCCCGGTCCGCGTCCTCGTGACCGGCCCGGATCAGCGCCGTGACGGTCGGCTCGGTGGCCAGCGCGGCGACGAGCAGGGTGCCGATGACGGGCGCGGGCAGCGCGTCGAGGCGCCGCCGCAGCAGCGCCCGGGCCGGCTCGGGCAGCGGCGCGGGCCGCCAGGCGGGACCGGCGGTGACCGCCCCGCCCAGGGCCAGCGCCAGGAACGGATTGCCGCCGCTGGCCTCGTGCAACCGGCTGGCCGTCCGGCAGGGCAGGCCACGCGCCTCCAGCAACCCGGTCAGCTCGTCGGCGGCCAGCGGCGGGACCAGCAGATCGGCGACCGGCGCGGGACACAGCCGGGCCGCCCGGTGCCGCCCGACCGGGTCGGGGAACCGCTGGGCGGCGACCACCCGCACCCGCGGACCCGGGCGCCGGCGCATGGCGAAACCGATCAGCTCGGCGGACTCGGCGTCGAGCCACTGCACGTCGTCGATCACGAGCAGCACACACTGCGCGCGGGCGCAGTGCGCGAGCAGGCCGGGCAGCACGAGACGGCGGGCCAGGGCGGGAGCACCCGCGCGCGGAGCGGTGCCCTGGCGCAACACGGCCAGGGCGGTGCGGTGGGCGGGTGGCAGGGCGGCCAGGGACGCCGGCGGCAGCTGCGCCACGAGGTCGGCGATGCCCGCGTACGGCAGACGGCGCTCGGCAGGCGCAGGCCGCAGCCGCACGACCAGCTCTCCCCGCGCGGAGGCCGCGGCGGCGACAGCGTCCAGCAGAGCGGTCTTGCCGATGCCCTCCGGGCCGTGCAACGCCACCCCGCCGCCGGCGCCGAGCCGGGCCTCGACCGCGGCCAGCAGCGACGCCCGGCCGAACAGGGTGGGCGTGCCGGGCTGCACGCGCGTATCCAGGGCCGACTCCCCAGCTAGGGGGTGTTTCGTAGATCATGACGGCCTGCGCCTGGCCCAGCTTCCGCCTCGCGGCGAGGGCCGAAAGGCCGGATACAACCCGGGTATCCGGCCTTCCGTCCCGCTTGCGACCCGAAACCTGGACCTCGCCTCGGCGACGCCATGATCTACGAAACACCCCCCTGGCCTGATCGAGCATGCTCAGCCTAGGAACCCGGCCGCCAAGCATCAATGCTTGCGCATATGTGATTTCTTACGGCCGGACCCGGCCGGCGCCCCGGTTCTTGCGGGCCGCGGGTCCCCGGGCGGCCGGATCCACGCCCGGCGCGGCCCGTAGGGTCAGGCAATGATCAGCTACTTCGAGCGGGCCGGCGACGGACGGTTCCGGCCGACCGCCGCGACCGGCGGCGCCTGGGCCGTCGACGAGCAGCACATCAGCCCGATGACCGGCCTGATCGTGCACGCGGTCGAGCAGTTCACCGCCGCCCGCGGCGCCGACGGCCTGGTGGTCGCCCGGGTCAGCATGGACATCCTCGGCGTGCTCAAGCTGGAGGACTTCGAGATCCACGTCGAGACGGTACGGCCGGGGCGCACCATCGAGCTCCTGGAAGCCGTCGTGATCGCCCGGAGCCGGCCGGCCGTACGGGCCCGGGTCTGGCGCCTGGCCGAGCTGGACACGGCCGGGGTGGCCGGTGGCGGGGCCCCGGCGCTGCCCGGCCCCGGGTCGGTGCCGAGGTGGCCGATGTCCGACGCGTGGCCCGGCGAGTTCATCACCACGCTGGACGTACGCCCGATCGGCCCGGTGCGGCCGGGCCGCACGACCGCCTGGATCTCCACCGGGCTGGACCTGCTGGCCGGTGAGCCGGTCAGCGACCTGGCGAGCTACCTGGCTCTGGTGGACACGGCCAACGGGATCGCGATCCGCGAGTCCCCCAAGGAATGGCTCTTCCCCAACCTGGACCTGTCGATCCACCTGCACCGGCAGCCCCGCGGGCGCTGGGTCGGCCTGGACACGTCGGTGGTGTTCGGGCCGCGCGGTCACGGCCTGACCACGACGACGCTGCACGACGTGGACGGGCCGGTCGGCCGCGCGGAGCAGATCCTGACGGTCCGCCCGGCGCCGCGGCGGTGAGCTGGTCGATGTACGCCGTGCCAGTGCACGATCTCGCCGAGGACGGCATGGCGGACCGGGACGCCGTGGTTCACGGTCGGCGCCACGGGAAGCGCGTAAGCCGGACGCATGGCGGTCCTGGCGGCGATGCGCGCGCTCACGCCGGTCGCCGGTGCCCAGCTCGTCTACGACGACTCGGCCGACGAGGTGTTCGTGGTCCGGCCCGGCGAACGCGTCCAGGGCCTGGTCGCCGACTGGCCCTGGTAGCCGCCGGCGAGAGCCGTGACCCATATAGACAGTGACGACTATCCTCGGCGGCGGAGCTCGCGAAGGTAGTCAGTCACTGGACCCGTCACGGGAGTGCTCATGACCCATCCGAAGCAATGGCGCCGCGGAATCGCAATCGCTGCCGCCGCAACCGTCACCGCCGCCCTCACCACGGTTCCGTACTCCCCGGCCCACGCCGCCGCCGCGCCCGCACCCCGGGTGGCGTGGGCGGCGTGCGAGGACGGGTTCGAGTGCGCCACCGTGCCGGCCCCGCTGGACCACGACCGGCCGCGGGGCGTGCAGATCGGCATCTCGCTGCTGCGGCTGCGCGCCGCCGATCCCGGGCGGCGGATCGGCTCGCTGCTGCTCAACCCCGGCGGCCCGGGCGGGTCCGGTGTGGACTTCGCGCGCGCGGTGGCCCGGAGTCTGCCGGCCGAGGTTCGGGCCCGCTTCGACATCGTCGGCTTCGATCCGCGGGGCATCTACCGGAGCACACCGCTGCGCTGCTTCGACACCTACGAGCAGGCGATCGCGGTGCTGCCGCCGTTCGCGTACCCGGAGACCACGGCCGAGGAACGGCGGCAGCGGGTGTCGGACGACCAGCTCGCCGCCGCCTGCGCCCGGCACGGCGGGGCCATTCTCAGTCACATGTCCAGTGCCGACGCGGCCCGCGACATGGATCTGCTGCGCGAGGTGCTCGGCGACCAGAAGCTGAGCTATCTCGGCTACTCGTACGGCTCGCTGCTCGGCCAGAACTACGCCAACCTGTTCCCGTCCCGGGTCCGCGCCCTGGTGATCGATGCTGTGGTCGATCCCGTGGCCTGGTCCACCGGGCACGGCCGCGATGCCCGTACCGTGCCGGTCGGTACCCGGATCGCCAGCGCCGACGGCGCCCGGCGGACCCTCGGCGAGTTCTTCCGGCTGTGCGACGCGGCCGGTCCGGACTGTGCCTTCTCCGGCGACGCGAGCAAGCGGTACGCGCAGCTGTCGCACCGTCTGCGCGGGCACCCGGCGACCATCGTCGACCCGTTCTCCGGCGAGACCTACACCTTCTCCCACAGTGACCTGATCGCCACCACGCTGGGCGCCCTGTACAGCCCGCAGATCTGGCCCGACCTGGCGTTCTTCCTCGACGCCGTGCACGATCAGCTGACGCCGGCCGTCCTCGGGCAGCGGCTCGCCACCGTCCGCGCCGGGCTCGGCCTGGCCGCCCAGCCGCAGGAGGAGTATCCGAACGACGTGGAGGGCTCTCCCGGCGTCACCTGCTCCGACACCGTCAACCCGCGGTCCCTGGCGGACTGGCAGCGGTCCGCCGACCGCGCCGAGCAGCGCTACGGCTACTTCGGCCGGATCTGGAACTGGGCCTGGAGTGCCTGCGGCTCCTGGCCGCGCACCGCCGGACAGGACCGGCACCTCGGCCCGTGGACGGCCCGGACCTCGGCGCCTGTGCTGGTTGTCGGCAACTACTTCGACCCGGCCACCCGCTACCAGGGCGCTGTCGCGGCGGCCCGGCTGCTGCCGAACTCCCGGCTGCTGTCCTACGCCGGGTGGGGGCACGGCGCCTACTTCATCGCCGGCAACACGTGCGTGGACACGAAGGTGACCCAGTACCTGCTGACCAGCCGGGTGCCGGCCGCCGGCACGGTGTGCCGGCCGGAAGGCTCACCCTTCGATCCGGCGCCGGCCTCGGCGCTGAGCGCGTCCGCCGCGTCCGCACTCAGCTCCGCCGTGGTGCCCGAGGCCGTACGCCGCTCCTTCAGGACAACGGCTGGGTGAACCGGATCGCGTTGCCGAACGGGTCGCGCAGGCCGCAGTCGATGCCGTACGGGCGCTCGGTGGGCTCGTCGGTGAACTCGACGCCGAGGCCCTTGAGGGTCTCGTAGGTCTTGCGGCAGTCGTCGGTGCTGAAGATCAGGTGCCCGCCGGTGGCGCCCTTGCTCAGCAACTCGCGGACCTGCTGGGCGGTCTCCTCGGACATCGAGGGACCGCCCGGCTTCTCCAGCAGGATCTGGCGTTCCGGGCGGCCCGGGACCTGCACCGTGAGCCAGCGCATGAAGCCGAGGTCGACGTCGGAGCTGACCTCCAGCCCGAGCTTGCCGACGTAGAAGTCGAGGGCCTCGTCCTGGTCCAGGACGTAGATCTGGGAGTGGGTGATCGCGGTGAACATGGGCCTCACGCTAGCGGCCCGGCCGGTGCGGAACTTCTCCGAAACTGCTCACTCGGCCGGGTCCACACCTTGGTGAAGCACGTGGGCACGCCGGTCGCCGTGACCTGCCGGCGGTAGTCGCGCGGCGACCGGCCGACGATGTCGCGGAAGGTGCGGCTGAACGTGCCCAGGCTGCCGAAGCCCACCCGGAAGCAGATGTCGGTCACACTGCCGCCGGTCTCGCGCAGCAGGAACATCGCCCGCTCGACCCGGCGGCGCTGCAGGTAGCGGTGCGGCGTCTCACCGAAGGTGGCCCGGAACGTACGGGTGAAGTGCGCCGGCGATACGTGGGCGATCCGGGCCAGGGCGGCGACGTCCAGCGGCTGGGCGTACGCGCGGTCCATGGCGTCGCGGGCCCGCAGCATCCGGCGGTTGCTCTGCTCGACAG
This sequence comes from Actinoplanes sp. NPDC051405, assembly GCF_055586185.1. Lineage (NCBI taxonomy): Bacteria > Bacillati > Actinomycetota > Actinomycetes > Micromonosporales > Micromonosporaceae > Actinoplanes > Actinoplanes sp. NPDC051405. The sequence goes on from NZ_JBVJIR010000002.1 coordinate 17,354, forward strand.
CGCGGTTCACGAGGCCATGACACCACGGATCACCGGCCGGGTCAGCCCTTGCTCTCCGTGACGGTCGTCGCGGTGACGGTGCCCTCGGTGTCGGCCGTGCCCTGGACGCTGACCGTGTCACCGGCCTTGAGATCCTTGAGCTTGCCCTTGGTGGCGCTCTGCACCGTCGTGCCGGCGCCGGTCCGTACGGTCACCACCTCGCCGTCCGCCTTCTCGACGTAGATGGTGGTGCCGTTGACCAGCTTGACCTTGCCGCTGGTCGGCCCGGCGGCAGCGGTCGCGGCCGCGGTGGGGGCCGCGCCGCCACCGAACGCTCCCCCGGGGAAACCGCCGGTCCGGGCACCGGCGCGGCCGGCCGTCGCGGCGGTGGTGCTGGTGCCGTAGTGCTTCTGCACCTCCAGGCCGCCGAGGAAGCCGCCCAGCAGCAACGCGAACGCGCCCAGCACCAGCGTGCCGCGGTTCCACCAGCGCCGCGGTGCCGCCTTGGCGAGTGCACTGGCCAGGCCGTCGTCGCGGTCGTCGAGGGGCTCGGGAACGGCCGGGACAGCGGACAGGACGGCGGTGTCGTCGGAAGAAGGAGTCACGGGGTCCTCACTCGTAGCGCAACGCGTCGATGGGGCGCAGCCGGGCCGCGCGGCCGGCGGGCAGGCCGCCGAAGAACAGCCCGATCGCGATGGACACGCCCAGGGCGAGCCCGATCGAACTGGGCACGATCACCGGTTGCACGCCGACGATCTCGAAACTGCTGCCGATCAGCGCGGCGGCGACGCCGAGCGCGCCGCCGAGCACGCTCAGCAGGGTCGCCTCGATCAGGAACTGGGTCAGGATCACCCGGCGGGGCGCGCCCAGGGCCTTGCGGATGCCGATCTCGCGGGTCCGCTCGGTGACGGTGACCAGCATGATGTTGGTGATGCCGATCCCGCCGACCAGCAGGCTGATCGCGGCGACGGCGCCGAGCAGAGTCGTGAAGGTGTCCGCCGTCTCGGTCTGGGTGGCGAGCAGCTGCGAGGCGTTCTGGATCCGGTACGGCGTGGTGGCCCCGGCAGACACGTCGAGCCGCTGGTTCAGGATGGTGGCCACCTGCGACTGCACGGCGTCCACCCGGTCCGGGCCGCGCGCCTGCACCAGGATCGAGGTCAGGGCGCCGTACCCGGTGAGCACCTGGCGCACCGCGGAGAGCGGGGCGATCGCGGTGTCGTTGCTGTCCTGGAAGCCCGTCGAGCTCTTCTCGGCCAGCACGCCCACCACGGTGAACAGCGCGCCGCCGACGGTGACCTGCCTGTCCAGCGGGTCGGTGCCGGGGAAGAGCTCCTCGGCCGCGGTCCGGCCCAGCACCACCACCCGGCGGCCCTGGGCCTCGTCGTCGGCGGTGAAGCCGGCGCCGGTGCCGACCGGTGTGTTGGAGGAGGCGAACCAGCTCGGCGTGGTGCCGACGAACTGGCTGACGTCGTGGTCGGTGCCCTCGTAGGTGAGCGTCGCGGCGGCGCTGACCACCGGCGAGACCGAGGCGACGTCCGGGGCCAGCGCCGGGTCGATCAGCGCGTCGGCGATGGCGGTGGTCAGCGCCGTGCTGGTGGAGCCGCCACGCCCGGCGCTCATCACGGTGATGGTGTTGGTGCCCAGCGCCTCGATCCGCTGGTTGATCGACTGCGCGGAGCCGTTGCCGACCGCCACCAGCAGGATCACCGCCGCGACCCCGATCAGGATGCCCAGCATGGTCAGCACCGAGCGCAGCTTGTTCGCCGACAGCCCCCGCAGGGCGAACCGGAGGACCTCGTAAAAACTCATCGGCTGTGCCGTCCTTGCCGGGCGCCGACCGGGATCCGGTCCAGCGGCGACTGGCGTACGTCGGTGACGATCCGGCCGTCCACCAGGCGCACCAGCCGCTTGGCCCGGTCGCCGACCTCGGGCTCGTGGGTGATCAGCACGATGGTCCGGCCGGCCGCGCTGAGCTGGTCGAAGACCTCCAGCACGTCGGCGGTGGAGCGGGTGTCCAGGTTGCCGGTCGGCTCGTCGGCGAGCAGCAGGGCCGGCTCGGTGACCAGCGCCCGGGCCACCGCGACGCGCTGCTGCTGGCCGCCGGAGAGCTGGTTGGGCTCGTGCCGGGCGCGGTCGGCGAGCCCGACGACGTCGAGGGCGGCCATCGCGCGCTCCCGGCGCTGCCGCGGTCTGACCCCGGCGTACGCCAGCGGCAGCTCCACGTTGGCCACCGCCGAGGTCCGCGGGATGAGGTTGAACGCCTGGAAGACGAAGCCGATGAGCCGGTTCCGGGCCAGGGCCAGCTGCCGGTCGGCGAGCCGGCTGACGTCGACCCCGTCCAGCCGGTACGTGCCCGCGCTGGGCACGTCCAGCGCGCCCAGGATGTTCATCAGAGTGGACTTGCCGGAGCCGGACGAGCCCATGATGGCCACGTAGTCGCCGCGTTCCACCAGCATCGAGACGCCGCGCAGGGCGTGCACGGTGGCTTCGCCCGTACCGTAGACCTTGGTCAGGTCGGAGACCTCGAGCACCGGCCGGCTCATCGGGTGCCCCGGCCCGTACCGCCGCCGGCGGGGAACCCGCCGCCCGGCGCGCCGCCGCCGGTGAAGCCGCCCGGGAAGCCGCCGGTGGTCCCGCCGGTCGTGGTGCTGGGCGTGGTGATCACGACCTGCTCCCCCGGGGTCAGCCCGGAGGTGATCTGGGTCGCCTGGTCGCCCTCGAGGCCGATCTCCACCGCGCGGACCTCCTGCACACCGTCGGCCAGCACGGTGACGGTGTGCCGGTTGCCGACCGTGGTCACCGCGGCCGCGTTGACGTGGACGGCGTCGCCGACCTCGCCGGTGACCACCGAGACGGAGACCGTCTGGCCCGGTTTGGCGCCGGTGGGGACCTTGTCGAGGCTCAGCGTGACGCCGTACGTGACGACGTTGTTGGCCGTGGTGGCCTGCGGGTCGACGGCGACCACCCTGGCGCTCTGCCGGGTGCCGCTGAGCGCGTTCCAGGTGACGGTGGCCGCCTGCTTCTCCTTGAGCTTGGTCGCGTCGGCCTCGGCGAAGGCGGCGGTCACCTGGAGCTTGCCCAGATCGGCGAGGTCGATGAAGCCGCTGCTCGCCGAGCCGGCTGAGGTGGACGACGAGCCGTCGCCGGGTGTGCTGCCCCCGGACGACGAGGACGAGGAGGAAGAGGAGCCCGACGACGAGCTGCCGAGCGTGCCGTTGACCGCGACCACCGTGCCGGCCATCGGCGCCTTGAGGGTCGTCCCGGCCACCGCCGCCTCGGCCTCGTCCACGGCCAGCTCGGCCTGGGTGACCTCGTTCTGCGCCGACGAGGTGTCCGAGCCGGCGTCCTCGGCGCGGTCCAGCGCATCCCGGGCCGCGTCCAGGTCGGCCTCGGCGGCCTCGAGGGTCCGCTGCGCGGCGGCCGGATCGACCTTGGCCAGCACCTGACCCTTGGTGACCTTGTCGCCGACCCGGACCGAGATCGACGTGACGGTGCCGCCGGTGGTGAAGCTCGCGCCGGCCGAGCTCGCGCTCTCCAGGGAGCCGTCGGCGGTGACGGTGGCGGTGACGGTGCCCTGCTGGACGGGTACGGACCGCACGGACGCGGCGGCCGCGTTTCCGGTGTCCGGACCGGACACGATCTCGTACGCCCAGAAGGCACCGGCGACGAGCGCGAGGACCAGGACGGCGTTGATCGCCACCGAGGGACGGCGCAGGGAACCCAGACGGGGCGCAGGCATGACGGACACTGTGGCGACACCTGCTCGGAGGAGGTTCGGGGTTGGCTGGGAGCCACCTCGGAAATCGGGTCAGCCCGCGTCGGCGTCCGAGGTGGGCAGCAGGACCCGGAACGTGGCCCCGCGACCCCGGGACGGGTCGAGCTCGACCCAGCCGCCGTGACCGCGCACGATCGCCGCGACGATGGACAGGCCCAGCCCGGAACCGCCGCCCCGGCCCCGGCTGCGGCTGGAATCGGCCCGGTAGAGCCGTTCGAACACCCGCGGGGCGTGCTCGGCGGGCACGCCCGGGCCGTCGTCGCCGACCTCCAGAACCGCCAGCGGTACGCCGGTGACGACCGTCCCCGCGTGCACGGCCCCGGGCGCCGGCCGGTGCCCGGCGACCCGTCCCACCCGTACGGTGACCCGGGCCCCGGCCGTGGTGTGCTGCAACGCGTTGGCGACCAGGTTCGTGGCCACCTGGCGCAACCCGTGCTCGTCGCCCAGCACCGTCGGCGGCACGAACGTGTCCGAGTCGTCGTCGAGGGCGGCCAGGCGCACCGGGCGGTCCGGCATCCGCGCGTACGCGTCCCGGATGGTGTCGGCGGCGATCTCCAGCAGGTCCACCGGGCGCAGCACCGGCGGCCGTTCCAGGTCGAGCCGGGCCAGCATCAGCAGGTCCTCGACCAGGACACCCATCCGGCCGGCCTCGCCCTCGATCCGGCTCATGGTCTCGTCGAGCTGCGGTCCGGGCGGGGCGCCGCCGCGCCGGTAGAGCTCCGCGAAACCCCGGATGGACGTCAGCGGGGTCCGCAGCTCGTGCGAGGCGTCCGCGACGAACTGCCGCAGCCGCTGCTCGGAGGCCGTACGGGCGGAGACCTCGGCCTCGATGCGGGCCAGCATCAGGTTGAGCGCGCCGCCGAGCCGCCCCGGCTCGGTGTGCGGATCGGTGTCGGCCACCCGGCCGGAGAGGTTGCCCGCCGAGATGTCGGTGGCCAGGCGTTCCATCTCGGTCAGTGGCCGCAGCCCGAGCCGCACCACGAACGCCGCCCCGGCGCCGAGCAGCACCAGGATCAGCACGGTGACCCCGGCGTCGATCAGCAGCAGCCGGTCGCCGGTCTCCTCCACCTCGACCAGCGACGATCCGATGACCGCCACCCCGCCCGTGTCGGCGAGGGCCACCGCGAGCAGCCGCCAGTCCGCGCTGCCGTCCGAGGCCGCGACGGTGTACGGCCGCCCGGTCCGCGCGTGGGCCAGCACCTCGGCCAGCGGCGCCACCGCGGGCCGTTGCGCCTCGGCGACGGAACTGCGGTCCGGGTCGAGCGGGCCGGCCGGCGTGTAGACGTAGACCACCGAGTCGGCGCCGAGGCGCAGCTGCCGGTTGCGGGGCGTGGCGCCGTTCGGCGGTGGCAGGGCCAGGCGCTGCGACCCGGCGAACGGGCGGGACATGGCGACCAGCTGCTCGTCGATGCGGTCCTGCAGGTAGCCGCGGATCAGCACCAGGCCGGCCACGTTGGCCACGATCAGCGCGATCGCGGCCAGCGCGCCGACCACCAGCACGAGCCGGGAGCGCAGGGTCCAGTGGCCCCACCGCCGCGGACGCCAGCGGAGCCCGGCCCTCATGGCCTGCTCACTCCTCGCCGCCGCGGGGCAGGCGCAGCGCGTACCCGACACCGCGGACGGTGTGGATCAGCGGCGGATCGGTCTTGTCGATCTTGCGGCGCAGGTAGTACACGTAGGACTCGACGATGCGCCCGTCGCCGCCGAAGTCGTACTTCCAGACCCGGTCCAGGATCTGCGCCTTGCTGACCACCCGGCCGGCGTTGATCAGCAGGTACTTCAGCAGGTTGAACTCGGTCGGCGACAGGTCCACGAGCCGGCCGGCCCGGCGCACCTCGTGGGCGTCCTCGTCGAGCTCCAGGTCGGCGTAGCGCAGCACCCCGGCGTCGCCCGGCACCAGCTCGGGCCGGCTGCGCCGCAGGATCGCCCGGATCCGCAGCACCACCTCCTCCAGGCTGAACGGCTTGGTCACGTAGTCGTCGGCGCCCGCGGTGAGCCCGGCCACCCGGTCCTCGACCGCGTCGCGCGCGGTCAGGAACAGCACCGGGGTGGCCCGCCCGGAGGCGCGCAGCCGCCGGGCCACGTCGAAGCCGTCCAGGTCGGGCAGCATCACGTCGAGCACCACCAGGTCCGGCTCGAACTCCTCGATCGCGACCAGCGCGCCGTGCCCGGACTCGGCGACCCGCACGTCGAACGCGACCAGCCGCAGCGTGGCGGAGAGCAGCGCGGAGATGTTGGGCTCGTCGTCGACGACCAGGACCCGGGTCGCCCGGTCGGCCGGCGGATCGCTGAGGGCCACGGAACCACGGTTATCGGAATGCACCGCAAAGGAATATCAGCGCTTCCTTTGAATTGCGTATGAATCCGCTTGGAGGGAGCTGGGCCGCACCACGCTCACCAGCTGCGGGCCACCGCGGCACCCTCGGCGAGACCCGAGGTGATCTCGGTGTACTGGTCGCCGCGCAGCCCCACCCCGACCGTGACCCGCTGTCCCGCGCGCAGCACCGTGCCGGTGTCACCGGCGATGTCGTGCACGGCGGTGCTCGGCAGCCGCAGCACGTCATCGGCCGAGCCGGTGGTGACCCGGACCGCGGCGCTCTGCCCGACGAGCAGGTTCTCGGGGGCGTCGGTGAACGAGAGCAGCACGCCGTACCGGACCATCGTGCCGTCATCGGTGCCGACCGGGTCGACCTGCACCACCGTCGCGCCGAAGTCCTCGCCGGCCCGGTCGGCCAGGGTCGCGGTGGCCTTCTGGCCCACCGCCAGCCGGTCCGCGTCGGCCTCCGGGAAGTCGGCGCTGATCTGCATGTCGAAGACGTCGGCCAGGGTGAGGAAGGCGCTGCCCCCGCTGACCTGGCTGCCGACCTTGCCGCCGACCGACAGGATCCGCCCGGCGATCGGCGCGGTGATGGTGGTGCCCTCGAGCCGGTCCTCGGCGGTGCGCAACGCCACCTCGGCCTGGTTGACCCGCTGTTGGGCGCTGAGCACCGGGTCTCCCCCGCCCCCGGAGTTCTGGCCGCCGGAATTCTGGCCGCTTGAGTTCGCGCCGCCGCCCTGGGCGCAGGTCGTCGCGGTGCCGCCCGGCCGGGCCGGCGCGGTGGTGCGGGCCGGCCCGGCGGTCCGGGTGGGAGAGGCAGTGCGGGTGGGAGAAGCGGTCCGGGTCGGTGCCGCGGTACGGGTCGGGGTCGGTGTATTCGTCGTGGCCGGCGCCGGGCTGCTCGTGGTGGTCGGCGGTACGGCGTACGCCGCCGGCTGCACCCCGCAGGAGTCCGGGCTCGCCGTGGCGCTCTCCTTGGCGTCGGCCAGGGCGTCCTGCGCGTCGGCGAGCGTGTCCTGCGCGGAGTCGACCGCCTCGGCCGCATCGGTGTCGTCGATCGAGGCGAGTTGCTGCCCGGCCGTCACCACCGTGCCCGCCCGGACCTTGACGCTCTCCACGGTGCCGTCGACCGCGAACGAGAGGCTGCGGGTCTGCGCCGGTTCGACGGTGCCGGTCGTGGCCACCTCGGTCGTCACCGCGCCCCGGTCCACCTGCACCGTGCTCACGGCCACCGGCCGCTCGTCCGCTCCCGCGGTCAACGCGCGGGTCACTCCGGCGGCGAGCAGCAGAGCCACCACGACCGCGGCCACCAGCCACCCCCACCGCCGGTTCACTCCGCGCCAGGCGGTCAGGCCGTTACCCATGGTCGGGAAGTGTTGCCGCACGTCCTCGCCGCCGGCTCGGTCCCACCTCACAGTTGCCTCGGAGCCGAGCCGCTTTCTCATAGCCGATTCCGAGGACGGTCGAAGGTTGCGGCGAGGTCAGCAGTCTTGTCTGGACCGTCGTGTCCGCTTGAACGAGGAGAGAGACCGTGCCGCAGCTCAGAATCACGTCCCCCCGAGGCATCGCCGGGCTGGTCGTCGCATCCGCGGCGCTGCTGTTCTCCGTGGCCGCGTGTGGCGGCGGGTCGGACGGCACCCCGGCCACCGGAGGTGACAACCAGGACGGCGGCGGGCGCAACACCGCCTTCGCCGCGTACACCGAGTGCCTGGCCAGGAACGGCGTCACGATCACCATGCCCTCCGGCGGCCCCCGCGTCCGCCCCTCGGGCGGCCCGTCCGGCATGCCGCGACCCTCCGGCAGCGCCCGCCCCGGTGGCGGTGGCTTCCCCGGTGGCGGTTTCGGCAAGCCCGAGGGAGTCGACGACGCGACGTGGGAGAAGGCGCGGCAGGCGTGCGCATCGGTGCTGCCGAGTGGACGCCCGGGCGGCAACGGCCGGGGCAACGGGATGAGCGCGGCCTACCGCAACTGCCTGCAGGACAACGGCGTCACCCTGGGTCAGGGCGCACCGGCCACCAATGACCCGGCCGTCCAGAAGGCGGTCGAGGCCTGCCAGGCGCTGGCCCCCACTGCGAGCGCGGCTCCCGCGTCCTGATCGCGCGGTGCCCCGAGCGGACCGGCGTCGCCCCGTGCGGCGCCGGTCCGGTTCAGGAGGCCGGCAGGGAGTCCCGCAGGTCGCTCCACCGCTCGGCGAGCTGCCGGCGGCGGCAGGCGACCAGGTGACTGGCCAGGATGGCCGCCAGCCCGCCGCGGACGCAGACGTCCGCGCCGGCGGTCAGCACGGCGGCGACCAGCTCGGCCGGGGCGTCCTCGTTGACCAGGGCGACAACCCGGGTACGCCCCGGCAGCAACGCCCGCGCGGCCAGCACATCGGCCTCGGTGGCCCCGCTGAACAGCACGATCTCGCCGGGCCGCACCCCGTCCAGGCTGCCGGGATAACGCAGCACCCACCCGGCCGGCAGGTGCGCGCGCAGCGCGGCGACCCGGCCCCGCTGCCCGAGAACGGCGACGACCGGACTGCGCCGCAGCGAGTTCAGGTCGGGCACCGGCACCGCGGTGGAGTTCGGGGTGAACGTACGGTTGGTCTCGTTCCGGTTCAGCTGCACAAGCATCTCAATGACCCCCAGGTCTCGCTCTTCGCGTGCTACCACCCACCCAACGCTGTCCGCCTGGGCCGGCCATGTGCCCAGCCTGTGCGTCTGTTGTCAGTGCGTAGGGTGGCGGCCGTGACGAAGATCGTGGTGTGCGGGCTGGGCGGAACCATCGCGATGACGGCGACACCGGACGGCGGGGCCGCACCGGCGCTGAGCGCGGGCGACCTGGTCTCGGCGGTGCCCGGAGCGGCCGCCCTGGGACTCGACCTGAAGCTTGTCGACGTCGCGAACGTACCCAGTGCGTCCCTGCGCCCGGCGGAGATCGTGGCGCTGTCGCGGCGGATCAGCGACCTGCTCGCGGGCGGGGCGGACGGCGTGGTGGTCACCCAGGGCACCGACACGCTCGAGGAGTGCGCGTACCTGCTGGATCTGCTGCACGAGCGGCTGGAACCGGTGGTGGTGACCGGGGCGATGCGCCCGGCGCTGGTGGCCGGGGCGGACGGGCCGGCGAACCTGCTGGCCGCCCTGACGGTCGCGGCCGAACCGGAAGCGCGCGGGCGAGGTGTGCTGGTGACGTTCGCGGACGACATCCACGCGGCGGCGCGGGTCCGCAAGACGCACACGACCAGCGTGGCGGCCTTCGTGTCGGCGCCGGGCGGGCCGGTGGGACAGGTCGTCGAAGGGCGGGCGCGGTTCTGGGGAACGGCCGGGCACCGGGTGGTGCTGCCCCGGCCGGACGGGGACGTGCTGCCCCGCGTACCGCTGATCGTCGCGGCCCTGGGCGCCGACGCGCCGGACCGGGACCTCGAAGCGGACGGGCTGGTGGTGGCCGCCCTCGGGGCCGGGCACCTGCCGGACTGGTGGGCGGAGCCGCTGGCCGAGCTGGCCGGGCGGATGCCGGTCGTGCTGGCTTCGCGGACGCTGGCCGGGCCGGTGCTGACCGGCACCTACAGTTATCCCGGATCCGAGCGGGACCTGATCGGGCGGGCGTTGATCCCGGCCGGTTTCCTCGATCCGGCCAAGGCCCGGATCCTGCTGCTCGCCGTCCTGGCCGGAGGCGGCGACCGGGAGCAGGTCGCGGCTGCCTTCGCCGAGGCCGTCTGACACCTCCTGGGGCTGCGCCGGTCAGGCGGACTCGCGTTGGACGACCTGGACGATCCCGGCCAGCTCGGACGGCGGGACCGGGCGGCCGTTGATCGCCGCCAGCACCGTCGTGGCCAGGTGGGCGGCCACCGCCGCCTGGTCGGTGGTCACCGTGGTCAGCGCCGGTACGGCCAGCCGCGCCGCCGGGATGTCGTCGACGCCGATGACCGCCAGGTCCGCCGGGGCGTGCAGGCCCAGCCGGCGCATCCCGGCCAGCACCGCCATCGCCACGTCGTCGTTGTAGGCGCACACCGCCGTCACGCCCTCGTCGTGCCAGGCCCGCACGGCCGGTGCCGCCGCTTCGGCGTCCAGGGGCACGACGCGGACCGACGGCTCGGCCACTTCCCGGGCGGCGCAGGCGAGCCGGGTGCCTTCGAGGCGGGGCTCGGCGAAGATGCGCACCCGGTCGTCGTCCGGGTAGGCGTACCCGATCGTGGTGTGCCCGGCCGCCACCAGGTGTTCCGCCTGCAGGCGGCCGACGCGCTGCTGGGGCACCTCCAGCTCGCGGCGCGGGGAGGTGCTGCGGCCGAGCAGGCCCACGACCAGCGCGACCCCGGCCGCGCGCATGGCGGCGATCTCGGCCGGGGAGAAGTCGGTGAACGCCAGCACCGCGGCCGGGGTGATCGCCTTCCACAGGTCCGCGATCGGCCGGTCCGCCTGGCTGCCCGGGTGCGCCACGAAGGTCATGCCGCTGCGGGCCAGTTCGGTGGAGAGGTTGCCGAGCAGCGTGCCGACCTCGGGGCCGATCGGCCAGTCCGGCAGCAGGCAGAGCACGACGTCGGAACGGCCGGTGCGCAGGGCCCGCGCGGCCGCCGAGGGCGCGTAGCCGAGGCTGGTCGCCGCGTCGATGACCCGGCCGCGGGTGGCCGCCGAGATGGTCTGGTGCGGGGTGTCGTTGAGCACGTAGCTGACCGTGGCCCGGGAGACCCCGGCCAGCTTGGCGACGTCGGCGCTGGTCACCCGGCGGGTCGTGCTGTCTGTCATGACGGACACCTCTTGCCGTGCGCGGCCGCTGCCGTTTACGTTACTGACACGAGCAAGTTACACGTGTCAGCTCCCCCTGGCGAAGAGGCTTCCATGACCACAGCACCCGTGTCCGAGCACGCCCCGCTCCTCAAGTCGCTGGATCTGCCGGCCAAGGTCGCGCTGCTCACCGGCGCCACCTCGTTCACCCTGGCCGCCGAGCCGGCCATCGGCCTGAGCGAGGTGCGCCTCTCCGACGGGCCCACCGGGGTACGCGGGCTGAAGTTCAGCGGCGGCCGGATCGTCGCGCTGTTCCCGAACGCCACCCTGCTGGCGTCCTCCTGGGACGAGAGCGCGCTGGAGGAGACCGGGCGGCTGCTCGCCGAGGAGGCGCTGGCCCAGCAGATCCACGTCGTGCTCGGCCCGACCATCAACCTGCACCGCACCCCGCTGGGCGGCCGGCTCTTCGAGGCGTACTCCGAGGATCCGCTGCTGACCGGCCGGCTGGCGGCCGCGTACGTGCGCGGCATGCAGGCGCTCGGCGTCGGCGCCACCCTCAAGCACCTGGTGGCCAACGAGAGCGAGACCGACCGCAACACCGTGGACAGCGTCGTGGACGAGGCGACGCTGCGCGAGCTGTACCTGCTGCCGTTCGAGATCGCCGTCGCCGACGCGGACGCGTGGTCGATGATGGCGGCCTACAACGACGTGAACGGCCGGGCCGCCACCGAGCAGACCCACGTCAACAACGAGATCGTCAAGGGCGAGTGGGACTACCGCGGCCTGATCATGTCCGACTGGTTCGCCACCCGCAGCGCCGGCCCGGCCGCCAACGGCGGCCTCGACCTGGTGATGCCCGGCCCGCGCGGCCCGTGGGGCGACGCGCTGGTGGCCGCCGTACGCGCCGGCGAGGTCGACGAAGCGGTGATCGACGACCACCTGAGCCGGCTGCTGCTGCTCGCCGAGCGGGTGGGCGCCCTGGGCACGCCGCGGGACTACCCGGCCGACCTGCCCGCGCCGGACAGCGCTGTCCGCAAGGAACAGCTGACCCGGCTCGCCGCGCGGGGCATCACCGTGCTCACCAACAACAATGACGTGCTGCCGCTGGAGCCGGCGCAGACCGTGGCCCTGATCGGCCGGCACGCCGTCGAGACCATCGACATGGGTGGCGGCTCGGCCCAGGTCAACCCGCCGTACCAGGTCAGCGTGGCCGAGGGCCTGAGCGCCCGGCTCGGCGACCGCGTCACGGTGGTCGACGGCGTCGAGGTCCGTACCAAACCGGTGCCGGCCCGCGGCGGCTTCCTGGTCGACCCGGTCACCGGCGAGCCCGGCATCCGGGTCACGCTGCTCGACGCGGACGGCAACGAGCTGGAGCAACGGCACGCGGCCAACGCCACGACCATGGTCGGCATGGACGACGACTTCACCGGCACCGTCGCCTCCGCGGTCCTGCACGGCCGGATCACCAGGGCCGGCCGGGTGGAGCTCGGCGTGCTCGGCGTCGGCGACTGGTGGATCCGGGTCGGCCACACCGAGTCGCGTCCGGAGCTGCGCGTGTCCGGCAAGGGCTTCGGCGAGGAGGTGCTCACGCCGCCACTGCACACCCAGCTCTACGAGGTCGGCGAGGGCGAGCTGCTGGAGGCGACCGTCACCCTGCTCAACGGCGACCAGTTCGCCGGGGCGGGCCTGTTCGGGCTCATCGGCCACCAGGCCTCCCGGGAGACCGTCGACGTGATCGACGACGCGGTCCGGGCCGCCGCCGGCGCCGACGTGGCGGTGGTCGTGGTCGGCCTCACCGAGGAGCAGGAGACCGAAGCCGTCGACAAGAGCACCCTGAAGCTGCCGGGCGCGCAGGACGCCCTCATCGAGGCGGTGGCCGGGGCTGCCCGCCGTACCGTCGTGGTGGTCAACGCGGCCACGCCGGTGATCATGCCGTGGCTGTCGCGGGTCGACGCCGTCCTCTGGGCGGGCCTGCCCGGCCAGGAAGGCGGCCACGCGATCGCGGCGGCCCTGCTCGGCGAGATCGAGCCGGCGGGCCGGCTCGTCACCACGTTCCCGGCCGCCGACGGCACATCACCCGCGTGGTCGGTCACCCCGGTCGACGGCAAACTGGAGTACGCCGAGGGCCGGTTCATCGGCTACCGCGGCCACTACGCGGGCCGGGCACCGGCGGCCCCGGCGTTCTGGCTGGGCCACGGCCTGGGCTACAGCACCTGGGAGTACGCGGACGCCCGGCTGATCTCCGGCGACGCCCCGGCCGTGACCGTGACGGTGACGAACACGGGCGCCCGTGACAGCCGCGAGGTCGTGCAGGTCTACTTCCAGCCGGCCGGCCCCGACGAGCCGGTGCGCCTGGTCGGCTGGCAGGGCGTCGAGGTGCCCGCGGGCGCCTCGACCCGGGTGACGATCACGCCGGACGCCCGGATGTGGCGCCGGTGGGACGCCGCGGCCGGAGCATGGGACTCGGTCGGCGCCGGCGGCGAACTGCTGATCGCGCGGGGTCTCGGCGACATCCGGGCCACCATCGAACTGCCGGTCAGCTGAACTGCAGCATCATCCGGTCCTGATGCCCGGACCAGCTCAGGGCCAGCCGCCAGCAGCCGGCGGTGGGCAGCTGGATCGAGGAGGGGCCAGGGCCGCCGGGGACCTCGCGGGTCAGGGTGGTGGTCGTGCCCTCGAGGGTCGCCTCGATGACCAGCGGCTGTGCCGGCTCCCGCGGGAGCCGGGACACCCAGAGGATCTTCGTGCCGTCCTGCGGATCGGCGGAGGAGGCGGGCGGATATTTGAGGAGCACGGCGAGCAGGTCGCCGTGCTCGCTGAAGACATGGGGTACGCCGGAACCGTCGTCGCTGAACCCGGCCCTGGCCCAGGCCGGCAGCGCGTCGCGGGTGACCTCCGACCGGCACGGTCCCTGGGTGGGCGATGCCGTCGGTGCGGTGGCCGCGCTGCTGTCGGACGTGCATCCAGCCGTCACCAGCAGGAGACTCGCGGCGGTGAGCGCCGCCCATCCCATTCGTCGCATGGTCACCCCTGGTGTGTGAGCTTTCCACGAGTGACACCGCGAGATGCCCCGCGGGTTCCCGCCGCATCGCCCGGGCGAGGCCCGGCCGGGCGGGGGCCCGGCGGGGCCTGGCGGGCTCGCTCGTGGTCAGGCGGTGGCCGGGACCGGGCGGCGGGCGCGGCGTTCGGCGGTGAAGCTCAGCGCGGCCAGCCCCAGGCCGGCCGCCGCTAGACCCACCCCCACCCAGGTCGGCGCGAGGTAGCCGTACCCGCGCGCGATCACCACCCCGCCCAGCGCCGCCCCCAGGCTGTTGGCCACGTTCATCGCGGACTGGTTGACCGCCGCGCCCATCAGCTGCGCTCCCGGGGCCACCGCGATCAGCCGGGCCTGCAGCGCCGGGCCCAGGAACAGGCTGGTCGCGCCGATCAGGAACGCCCCGGCGAACAGGCCCGGGGTCGTGTCCGCGACCAGCCCGAAGAAGATCACCGCGGCGATCACCGAGCCGAAGCCGATCAGCATGCTGCGCCGCAGGTCCCGGTCGGCGAACCAGCCGCCCAGGGCGTTGCCGACGGTCATGCCGAGCCCGACCGCGACCAGCACCCACGGCACGGTGCTCGCGGCCAGGCCGGTGACGTCGGTCGTGACGGGCGCGATGTAGCTGTCCACGGCGAAGAAGCCGGCGAAGCCGACCGCGGCGGTCGCCGCCACCAGCCAGACCTGCGGCTTGCGCAGCGAGCGCAGCTCGGCCCGCGGTGAGCCGTCGGCCACCGCGGCCACCGCGGGCACGATCATCAGCACGGCGACCAGGGTCGCCCCGAAGACCAGGGCGATGACCAGGTACGCGACCCGCCAGCCGGCTGCCTGCCCGAGCCGGGTGATCAGCGGTACGCCGACCACGTTGGCCGCCGTCAGCCCGCTGAGCACGGCGGCGTACCCGCGGGCGGCGTTGCCGGGGCCCATCAGGGTGGCCGCGAGCAGGCCGGCCGCACCGAAGTAGGCCCCGTGCGGGAGCGCCGCCACGAACCGCGCCACCAGCACCAGCTCGAACGTCGGCGCGATCGCCGACGCGACGGTCCCGGCCGCGAACAGCACCAGCAGGCCGAGCACGAGCTTCTTGCGGGGTACGCGGGCAGACAGCGCGGCGATCGTCGGCGCACCGACCACCACCCCGAGCGCGTACGCGGTGATCGTCCACCCCGCCTGCGCGACCGCGTCCGGCGCCGACCGGGCGTACTCCGTGGGCAGCAGGTCGCGGGCCACCTCGGGCAGCAGTCCCATCGCGGCGAACTCGGTCAGCCCGATCGCCACCCCGCCCAGGGCCAGCGCGAGCAGGGCGGCCCAGCGGTGCCTACGGCTCAGATCTTCCACGAGCGCCGACTTTAGCAACGCCGTTGCGTAATAGGGTGTCGACATGGCGGACCTCACGTTCCTGCGCGGCTACAACGAGGCCCTGGTGATGGCCGTCGCCCGCACCCGGCCGGCATTCGAACGCGCGACGATCGCCGACGCCACCGGGCTGACCCCGCAGGCGGTGTCGAAGGTGCTGGCCCGGCTGGCCGAGCACGGCCTGATCGCGCCCGCGGGCGTGCGCCGACCGGCGATCGGCAAACCGGCGAGCAGGTACGAGCTGGTCCCGCACAGCCGGTACGCGATCGGCGCGCACGTGGCCCGCCGTACCCTGCGGCTGGTCCTCACCGACCTGGCCGGCGCCGTCCGGCATTCGGTGGTGACTCCCCTGCCGGCGGATTTCACTCCCGGAACGCTGCTGGACGAGCTCACCGCCGGCGTGGACCGGATCGCCGCCACGCACGAGCTCGGCGCGCGGCTGACCGGGGTGGGCATCGGTATGATCGGGCCGCTGGACCACGCCCAGGGCACCGTCCGGGACGCGCACCGGCTGCGGCACTGGCACGACGTACCGCTGCGGGAGCTGGCCGAGCAGGCCCTGGGCCGGCCCGTGCACCTGGACAAGGACGTCACGGCCGGGGTCACCGCCGAGGCGTGGCGGCGCGGCCCGGCCTTCCGGGACGCCGCCCTGATCATGGTGGAGTCGGGTGTCGGTGCGGGTCTGTGGCTGGGCGGGGCGGCCCATCGCGGCTCCCACACGAACGCGGGCGAGTTCGGCCACACGGTGGTCGAGCTGTCCGGCCCGCCGTGCGTGTGCGGGCGGCGGGGCTGCCTGGAGGCGGTCCACGACCGGGCGGTGGCGGACGGCGACATCCGGGCGGCGGCGCGGGTCCTGGCTGTCGGCATCGTCAACCTGGTGCAGACCCTGGACGTGGCCCACGTCGTGCTGGCCGGCGCGGACCTGCTCACCCATGCGGAGATCTACCGGGCCGAGGCCGAGGAGGCGATCCGTACGCAGGTCCCCCGGGCCGACTGGCAGACAGCCGGGATCACGCTGTCGAGCCTCGGCGCGGACGTGATCGCGGCCGGCGCCGCGATGCAGGTCCTGGACTCCCGCTACGGCATCCCGGATCTGGTTCCGCCGGAGTCAGCGGGGCCCGGACGCCTCACCCGGCCTGAGCCGACCGGGGGGCGGCGCGGATGTGCGCCCGTTCCCCCTGCCGGCCCACGAGGCTGAGGAACTCGACGGGCCCGGCGCTGGTGGCCCCGAACCAGTGCGGTGTGCGGGTGTCGAACTCGGCTGCCTCCCCGGGCCGCAGGATCAGATCGTGCTCGCCGAGCACCAGGCGCAGCGTGCCGTTCAGGACGTAGGCCCAGTCGTAGCCCTCATGGGTGCGCAGGTCGGGCTCGCGGTCGTCGTCGCCGGCCGGCAGCACGAACTTGTACGCCTGGATGCCGCCCGGCCTGCGGGTCAGCGGCAGCACGACCGACCCGTCACCGCCGGCGATGGGCCGCAGGTTGACCCGCGGGTCGCCGGTCAGGGGTGCGTCGACGAGCTCGTCGAGCGTGACGCCGTGCGCGCGGGCGAGCGGCAGGAGCTGCTCCAGCGTCGGGCGGCGCAGCCCCGCCTCGAGCCGGGACAGCGTGCTGACGGAGATGCCGGTCTCCTCCGCGAGCGCGGTGAGCGTGATGTCGCGCCGCATCCGGAGCTGCTTCAGCCGGGGCCCGACGGCGTCGAGGGTGCGGTCCAGTTCCTCATCCATGCCCTCAGTTTTCCATTCGGCAAAGATCTTTGCACATCTGCTCGGTCACGCCGCACGCTCACCGGTATGGAATTCGACAGGAACTACTGGGAACACCACTGGCACCGGGCACACCCGGGGGCTCCGGCCATGCACCCCTACCTGGACCGCGAGACGAGCGGCCTGATCCCCGGCACGGCACTGGACGCCGGATGCGGCACCGGCGCCGAGGCGGTCCGGCTCGCGTCGCACGGCTGGCAGGTCACCGCGGCCGACATCTCCGCCGCCGCCCTCGCCCGCGCCGCCGAGCAGCCGGCCGCCGAGAACGTGCGCTGGGTCCGGGCCGATCTGACCACCTGGCACCCGGACACGCGGTTCGACCTGGTCACCACCCACTACGCGCACCCGGCGATGCCGCAACTCGCGTTCTACCAGCGCATCTCCGACTGGGTGGCGCCCGGCGGCACGCTGCTGATCGTCGGCCACCTGCACACCTCGGCCGCGCCGGGACACGGGCACCACCCGCCGGCCGAGGCGGTGGTGAAGCTCGCCGACATCACCGCGAGCCTGGACAGCGCCCAGTGGCACATCGCGACCGCCGAGGAACACGTGCGTACGGTCAGCGAGCACCCGCTGCAGGACGTCGTCGTACGGGCCACCCGGCGGTCCGGACGATGAGCGCCACCGGCACGACGATCCACGACCCGCGCCGCCGCCGCGCGATCCTGGTCGCGGTGTGCATCGCTCTCATGGCGGTCATCGCCTCGGTCTCCGGGCTGAACGTCGCGCAGCAGCAGATCGCGGTCGCGTTCGACGCCTCGCAGAGCACGGTCCTGTGGATCATCAACGCGTACACGATCAGCCTCGCCGCGCTGCTGCTGCCGCTCGGCGCCCTGGGCGACCGCTGGGGCCGCCGGCCGGTGCTGCTGGCCGGCCTGATCGTCTTCGGCGCGGCGAGCGCGGTGGCCGGCCTGGCCCCGTCCACCGAGGTCATGATCGTGGCGCGGCTGCTCAGCGGCGTGGGCGCCGCGATGATCATGCCGGTCACCCTGGCCGTCATCACCTCGACGTTCCCGGACGAGGAACGCTCCAAGGCGATCGGCGTCTGGACCGCCGTCGCGGGCGGTGGCGGCATCCTCGGCATGTACCTGTCGGCGGTCCTGGTCGACCTGGCCGACTGGCGGTGGCTGTTCGTGCTGCCGGTCGCACTCGTCGCGGTGGCCGTCGCCCTGGCGCTGCGGTCGGTCCCGGACTCCCGCGAGGAGTCGGCGCACGGCTTCGACATCGTCGGCTCGCTGGCCTCCGTGGTCGCCGTGGTCGGCCTCGTCCTGGTCCTCCACGAGGGCCCGGTACGGGGCTGGACCGCCCCGGTGACGGTGGTGAGCCTGCTGATCGGCATCCTCGGCACGGCCGGCTTCGTGGCGTGGGAACTGCGCCGGACCGCTCCGCTGCTGGACGTGCGTCTGTTCCGCGAGCGTGGCCTCGCCGGTGGCTCGCTGGCCCTGCTGACGGTGTTCGGCGTGCCGGCCGGGATCTTCGTGGTGCTGTTCCCGTTCCTGCAGGCGGTGCTCGGCTGGTCCGGCCTGCGCTCGACGCTGGCGCTCATGCCGATGGCGGCGATGATGATGCTGGCCTCCGGTCTCGCCCCGCGGGTGGCCGCCCGTCTCGGTGGCCGCTCGACGATGGCGACCGGCATCCTGCTGGGCGGCGTGGGGCTGGCTCTCATGGCCACCTCGGTCTCCATCGAGGACGGCTACCTCTCGGTGCTGCCCGGCATGCTGGCCATGGGGCTCGGCATGGGCCTGACCCAGACGCCCGCCACCGAAGCCATCACGTCCGCCCTGCCCCGCGAACGGCAAGGCGTCGCGTCCGCGCTCAACGACGTCACCAGAGAATTCGGTACGGCACTCGGCGTCGCGCTGCTGGGAGCGGTCCTCTCCGCCGGCTACCGCAACGCTGTCGATTCCCGGCTCGACGCGGTCCCGGCCGGCGCCGCCCGCGAGGGCATCGCCAACGCCCTCGCCGCCGCCGACAGCGCCGGCAGCCAGGCGCCGGCGCTGATCCGGGCCGCCCAGGAGTCCTTCGTGGAGGGCTGGCAGCAGGCCATGTGGGCTGGCGTCGGCGTCATGGCGGTGCTGTTCGTCTACGTCCTGGCGCGCGGACCGCAACACACCGCGTCGGCCGGTCCGTCGCCCGCAGCGGCTCCGACGAGCGACGCGGTCGGCCGATGAGCCGGGCTCATCGCGCCGATCGCCGCCAAGGCCGGCCGGGCTCACCGCGCCGATCGCTGCCAAGGCCGGCCGGGCTCACCGGTTGCCGGCCATGCTGATGCCGGCCAGCACCCGCCGGAACGCGCCGACGTCCCCGGTCACCCGCACCTCCCCCGCGTCCGCCAGCTCCCGTTCCCCGACGAGCAGTGCGACCAGCGTGGCCGGGTCGGTATCCACAGTGGTCTCCGCCGCGGCCTGGCCGGCGCTCACCTCGACCTGTTCCCCGGCGATCCGGGCCACGTAGGACCGTTCGCCGAGGTGCACCTGGAGCGTCGTGGCCCAGTCGTCGGTCGCGCGGTAGTAGGTCCGCAACGTGAGCATGGCCGACACGGCGCTCAGGTGTCCCGCCGGTGCGAGCGGGGAGCGCAGGGCCCAGGAGCCGAGGGCGATCAGGATCGGCTCCAGCTCGGCGCCGTGCTCGGTCAGCTCGTACACGTTGGCCGCGGCCGGCGGCGGCAGGCGCCGCCGCCGGATCACGCCGACGTGCTCGAGGTCGCGCAGCCGCTGCGACAGCACGTTCGGACTCGCCCCGGGCAGGCCGGTCCGCAGATCGCTGAACCGCAACGGGCCCAGCAGCAGCTCCCGCACGACCAGCAGTGCCCACCGCTCGCCGATGAGGTCGAGCGCGTGGGCCATACCGCACCCGTCACCGTACGAACGCGCCGTCGTCGTCATCCCCCGATACTATCTAGTCCTAGATCTGTACTAACAAGTCCTTCTCTGCAACCATGGCGTGATGATGCTCAAGGACAAGGTCGCCGTCGTCTACGGGGCGGCGGGCGCAGCGGGAAGCGCGGTGGCGCAGGCATTCGCCGTCGAAGGGGCTCTGGTACATCTGGCCGGGCGCAGGCCGGAGGCGCTCCGGGAGGTCGCCGCGAAGATCGCCGGACGCACGGAGATCGCCGAGGTGGACGCGCTGGATCCTGCGGCGGTGGACCGCGATGTGCGCGACGTCGTGGACCGGCACGGGCGGCTCGACGTGTCGATCAACCTCATCTCGGTCGACCACGTGCAGGGTGTTGCGCTCGTCGACATGTCCGCCGATGACTTCGCCCGCGGCCTCGACGCCCGGGCGCGCACCCACTTCATCACGGCGACCGCGGCCGCCCGGCCCATGGCCGCGCGCGGTGGCGGGACGATCCTCATGCTGACCGCGAGCCCGGACCGCACCGGCATCCCGATGGCGGGCAGCTTCGGGGTGCAGTGCGCGGCCGTCGAGTCATTGAGCCGGGCGCTGGCGATCGAGCTGGGCCCGTACGGGGTGCGGGTCGCCTGCCTGCGGTCAGCGGGCTCGCCGGACGCCGGCGGCGTCGACCGGGTCTTCGACGTCCACGCCCGCAACGCCGGCACGACCCGCGAGGACTTCGACGCCGCCAAGGCCGGAAGGACGTTGCTGCGGCGCCTGCCGAGCCTGGCCGAGGTCGCTCAGGTCGCGGTGTGGCTGGCCAGCGACCAAGCCGCCGCGGTCACCGCCTCGATCACCAACGTGACCTGCGGCGAACTGCTCGACTGAGGCTCAACCGTTCCAGGTGTCGATGACCTGGTTGCCGTGCTCGAAACCCAGCGTCGACAGGGTCGCCGTACCCAGCTTCAACAGCCCGCCGCCACTGGCCGGCAGCCCGATCCACCGGGCGCCCGCCACCCGCAGCGAGTGCCCGTGGGCGATCAGCGCCACGTCGCCCCGGTCCAGGAAGGTGCGGGCCCGGGCGAGCACCCGGTCCAGCCGTTCGCCGACCTCGGCCGGGGACTCGCCGCCGGGCGCGCCGTCGGTCCACAGCGACCAGGCCGGGCTGGTCTCGTGGATGGTGGCGCTGGTGATGCCCTCGTACTCGCCGTAGTTCCACTCGGCGAGGTCCTCGGTGGTCTCCGTGACGGCCAGCCCCGCCAGCTCGGCGGTGCGCAGGGCCCGCTTGCGCGGGCTGGAGATGACGGCCGCGAAGCTGCGGCCGGCGAGGCGCTCACCGGCGACCCGGGCCTGCCGCTCCCCCGTTCCGGTCAGATCCAGATCCGTGTACGAGGTGTGCTTACCCACCGCACTCCACTCGGTCTGCCCGTGCCGGATGAGCACGATCTCCGCCATGACGCCCCCTGTTCGGTCCCGCTTGTTCCTACCCCGCCCACGCCCCGTCCATCCCGTTGCCAGGCCGAAGACGCCGGGTCCCGCACCCGCCAACCGCGCCGCACCCGTGCCCGAGGCGGGCGCGTGCCGGCGGCGGGTCGGTGGGCGCGGCCACCGGCCGACCACGCACGGACCTGGCATTCGGCGGGAGCGACGGTCAGAACCATGCAACCAGGCACGACCGCCGTCAGATCTTGATCTCAGATCTTGATCTCGCGGATCTCTCAGCCGCCGGCCAGCAGATCCTCGAACGAGGTCGTGAGCGCGAACGGGTCCTGGACCGTCACCGGCTCGCGCCGCTCGATCTCGCGGGCGAGTTCGAGCGCCGCCCGGCCGATCCGGCCGCGCAGGTGACCCTCACTCTCGTCGCCACCCCAGTCCTCGGACGCCGCGTAGACCGCCGTCGGGACCGGGACGGCCCGCAGGTAGGCGAACATCGGCCGGACCGCGTGGTCGAGCGCCAGCGAGTGCCGGGCCGAGCCGCCGGTCGCCGCGATCAGTACCGGCTTGTCGGTCTGGGCGTCCTGGCCCAGCACGTCGAAGAACGACTTGAACAGGCCGCTGTAGGAGGCGTTGAAGATCGGCGTGACCGCGATCATCGCGTCGGCGGACTCGACGGTGTCCAGGGCTCGCTTCAGCGGTGCCGGCGGGAAGCCCGTGAGCAGGTGGTTCATCAGGTCGTGGGCCAGGTCGCGCAGTTCGATCACCTGGACCGACAGCTGGACGCCGAGGCCGGCGGCCGCCGTCTCCGCCGCCGCGGACAGGCGGTCCGCGAGCAGGCGGGTGGACGACGGCTGGCTCAGCCCCGCCGAGACCACGACGAGGGTGCGCTGCTTCATGCCTGCACCTTCTCCTTCGTCTCCGCCGCGGCTTCGAGCATCGAGGCGTGGGTGGGCGCGTCCGGCACGTGGGCCGGCTTCAGCGCGGCGAATTCCTTGCGCAGCACCGGTACGACTTCCTCGCCGAGCAGGTCGAGCTGCTCCAGGACGGTCTTCAGGGGCAGTCCGGCGTGATCCAGCAGGAACAGCTGGCGCTGGTAGTCGCCGGCGTAGTCGCGGAAGCCCAGCGTACGGTCGATGACCTGCTGCGGGCTGCCGACGGTCAGCGGCGTCTCCCGGGTGAAGTCCTCCAGGCTCGGGCCGTGGCCGTAGACCGGCGCGTTGTCGAAGTACGGCCGGAACTCCTTGACCGCGTCCTGGCTGTTCTTGCGCATGAACACCTGGCCGCCGAGGCCGACGATGGCCTGGTCCTCGGAGCCGTGGCCGTAGTGGGCGTAGCGCTGGCGGTAAAGGGCGACCATCCGCTGGGTGTGCTCCTTGGGCCAGAAGATGTGGTTGGCGAAGAAGCCGTCGCCGTAGAAGGCGGCCTGTTCGGCGATCTCGGGGCTGCGGATCGAGCCGTGCCAGACGAACGGCGGGATGCCGTCCAGCGGGCGCGGGGTCGAGGTGAACGACTGCAGCGGGGTGCGGAACTTGCCCTTCCAGTCGACGGTGTGCTCGCGCCAGAGGCGGTGCAGCAGGGCGTAGTTCTCGATGGCCAGGGGGATGCCGGCGCGGATGTCCTTGCCGAACCAGGGGTAGACCGGGCCGGTGTTGCCGCGGCCCATCATCAGGTCGACGCGGCCGTCGGCGAGGTGCTGCAGCATCGCGTAGTCCTCGGCGATCTTGACCGGGTCGTTGGTCGTGATCAGCGTCGTGGACGTGGACAGCAGCAGCCGCTGGGTACGCGCGGCGACGTGGCCGAGCAGGGTGGTGGGCGACGACGGCACGAACGGCTCGTTGTGGTGCTCACCCAGCGCGAAGACGTCGAGACCGACCTCCTCGGCCTTCTCCGCGATGGCGACGATGGCCTTGATCCGCTCGTGCTCGGTCGGCTGCCGCCCGGTGGTGGGGTCCGGCGTGACATCGCCGACGGTGAAGATCCCGAACTGCATGACCGCTCCTGAGCTCCGGGGCGGAACCTGACGTCCCGCACTGCCCCGCACAACGCCTTTGACTCGTCAACTATTTCAGATTCAAACAACTCGGGGGAAGTGGGGTCCCCGTCACACCCGCGGCGGAACCGCCCGGCGCCCGCGCGCGTCGGTGCCGGTATGAAACTGCGCCTCTCGAGCCTGCTCACCCTGATCCTGCTGAGCCTCGGCCTGGTCGTCCTCGTCTCCCCCGCCCCGCCGGCCTGGGCCTGCTCCTGCGTGTCCTTCGATGAACAGGACGAACGGGCCGAGCTGATCGTCGTCGGCACGGTCACCGACGTCTCGGACACCGGGATCCGGATGACGGTCGAGTCGGTCGAGAAGGGCGCCGCGGCGGCGGCTAGCCTGCGCCTGAAGGTGGGCCGCGGCGAGGCGAGCTGCGGTTACGACTTCCGGGCCGGCGGCCGCTACCGGGTGAATTCGATCGACGGTGCCACGGGACTGTGCACCGGCGTCAGCCCGTTGCCGGCCGCTGTGTCCGCGCCTCCGGCGGCCGCGCCGGTGGCTGCGCCCGCCGCCGAGTCCTCGACCTGGGGGTGGTGGCTCGCGGCCGGGGCGGGGGTAGCCCTCCTCGCCGCCGGGCTGGTGATCGCCCGGCGGCGGAGGTGACTCAGCGACCCTGGAGGCGCTTCACGTTGTCGCCGAAGGTCCAGCCCTTCGAGCCGTCCCAGTTGGCCGACCAGGTCATCAGGCCCTTGAGACTGCCGTTGAAGCTGTTCCACGACTGCGTGACCAGCGCCGGCGTCATGTAGCCGCCGCCCGCTCCGACCTGCGCGGGCAGGCCGGGGACCTGCTTGTCGTACGGCACCCGGATCGTCGTGCCCTGGATGACCAGGCCGCTGTTGAGGCAGGTCGTCTGGGCGACGAAGCCCTGCACCGTGCCGGCGCCGTACGAGTCACCGGCGCAGCCGTACATGCTGCCGTTGTAGTACTGCATGTTCAGCCACCAGAGCCGGCCGTTGTCCGCGTACTTCTTGATGATCGGCAGGTAGGAACCCCAGATCGAGCCGTACGTGACGCTGCCACCGGTCACGTACGCGGTCTCCGGCGCCATGGTCAGCCCGAAGTTGGCCGGCATCCGCGCAAGCACGCCGTCGATGATCCGGATCAGGTTGGCCTGCGAGGCCGACAGGGTGGTGATGCTGCCGCTGCCGGTCAGCCCGGTCTCGATGTCGATGTCGATGCCGTCGAAGTTGTACTGCTGCAGGATCGGCACGATCGTCGCCACGAACCGGTCGGCGACCGCGCTGGAGCTCAGGTCGATGCCGGCCGCCGCGCCGCCGATCGACATCAGCAGGGTCGCGCCGGCGGCCTTGGCCGCGCACATCTCGGCCGGGGTGGAGACCTTCACACCGGCGTCCATGCCGTTCTCCCACAGCACCGTGCCGTCGGAGCGGATCACCGGGAACGCCGCGTTGATGACGTTGTAGCCGTGCTGGCCGAGCCGGCTGTCGTTGATCGGGACCCAGCCCAGGCCCGGGTGCACGCCGTTGCTCGCGCCGTCCCAGTTCTCCCAGTAGCCGACGAGCACCTTGCCGGCCGGCCGCGACTTCCCCGCGCAGGTGGAACTGCCGGGCGGCGGGGTCGTCGGCGGCGGGGTCGTGGGCGGTGGAGTGGTCGGAGGCGGAGTGGTGGGCGGCGGGGTGGTGGGCGGCGGGGTCGTCGGGGTGCCGCCGGTACAGGAGCCGAGGTCGCGCCAGAGGGACGGGGTGGCGGCGGGGTTCCAGCCCGCTCCGGCGTACGCGGTGTGCGTCACCAGGGCCGAATAGAGCTTGCCGGCGTAGGTCACCTGGGTGCCGGCGGGGTAGGTGTTGCCCTCGGCCCACCCCGGCGCGGAACAGACCACCGCGGCGGCGCGCACCGGAGCGGCGGTCACCGACGCCATGCTGCTCGGTGCGAGGGCCACGGCCGTCGCCATGGTCACGGCCGCGCCGGTTACCAGCGCGACAAGGGTACGACGTCTGCTCATGGCCGCTCCTGACCCATCGATGACCTGCCCGGTCCTCCCTATCCTCACGGTCATGAACTTAAATATCAAGGGTTGTTAACAGAAGCGGTCGCCCCGATGATCTCCATTGACGACACCGCCGTTTTCTGGTTCGCTGCCCCGATCTCGGGAGCAGTTCGCCCGAGTGGGCGACGCCCGTTGGGGTGGTAGTCCAAGATGTAAGGAAACCGTGCTGCGCGGCGCGTGCTACCGCACGCGCCTATGTCGTAAGTTGCACCGCAGAACTCGGGGTGTACCGAGGTACTAGAGTGGAGTAGGTCGCCTTCTCGGGGCAGCTTCCACGACCGCGACCAATACCATCGCCGGAGGAAGTCTCGTGCCCATACGGGATCCGCGTTTCGACTCGGCGATCGACATCGCGCCGCCGCGGGTCGATGCCGAGCCGTCGGTCAATGCCGATTTTCCCTGGGACGCCTTCGACTCCGACGCGTACTTCGAGCACAACTACAGCTCCCTGCGCAGCGACGACGAGCAGATCATCGACATCGTCGCCGGCTTCTTCCAGGCGAACGAGCAGCGCCGGTTGCGGGCCCAGGCGATCGATGTGGGCGCCGGCGCCAATCTCTATCCGGCCCTCACGATGCTGCCCTTCGCCGCCGAGCTGACGCTCTGCGAGCGCGCCTTCTCCAACCGGCAGTGGCTCGAGGCCGAGATCTTCACGCCGCACCCGTCGTGGTGGCAGTTCTGGTCGCACATCAACGCCGGGCGCCCGGCCTACCAGCCGATCAAGAGCCCGTTCGATCTGCTCGGACGGCGCGCGCAGGTGACCAAGGGCAACATCTTCAGCCTCCGGCCCGGCCGCTACGACATCGGCACGATGTTCTTCGTCGCCGAGTCGATCACCAACCGCGAGTCCGAGTTCGTCCGCGCGACCCGCTCGTTCATCGGCTCCCTGAAGCCGAGGGCCCCGTTCGCGGCGGCATTCATGCGCGACTCGTCCGGCTACCGGGTCGGCAACCGCAGTTTCCCGGCGTGCTCGGTCGACGAGAACGACGTCCGGTCGGCATTGGCACCGGTGGCCGCCGGTGTCACCATCCAGACAGTGGAAAGCAAGAGCCTGCGCGACGGCTATTGCGGAATGATGGTGGCCACCGGCTTCAAGAAGGCGTAACCAGACCCACGGACGGGTAGGTGACGGCGCACCGATGCAGATCCAGCCACGTCAACAGCTCCTCGACATCTGGCGGGCGATCGCCCGCGTCTCCTATGCGGACGGTGACTGGCGGTTCGGCGGCCGCGACGGCGCCAATTCCATCAGCGACGCCGAGCAGTTGCTGTGCCTGATGGCACCGGCCACGGAGATCCCGATCTTCCGGCTGGACAATCCCGACGCCGCCAACCGCGACGTGCTCGACGCGCTGGACGCCCTCGGTGACGACATCCAGGTGCCGCAGCGGCTGATGGAGGCCCTGACCTCGTACATCAAGCGCTACACCGCACCCGACGGCACACCGAGCTTCTCCGGCGGCTCGTACTTCCTTCCCGAGTTCGAGGGCGAGGAGATCAAGATCCAGCAGCGCGAGCTCGACGTGGTGGACTCGTTCTCCATCTCCGTGACGCTGATGCTGGCGATCCTCGGCTTCACCCAGGTCTTCCGGCAGATCGTCAGCCGGCCCCGGCTCATCGAGCAGGTGACCGAGCTGGAGGAGCGGGCCAGCCAGCGCCTCACCGCCGCGATGGTGGGCCTGCTGCGCAGCTTCTCCGTCAACGTCTTCCCGGCCGACGAACCGTACGGCCGCGAGCTGATCCGCACGGTCAACCAGGAGCGCCGCCCGACCCTGCAGGTGGTCGAGGAACTGCGCGAGGCCCTGCGGGAGATCAACGCCCGGCTCCGCGACGATGTCACCATCGGTTCCGGTGCCGCCGAGGGCAGCGAGCTGGACCTGCCCAACCGGCTGTTCGAGTGCGGCTGGAGCTGGGGCCTGGTCAGCGACGCCCCGCAGATCGAGACCACCTCCGACGTCGGCGTGCAGCGGGCCGGCGTGGCGCAGAACGCCCCCTATCTCTACTTCACCACCGTGGCGCTGGACGCGATCCAGGCATTGTCCTCCGAACGCACCCGGCTGCTCGGCCTGCTGGACGAGGCCCAGCTCAAGCTGGCCCAGGCGCTGCAGCTGCGCTTCGAGCTGACCCGCTCGTACTGGGCGACGGTGGCCACCTTCGGCTCCGGCCGCTGGCCGCTGGAGGACCTGCCCTGGCGGACCACCGACGGCGTGGAGTTCGACTACTTCAGCCTGCTGGTCAGCGGCATGGTCGTGCAGAACATGGTCGCCGTGCGCGCCACCAACGCCGACCTCACCCGGGTCGCGGGCGTGCTGGACGAGCTGGCCAACCGCAGCCGCATCACCCGCCGCTCCTCGGAACGCGAGTCCGCGCTGGACGTGCACCACCCCGGCCTGCGCTTCGTGCTGGAGGGCAGCGAGAGTGTGGGCGGGCCCCGGCTGGCCTGGACGGTCGCCGACATCTCGCCGCTGCTGCTCAAGCGCACGCTCAACCTCGCGAGCCTGCTGTCGGACGGCACGTCCCGCAGCCGGCTGCTCGACCTCTCCGGCGAGCTGTGGAAGCACCTGCAGGAACGGCTCATCGCCGAGGGCCCGCAGCACGGCCTGTGGGACCAGCCGGCCGGCGCCTACCCCCAGCTCAACGTGAAGATGACCGAGGCCTCCTGGTATTACACCAAGCGGGTGGTCGACTGCCTGGTCACCGCGGCCCGGGTGATCAACGAGCCGCCGCTGCGCAGCGAGGTGCTGGCCCAGCTGGCGGCGGAGCTGCTCAACGAGGCCGACCACCTGTACGACCGGGAGCGGCTCAACGGTTCCACCTACAGTGGACAGTCGCTGCGCGAGGAGCTCAAGCAGATCGGCGTGGAGCTGGAACGGGCCCGGACCGTACGGCGCGAGCGTCCGGGCGTGGCCGTCGCGGTGACCCAGGAGGTCCTGCGCCGTCTCGATCACCTGTCCGCGGCCCGCCGAGCCACTATCGGGCGCAGCTGACCATGCTCGTCTTCGCGACCTCCGACAAGGGCGGGACCGGGCGTACGGTCACCAGCAGCAACGTGGCCTACCGGCACGCTCTGCAGGGCGGCGACTGCTGCTACCTGGACTTCGACTTCGGCTCCCCGACCTCCGGCGCGATCTTCGACCTGCCCGGCGCGTTCGCCGGGGTGCCGGAGGAGGGCCTGCACAGCTACCTCGTGGACGGCGTCGCCCCGCCCCGCCGGATCGACATCTGGACCGAGTCCGAACGCGACGTGCTGCGCGGCCGGCCCGCGGGAGCCGGGCGGCTGACGCTGTTCCCGGGTGACCGCGGCAAGGGCGAGTTCCAGGCCCACCCCGGCATCGTGGAGCGCTGTATCGAGCTGCTGGTCCGCGCCGACGAGGAGTTCGACCTGGTCATCGTCGATCTCAGCGCCGGACGGTCGTACGCGACCGAGATCGTGCTCGCCGCGACCGCGGCGCTGCCCGACGTCGAGGCCCGCTGGCTGGTGTACCACCGCTGGACGCGCCAGCACATCATCGCGGCGAGTGGCCTGGTGCACGGCAAGCAGGGCATCCTGGAGTCCGGCGTGCAGCACGGCCACGACCCCTCGGCTCTCAAGGACGCGATCCGCTTCGTCCGTACGGCGGTGGTCGACCTGGCCTCCCCCGACCAGGCCGGCCTGCGCCCCGAGCAGCTGGCCTGGCTGGACGTCTGCAACGGGCGGCTGCAGGAGCTGGCCAGCCGGCACAGGGTCGGGCGCACCACGGTCCTGGGCGAGATTCCGCTCGACCCGGTGCTGCAGTGGCAGGAGCAGCTGCTGTCCGACGACGACGTGTGGCTGCACCGCACGGCCAACCAGCGCACCGTGGACGCCTTCGACGCGCTGGCGAAGAAGGTCGTGGACGACTCCGCCTGGATCGGGCTGTGACCGCCTACGACGGCGTGTTCGTCGAGCAGAGCGCCACACCGGTGGTGCGCCGGGTCCCGCTCGCGCATCTGTCCATCGAGCTGGGTCACCTCTACATGGACGACTTCACCGCCGGCCGGGCCCGGCTGGCGGCCCAGTTCGAGGCGGTCCGCCCGTGGGCCCACGCCGCGCGGGGGGCGTGCGCCGAGGAGCTGGGGCAGCGGCCGCCCCGGGTGAGCACCTGCTTCCTGATCGACGACTACTTCACCCGCTTCAGCACGCCCCGGGCAGTGATCGGTGACCTGGTCGAGGCCGCGCAGGCGGCGGGCGTCGAGATCGACTACGTGGCCCGCGAGTCGGGGTGCGCCACCGCCGACGGCGTCGACGTGGCGACGCTCGTACGCCAGCACCTGGTGGCCGAGCCGCCCGAGGGTGACAACGGCAGCCGGCCACCGACGGCCGTGAGTGGCTGGCTGAGCAACGGCGAACGCGGTGGCACGGCGCCGGCGTCGGCGATGGCGGCCCCGCGCGCGTGGCGGCCACCCCGGCAGAGCGCGGTGCGGAACCACTCCATCTTCGTCGACATCGAGCTGTGGAGCGGGCCCGCGGATCAGCCGTACTGGTCGTGCCCGTTCCTGGCGGCCGTCTGGCAGTTGCAGCGGCTGGGACTGATCCGGCACCTGGGCGAGCCGGTCGGCGACCCGCAGCTGATGAGCGTGGCCGACGTGCCGGCCGAGTGGGAGCGGATGCCGGCCGTCGTGCAGCTCAACCCGCGGGCGGCGCCGTTCCGGGCGTACCGGACGTTCACCGCGATGGCCGCCCGGTTCCTGCCGATCGAGCTGGCCGTGCGCACGATCCTGGGCCAGGTGGCGGTGGACGCCGCGGTCGCGGAGCAGGTGCGGGAGCGGGCCACGGGCGAAGGCGTCGACCTGCCCGGCGAGGTCGTCGACCGGATCCGCTACGCGTTCCTGTAGGGCGCCGGTCCGCCGTCGGCGCCGCGCGAGACCTCCCACAGCTCGCGGAAGAGCTGCGCGCACTCCTTGACCCGCGAGTCGGTCAGCACCAGGCGGGTCTCGGCGATCTGGGCGTGTTTCGGGTCGGCGGTGGTGGTCGGGTTGGTCTCGTACGCCAGGGTGTCGTCGAAGATGATCAGGTCCCGGACCTGGACCCGCAGCGGTGGCGGCACCGCCGCCCGGTCCAGCAGCCGCACGTCGATGCGCATCTCCCGCTGCTCCTCGCAGGCCCGCCGGATGGCCGGATCGTCGGCCATGGCGGGCGAGTCGAGCACGAAGATGCGCCGGACCCGCTTGCCGCTGCCGGCGGCACGCCGCTGGGCGTCGAGATACCGCTGGCCGATCTCGCTCTGCCAGAGGTCGTGGTCGACTGCCGTCATGCTGATCGCGTCGATGCTCATCGTGGCGTTGCGGGTCAGGCCCAGCAGCCAGTCCCGGTCCTCGCCGTAGTAGGTGACCGTGCCGCCCTCGGCGAGCTGCTTGAGGAAGTCCGAGGTCTCCCTGATCTTGTTCTGCACGAAGTGGTAGACGATCGGCGGCGAGGCCGGCGAGATCTGCGTCGAGTTGCGCACCAGCTGGGTGACCAGGTCGGTCTGCAGCGCCGACGCCTCGATCAGTCCGAAGAGCTCGGTGGCCTCGCTGATCTCGGAGAAGGCCGAGCCGACCATCGCCCGCATCTCGGTCATGCCGTCCTTCTCGAGCTGCTCCACCGCCGCGAGCCTGTTCTCGAAGTCGACCAGGAACCGCAGGATCAGCGCGATGCCACCGATGAGGATGGACAGCGTGATCTGCACGTGCTGCGGCTGGTTGAGCGCGTTGGTGATCAGGAAGGTCGCCCCGCCCAGGCCGACGGTCAGCAGCGCCTTGCGGGTGACGCTCGAATGCTCGGACGACTGTCCGACCAGCGACATCACCGCGGACCTGCCGCGGCCAGCGCCGTGACCGCGCCCACCGAGAGCTGGTCGCGGATGCGGTGCACCAGGGTGTCCCACTGCCGGCTGAAACCGGGCCGGCGGTCCAGGGCGGCCCAGACGGCGGCCGAGATCTCCTCGCCCCGGGCGGTGGGCATCCACAGGTGCAGCAGATAGTCGATTGCCGGCAACAGCCGCTCCAGGGCGGCGCTGCGTTCGACGACCCCGATGGCGCTCTTGCCGACGATCTCCAGCAGTGTGCTGAGCAGCCAGTCGTGCAGGGCGACGTCCTCAGCGAGCGCGGTCAGCTCCGGCACCGGCGCCGGCT
The DNA here is from genome assembly GCF_055586185.1 of Actinoplanes sp. NPDC051405. Classification (NCBI taxonomy): domain Bacteria; kingdom Bacillati; phylum Actinomycetota; class Actinomycetes; order Micromonosporales; family Micromonosporaceae; genus Actinoplanes; species Actinoplanes sp. NPDC051405. The sequence goes on from NZ_JBVJIR010000002.1 coordinate 48,722, forward strand.
GGCCGTCCGGCACCGACAGCTCCAGCATGCGCAGGTCGTCGGACCGGACCGAGTAGCGGACCCGGGGCGTGGCCGCCGGACCGGGATCGAACCGGGCCGTCCAGCGCAGCCGGGTCCGCGGCGCCCGCAACCGCACCGTGCCGCCGCGCGAGGCCGAGCGCTGCACCCGGTCGGCCACCCGGCCGGCCATCGCACCCAGGTCGAGGGAGTCGCCCGGCCGGTCGGGGCCGCCGAGCGCGGCGGCGACCTCGTCCCACCGGGTACGGCCGAGCGTCTCGATGACGCCCGGACGGGTCAGATAGTGCGACCACGGCTGCCTTGCACTGCCCTCACCCCGAACGAGCGTGGTCACCGCGGAACCCTGCACGACATGGCCACCGGTGATCGCGGCCCGTTGCAGGGCGGTGCCGACGCCGCGCACCCGTCGGGTGTCGGCCGCTGCACCCAGTCCACAGTCGACCCCGACGGGTATCTCCGGTGAACGGGCATACGCGATCGGGCGGTGGGACACCAGGACCGGCTCGCCGACCACGAGGTCCACCAGGCGGCGGGCCTGGTCGGCGGTCACCGGGTCGGGTGCCCGGAGCAGTCCGGTGTGCACCTCGCCCGCGATCAGCATTCGGCTCCCCCATGCACGGCGGTACGGAGCACCGGGGAGTCACCGGACGGCGCGCAAGGGTCAGCGGTGACCGATGACTCCCCAGCGGCGCGGCCCCGTGCCACGCGTGTCGCCAGCCTGTCGATTGCACCGCATCCGATCCCGGAATGCAACACGCTCAGTATCCGGAATCAAACAGCCGGTAGAGTTCGCTAGCACCTGATGGGCGGGCCGGACAACCTTCGCAGGCCATTGTCCGCAATCGCCGTACATTTACGTTCCTCGACGGGACAACGGCCGGTACCCGGTTAGCGTCGGACGATGACCTCTGCCCGACCCGATGTCCTGATCATCGGCGCCGGTGTATCAGGCCTGACCACGGCCGTCCGGCTCGCCGAGGCGGGACTCCACGTCCAGGTCCGCGCGCAGCGCAGACCCGAACAGACCACCTCGGCCGCGGCCGGGGCGATCTGGGACCCCATCTACGCCAACCATCCGCTGGTGCTGCGCTGGAGCACCCGCAGCTACGACGTCTTCCGCGACATGGTCCACGCGGGCCGGCCGGAGGTGCAGCTCGTGGCCGGCGTGGAGGCCTCGCGACGGCGCATCCCGTCCCCCGGCTGGGCGCACGACCTGCCCGGCTTCCGTGAGTGTGCCGCCGCCGAGCTGCCCGACGGCTTCGCCAGCGGCTGGCGGTACACCGCGCCGATCATCGCCATGCCGCCGTACCTGGCCCATCTGGAGCGGCGGCTGGTGGCCGCGGGCGGGACGGTGGAGATCGGGCACGTGCGGTCGCTCGACGAGGGGCCGGCGCCCGTGGTGGTCAACTGCAGCGGGATCGGCGCGCGTGAGCTGGTGCCCGATCCGGAGGTCGAGCCGATCCGCGGCCAGCTCGTGGCGGTCCGCAATCCCGGGGTGCGGGAGTTCTTCGCCGAGCACACCGAGGAGCTGGAGGAGATGACCTACCTGCTCCCCCAGGGCGACGTGCTGCTGCTGGGCGGCAATGCCGACAAAGGACAGAGCGACCCCGAGCCGGATCCGGAGGTGGCCGCCGGGATCATCGCCCGGTGCGCCGGGATCGTGCCCGCCATCGCCGAGGCCGAGGTGCTCGGGCATCGCACCGGCATCCGGCCGCAGCGGCCGGAGATCCGGCTGGAGCACGTGCGGCTCGGTGGACGGCACGTGGTGCACAACTACGGGCACAGCGGCGCCGGAGTCAGCCTCTCGTGGGGCTGCGCCGACAGCGTGCTGGAGATCGTCCGGACGCTGGTCTAGGGCCAGCGGATCTGGGCGGGCAGGCCGACGAAGGCCGCGTACGGCTGGAGGGCCTCCTCCGCCCGGGCCCGCTCGGCCGGGCCGAGGTCGGTGAGCGGCTGGATCTCGACGGTCACGGCCTTTTTGCCCAGGGTGCGGGTCCAGGTGCCGACCACCCGGCCGCCGCGGACCAGGGTGGAGCGGAAGATGCCGTTGCCGCCCGGGACGACCGCGGCCAGGTGCTCGTCGTCCATCATCAGCGAGCGGTCCTTGTAACCCAGGATGTACTCGTCGAAGCCGGGCAGCGCGGCCCAGTCGTCGGCCACGTCGGCCGGCGTGACGTCGAGCAGGGCCGGGTCGGCGACCATCTCGGTGCCGTCGACCCGGACGGTGGTGAGCTGGTCGCCGGCCGCCGCGATGCCCGCCCGGGTGTCGGCCATGGTCAGGCCGGTCCAGCGGGCTAAGTCGGCCCTGGTCGCCGGGCCGTGGCTGCGGAAGTAGCGCAGTGCCATGATGCCCAGCGCCTCGGTGCGCTCCGGCCGGTTGGGCTCGGGTGCCCACTCGTCGAGCAGCACGAACGTCTGTTCCTTGCCGATGTGCGGGGCGATGCAGGACACGCCCTGCTGGCTCGCGTACCAGAGGAGGTGGTAGCCCATCTGCGGGCCGAGCTCGACGCCCGCGTCGGCGAGGGCCGCCAGGCACTCGGCGCGGGTCAGCCGGTTGCCTTTCAGGGCCGTGGCCAGGACCTCGACACCGCGCTCGGCCGTCGCCTCGGACAGGCCGATCGTCTCGCGGCGCTTCGCCGCCCCGGCCAGGGCGCGCACGCCCATCAGCTCGAGCATCCACCGCGCGTCGGCCGGCGGGACCAGGTGCACGGTGCCGCGCATCGGCCACGTCCTGATCGCCTCGCGGCGCTCCAGGGCGGCCGTGACGTCGCCGACCGTCCAGCCGGGCAGGCGCACGCCCAGCGACCACAGGCCGCTCGCCATGTCCTGCGCCTGCATGGCGCCGAACCACTCGACCACCCCGGCGACGTCCGTGACCGGGTGCGGCGGGGTGAGCAGCAAGCTGCGCATGCGCAGGGCCAGCGCCTGCGTCGTCGTCAGATCCACAGACGCAGCTTAGGGCGCCCCTCCGACAGAAAGGGGCGCCCTGAGCGATCAGCGGCCGCGCTGGGTGCGGTACCGGGCGATGAGCGTGTCGGTCGAGGAGTCGTTGTCCGCGCCCGGGGCCTCGGCCGCGGTCAGCAGCGGTGCGAGCTGGTTGGCCATCACCTTGCCCAGCTCGACGCCCCACTGGTCGAACGAGTTGATCTGCCAGATGGTGCCCTGGGTGAAGGTGATGTGCTCGTAGAGCGCGATGAGCTGGCCCAGCACCGACGGCGTCAGCTTCTCGGCCAGGATGGTGGTGGTCGGGTGGTTGCCCGGCATCACCTTGTGCGGCACGATCTCCGCGGCCACGCCCTCGGCCTCGATCTGCTCGGCGGTGCGGCCGAACGCCAGCGCGCTGGTCTGGGCGAAGAAGTTCGACATGAACAGGTCGTGCATCTCGCCGGTGTCGTGGTTGGGCACGGCGAAGCCGATGAAGTCGGCCGGGATCAGCTTGGTGCCCTGGTGGATCAGCTGGTAGAAGGCGTGCTGGCCGTTGGTGCCGGGCTCGCCCCAGAAGACCTCGCCGGTCTGGAAGTCCACGGCGGAGCCGTCCAGGCGTACGTGCTTGCCGTTGCTCTCCATGGTCAGCTGCTGCAGGTACGCCGGGAAGCGGTGCAGATACTGCGAGTACGGCAGCACGGCGTGCGACTGGGCCCCGAGGAACGTGTCGTACCAGACGTTCAGCAGGCCGAGCAGGGCCGGCACGTTGCGCTCCAGCGGCGTGGTGCGGAAGTGCTCGTCCACGGCGTGGTAGCCGGCGAGCAGCTCACCGAAGCGCTCCTTGCCGATCGCCAGCATCACCGACAGGCCGACCGCCGAGGGCAGCGAGTAGCGCCCGCCGACCCAGTCCCAGAAGCCGAACATGTTCTCGGTGTCGATGCCGAAGTCGGCCACCCGCTGGGCGTTGGTGCTGACCGCGACGAAGTGCTTGGCCACCGCGCTCTGGTCGCCACCCAGCCCGGCCAGCAGCCAGTTGCGGGCCTCGGTGGCGTTGGTCAGGGTCTCCTGCGTGCCGAACGTCTTGGACACGACCACGAACAGGGTGGTCGCCGGGTCCAGGTCGTGGGTCTTGGCGTACAGGTCGGTGGGGTCGATGTTGGAGATGAAGCGGCACTCCAGGCCCGCGTCGGCGTACGCCTTCAGAGCCTCGTACGCCATGACCGGCCCGAGGTCCGACCCGCCGATGCCGATGTTGACGACGGTCTTGATCCGCTGCCCGGTGGCGCCGGTCCACTCGCCGGAGCGGACCCGGTCGGTGAACGCGCCCATCCGGTCCAGCACCTCGTGCACGTCGTGGGCGACGTCCTGGCCGTCGACGACCAGAGTGGCCTCCCGGGGCAGCCGCAGCGCGGTGTGCAGCACCGCCCGGTCCTCGGTGAGGTTGATGTGCTCGCCGGCGAACATGGCCGCGGTGCGCTCGCGCAGCCGGGCCCGCTCGGCCAGCGCGACCAGCGCGGCCAGGACCTCATCGGTGACCAGGTTCTTGCTGTAGTCCACGTAGAGGTCCGCCACCTGGGCGGTGAGCCGCTCGCCGCGCCGGGGATCACTGTCGAACAGTTCGCGCAGGTGCACACTCGAGAACTTCTCGGCGTGCCCCTGCACTGCCTGCCATTCGGCGCTGTCGGAAACGTGTTCGCTCATTGCCTTTGACTCCCGCCTGGACCAGAACTATCGCGTTCATCGTGGCACGGATCGAAGCGGCTTGCCGCGAACTGGAACCGTTCAGAACGCGTACGGTCCGAATCGGCCCCAGGCGACGAAGGCCGCCAGCAGCAACAGCACGATGCTGGGCACCATGCCCTTGTAGTCGTTCATTTGGGCGTGGGTGATGGCCGCGCCGATCATCACCAGCACCAGGCCGAGCGCGGCCAGCGGGACCAGGATCGGGGCGATGTCGAGGGCCGCGGGCAGGATCAGCCCGATCGCGGCGAGGGCCTCCACGGCACCGATGGCCTTGACCGCGCCGGGCGAGAACAGGTCGACCCACGCCATGCCGGCCTTCTTGAGCTCCTCCTTGGGCCGCAGCACCTTCATGATGCCGGAGGCGAGGAAGGCGGCAGCCAGCAGACCGGCGACGATCCACAGCACGATGTTCATGGAGAGCCCTTCGAGAGTTGAACGTTCTAGTGAACCGTAGGCCCTCGAACTTGAACGGTCAACCCAGGGTGACGTGAACGTTCAGCTACGATGGCCGGGTGGGCGACGAGGTGAACTGGCTCGATGAGCAGCAGCTACGGGCATGGAAGAACTTCGCCGCGCTCCTGGTCGTCCTGCCGGCCACGCTCGACGGCGAGATGCAGCGCCTGGCCGGCATCACCCAGTTCGAGTACGGCGTCATGGCCGGGCTGTCCGAGGCCCCCGGGCACACGATGCGGATCAGCGCCCTCGCGGAGTTCGCCCAGGGCTCGCTGTCGCGGCTGTCCCACCTGATCAAGCGGCTGGAACGGCGCGGCTGGGTGCGCCGCGAGCCGGACCCGGCCGACGGGCGCTACACCAACGCGATCCTCACCGACGAGGGCTACGCCAAGATCGTGGAGATCGCGCCGGAGCACGTGGCCGGGGTGCGCCGGATGGTCGTCGACGCGCTCACCCCGGCGCAGCTGCGCCAGCTGGGCGAGATCAGCGAGCGGGTGCTGCGCGGCATCGCGCCGGGAAACTGCCCCGCACCCCAACGGTACGGCGAACGGGACTGACAACCGCACCACCGGCGCGACGGGTCCGACGGCTCCCGGCGGCGCGCTACCGGACGCGCCGCCGGCTGATCGCCCAGCGGATCCAGGGGGTGGCCAGGCCGCCGGAGGCGGCCAGGCGACCGGGGGCGGCCAGGCGACCGGGGGCGGCCAGGCGACCGGGGGCGGCCAGGCGACCGCGACGCAGCCCGCCGCGTGGCGGGCCGCGTCGTCAGGCGGTTGCGGCGGTCGCGGCGTCAGGCGGTCGCGGCGGCCGCGGCCCGGCCGGCGGTGCGGCCGGAGAACAGGCAGCCGCCCAAAAAGGTGCCTTCCAGCGAGTTGTAGCCGTGCATGCCCCCGCCGCCGAACCCCGCCACCTCGCCGGCCGCGTACACGCCCGGCAGGGGTGAGCCGTCCGCCTGCAGGACCCGCGCCGAGAGGTCGGTGTGCAGGCCGCCGAGGGTCTTGCGGGTCAGGATGTTGAGCCGGACCGCGATCAGCGGGCCCGCCGCCGGGTCCAGCAGCCGGTGTGGCGTCGCCACCCGGATCAGCCGGTCGCCGCGGTAGCGCCGGGCCCCGTGGATGGCGGTGACCTGTGCGTCCTTGCTGAACGGGTTGGTCAGCTCGCGGTCGCGGGACTCGATCGTGCGGCGTACCGCATCGAGCTCCAACGCCGGGCCGTCGCTCTCCGCGGCCAGCTTGTTCATGCCGGTGACCAGCTCGGCCAGCCTCGGCGCCACGACGAAGTCGGCGCCGTGCTGTTTGAACGCCTCCACCGGCGGGGTCGCGCCCGCCCGGACCCGGCCCAGCACCTGCCGGATGCTCTTGTTCGTCAGGTCGGGGTTCTGCTCCGAGCCCGACAGCGCGAACTCCTTCTCGATGATCTTCTGGGTCAGCACGAACCAGCTGTAGTCGTAGCCGGTGGCCATCAGGTGCTTGAGCGTGCCGAGGGTGTCGAAGCCGGGGAACAGCGGCGCCGGCAGCCGGCGGCCGGTCGCGTCCAGCCACAGCGACGACGGGCCGGGCAGGATGCGGATGCCGTGCTGCGGCCAGATCGGGTCCCAGTTGCGCAGGCCCTCGACGTAGTGCCACATCCGGTCCGGGTTGACGATGCGCCCGCCGGCCTGCTCGGTGATGCCCAGCATCCGGCCGTCCACGTGCGCCGGGACGCCGGCGACCATCCGCTTGGGCGGGGTCCCGAGCCGGTCCGGCCAGGCCTTGCGGACCAGGTCGTGGTCGCCGCCGATGCCGCCCGACGTGACGATCACCGCCTGCGCCTCGTACGAGAAATCGCCGGTCTCCTCCCGCGAGCTGGACTCGCCGCGCCGGACCCCGCTGGCCGCCAGCGTGCGTCCCCGCACCCCGGTGACCACCCCGCCGGTCTTGACCAGGCCGTCCACCCGGTGCCGGAAGCCGAAGCGGACCAGGCCGCGCTCGGCCGCCGCACGCACCCGGCGCTCGAACGGCTCGACCAGGCCCGGCCCGGTCCCCCAGCTGATGTGGAAGCGCGGCACGGAGTTGCCGTGCCCCTCGGCGCCGGCGCCACCGCGCTCGGCCCAGCCGACCACCGGGAACAGCCGGTGACCCATGGCCCGCAGCCAGGCCCGCTTCTCGCCGGCGGCGAAGTCCACGTACGCCCGGGCCCACTGCCGCGGCCAGTGGTCCTCCTCGCGGTCGAACGCCGCGCTGCCCAGCCAGTCCTGCCAGGCCAGCTCGACCGAGTCGCGCACGCCCATGCGGCGCTGCTCCGGCGAGTCGACCAGGAACAGGCCCCCGAACGACCAGAACGCCTGCCCGCCCAGGCTCTGCTCGGGTTCCTGGTCGAGCAGCAGCACCCGGCGGCCCGCGTCGGCGAGCTCGGCGGTCGCCGCCAGCCCGGCGAGTCCCGCCCCGACCACGATCACATCTGCGTCCATGCCCTCACGCTAGGCATCACCATGCCAAGATGGTGGTCCACCGAGGCGGATTTCCGCCCGCGCTTTATCACCGGGGTGACAAACCGTGCCGGACGCCTTCCTCGACATCGAGCCGCGCGTCGCCGATCTACCCGCCGGGGTCGGTGAGCGGCTGCGGGCCGAGCGGGCGGCGTTGCGCGAGCGGGTGCTGCGCACGATGCGTACGGCGATGAGCGCTCAGGGCCGGTCACTGACCGGTGGCCAGGGGCGCGGCCTCACGCTGGGGGTCGAGACGGCGGTGGACGCGTTCGTCGGGGCGGTGGCCGAGCCGGCCCGGGAGCTCGCGGGTCCCCGGGCGGTGTTCGTCGGGCTGGGCCGCACCGAGTTCCGCGAGGGTCACGACATCGACGCGCTGCGCTCGATCCTCACCCTGGGCGGGCGCGCCATCTGGGCGTACCTGGTCGAGCGGGAGCTGCCCCCGGCCGTGCTGTACGTGCTGGCCTCGGCATTGTTCGGCTTCATCGACGCGCTCGCCGGGGCGGCGGCCGAGGGTTACCTCGACGAGCAGCGCCAGCACGGCCGCGACTGGGACACCACCCGGCGCCGGCTCATCACGCTGCTCGTGCAGCCGGATCCACCCGGCGGCGCGGCCATCGCGGCCGCTGCGGACGCGGCCCGCTGGCCCGTGCCGGCCTCGGTGGCGGTGGTCAGCGTGGAGGGCACCGACGGCGAGCAGCTGGCCCGGCGGGCGGGCAGCGGCACGATCGCCACGGTCATCGCCGACGCCACCCGGCTGATCCTGCCCGAGCCGGCGACCCCGGGCCGGCTCGCGCACCTGACGGCCGCGCTGGCCGGGCAGCGGGCGGCGCTGGGACCGCCGGTTCCGCTGGGTGAGGCCCGCTTGTCGTACCGGTTGTCGCGCCGGGCCCTGCAGTTGCAGCAGGAGGGGAAGCTGCCCGCCGAGGCGCTGCTGCACTGCGACGAGCACCTGGTCACGCTGGTGACGGCGTGGGAGCCGGGGCTGAGCGACAGGCTGGCGGCCCGGTTGCTGGCGCCGCTGCAACCGCTCGCCCCGGCGGACCGCGAGGTGCTGTCCGCGACCCTGCTGGCCTGGTTGCGGGCCCAGGGGCAGGTGCTCGCCGCGGCAGCCGCGCTGCCGGCGCACCCGCAGACCGTGCGGTACAGGATGCGCAAGATCCGGCGGCTGTTCGGCGATTCCCTGGACGACCCGGACGCGCGGATGGCGCTGCAGATCGCCCTGCACCAGCAGCGCCTGGACGCTCGCGTATGCAGCGTGGAGTCCCAGGGATAGTCTGCGCGGCACCGCACCGGTTGACTGATCACATGTACACACTGAGGGTGGCGGCAATCCTGGCGGCGACCATGACCACCGGGCTGATGGCCGGCGTCTACGGCCTCTACCAGCACACCGTCATGCCGGGGCTGGGCCGCACCGACGACCGCACGTTCGTCGGCGCCTTCCAGGCCGTCGACCGGGCCATCATCAACCCGTGGTTCATGACCGGCTTCATCGGGGCGGTGCTGTGCACGGCCGCGGCCGCCGGGCTCAACACCGATCGGCGGCTGCTGCCCTGGCTGCTGCTGGCGGTCGTCCTGAACGCCCTGGTGGCGGTCATCACCGTGGTGGTGCACGTACCGCTCAACGACGCGCTCAAGGCGGCGGGCGACCCGGACCGGATCACCGACCTGGCCGGGATCCGCGAGCGCTTCGACGCGGCCCGCTGGACGACCTGGAACCTGGTCCGCGCGCTGGCCACCACCGCGGCGTTCGGCTGTCTTTGCTGGGCGCTGGTCGTCCGCGGGCAGGTCCGCTGACCGCAGCCGCGTTCAGCCGGCTTTGACGCCGCGGGCCAGCAGGTGGATGGACGCTGCGGCCATGGCCGCAGCGTCGCCATGGTGTGCCGGTGGCGTGCCGGGTCACCCAGGTGATCGGCGGGCGATTCCCGGGCGTCAGGCCGGGACGGCCAGTGCCCGCGCCAGGCCTTCGGTGAGCACCCGGTCCGCCTCGGCGGCCGGCAGCGGGCGGGACAGGAAGAAGCCCTGGGCCAGGTCGCAGTCCAGCGCCCGCAGGATCGCGAGCTGAGCGGCGTCCTCGATGCCCTCGGCGACGGTGCTCATGCCGAGGCTGCGGGCCAGCCGCACGATCGTACGGACCAGCGCCTCGTCCTCGCGGTCGCCGCCGAGCCGGTCCACGAAGGAGCGGTCGATCTTCAGGACGTCCATCGGGAAGCGGCCCAGATACGCCAATGACGAGTAGCCCGTACCGAAATCGTCCATCGCCAGGGTGACGCCCAGCGCCTTCAGCCGCTGCAGCTGGGTGAGGTTCTCGTCGGTGTCGGTGAGCAGCACGCTCTCGGTCATCTCGAGGCACAGCTGGTCCACCGGCATACCCGTCTCGGCCAGCACCTCGGCGACCATCTCGGAGAGGTCGCCGTGCTCGAACTGCCGCACCGACACGTTGACGGCCATCTTGAGCCGCCGGGTGCTGCCCGCGCCCCAGGCCACCGCCTGCCGGCACGCCTCGGTGAGCACCCAGCGGCCGAGCGGCACGATCAGGCCGGTCGCCTCGGCGATGCCGATGAAGTCCAGCGGGGACACCATGCCGCGGCTCGGGTGGTGCCAGCGGACCAGCGCCTCGAAGCCGACGATCTCCCCGGTGCGCAGGTCGACGGTGGGCTGGTAGTGCAGGGCCAGTTCCCCGCGTTCCAGGGCGAGGCGCAGGTCGGCCTCCAGCTCGAGCCGCTGCACCAGGCCGGCCAGCATCTCCGGGTCGTACGCGGCCAGCCCGGCCCCGCCCGCCGCCTTGGCCCGGTACATCGCCAGGTCGGCGTTGCGCATCAGCTGGTCGATGTCACCGGCGTCGGCGCCACAGGCCAGTCCGATGCTGACCGCCACCCGCAGGTCCCGCTCCCCGGCCCGTACCGGTTCCTCCAGGGCCGCCGCGATCCGCCCGGCGACGCTCTCCGCGTCGGCGCGCGCGGTGGGCGACTCGATGACCACGCCGAACTCGTCGCCGCCGAAGCGCGCCACGGTGTCGCCGTCGCGTACGGCGGTGCGCAGCCGGGCGGCGATCTGGACCAGCAGGGCGTCACCGGCGGCGTGCCCGAGGCTGTCGTTGATCTCCTTGAAGCCGTCCAGGTCCAGCAGCAGCACGGCGACGCCCTCGCCACCGGGGTCCCGGGCCAGGGCCTCGAGGGCCCGCTCGCGGAACAGCGCCCGGCTGGCCAGCCCGGTCAGCGCGTCGTGGTACGCCTCGTGCACGAGCTGTTCCTGCAGCTCGGTGGCGTCGTGGATGTCGCGGGTGTTGAGCACGTAACCGCGGACCGACGGGTCGTGCACGAGGTTGGTGATCGTCATCTCGGCGAGCCGGATCCGGCCGTCGCGGTGCCGCAGCGGCACCTCGGCCACCACGACGCCGAGCGGCTGGTCGCGGACCGACTCCAGGGCGGCGGCGATCCGGGGCGCGGCGCGGCCCCCGGCCACGTCGAGCAGCTTGAGGCCGAGCAGCACCGAGGCCGGATAGCCGAAGATCCGTTCCACCGACTCGCTCTGGAACCGGATGGTGGAGTCGGCGTCGATCACCGCGACCGACTCGGAGCTCTGCATCACGAGTGCTCGGAAGCGCAGCTCACTGGCCTGCAGGTCGGCGGTGCGCTCGGCGACCCGGGCCTCCAGGTGCCGGGTCAGGTGCCGGTTCTCCAGCAGGGTCAGCAGCTGGCGGGCGATGATCAGCACGATCAGCAGGGTGCGGCAGCCGGCGAAGAACGGGTCCGCCTCACCGGACACGGCGTAGTGGGCGACGCTGCACGCCAGCGCGGTGAGCACGGCCGCGTACGGCAGCAGGATCGCGAACGACTGCCGGTCGCCCGGGTCGTGGCCGTCCGGGCCGGGCTCGTCCGTACCGGTGCCGGGGCGCAGCGCCGCCAGCAGGATCAGTGCGAAGCCCGCGAACCAGCCGACGTCGAGGATGCCGCCGGAACGGTAGTCCTGGTGCAGGTGCACGTACAGGAAGGCGCTGTCGGCGACGCCGAGCGTGACCGTGGCAACCACGATGAGCAGCAGCGGGCCGGTGTCCCGGCCGCCGCGACGCAGCAGGGCCAGCACGTAGAGGCCCACCGTGACCAGCACGACGTCGCCGATCGGGTAGCCGAGCAGCACGAGACGGCCGAGCCGGCTGTCGGCGCCCGTGGTGAGCAGCGGCGCCAGCACGACGATCCAGCTCACCAGCAGCAGCGAGGCGGCGATCATCAGCCCGTCGACGATGCTGCGGATCCGGTGCGCCATCGACTGCCGGCCCACCGGTACCACCAGCAGACCGGCCGCGACCATCGGGACCATGGCGAGGTAGCCGAGGTCCGGCCAACCGGGGAACGGCACGTCGCGGCCCTGGACCACCTCGGTGAACGTCCAGCAGGCCTCGCCGGAGCTGTACGCGAGCGCGCCCAGGCCGATGGCGGCCCATGCGACGACCATCCGGCCGCGCCGGCGGGCGGCGCGGATCAGGCAGGCCAGCCCGGCGGCCAGGGTCATCAGGACCGTGCCGACGTCGGAGACGGCCCGGGTGACGGCATCGCCGCCCAGGCCGGTGGCCATCCAGGTGGCGAACACGAGCACGGTGACGCCGACCACGACGGTGGCGGGAGGCGGGTGCCTGACAGTCATCAGAGCCTCCCCCGCCTCCGGTCACCACCTGGCCGGGTGACGTCACCGTCGAGATCGGGCGAGCGGGCGGCCACCTGAGAAGTTCGGTAGCCGGCTTGCCCTGGTCGGCCCGAACTGGCGGCGTCCGTGATCACAGCCGGGCGCGGCCGTGATGTCTCAAGTCCGGGCCTCACCGAACGATGGACACGCTGCGACTCCCGACCGGGAGCGACAGGCTGGAGGAACGGGCGATGGCTCCGCGCACGCGCAGACGGACCGCCCCGCCGGTGCCGATGGCACTGCTGCGGGACCGGGGCATGCAGGCGCTGCTGGCCGTCGCCGTGCTCGGCGCCGCCTGGTACGCCTGGCCGGTGGCCGGCCTGCCCGTCCTGATCGCCGCCTACTGGCCCATCCAGGTGGCCCTCGACGTCGTCCTGGCCCTCGGCTCGTGGCGGGTCCACCGGCACCCGGACGCGTCGGCCACCACGCGCCGGTTCTGGCGCGCGATGACCATCGCCGCGGTCCTGTTCGCGGTCGGCGACCTCGTCCAGACGGTGCAGTCCGCGAACGACCTGACGGTGACCGGGCTGGTCAGCGGCAACGTCCACCTGGTCTTCATCGTCGCCGGCGTCTCGGTGCCGCTGTGGGCGATGCTGACCCACCCGATCCGGGCCACCGGCCGGCAACGCCTGGTGTTCTGGCTGGACGCGGCCACCGTGATGACCGCCGCCGCCGGCTTCATCTGGTCGTTCATGCTCAGCGCCGTGGTCGGCGCGGCGATCAGCCTGGTGCTGCTCAACGGCGTGCTCGCGGCCCTCATGCTGATCGTCTTCTTCGGCATCACCAAGCTGGCCCTCGGCGGCGAGGCCCCGTTCCGGCCGGTCGCGGCCGGCATCGCCCTGGTCGGCGTGGCCCTGACCGCGCTCGGCGTCGGCGTGGACGGGCTCGCCGCCCAGGCCAACCCGGCGGTGTTCATGCTGTCGAGCTTCATCCCCTGCGTCATCATGGCGGCCTGCCCGCGGGCGCAGACAGTGGAGATGCAGCTCGCGGCCACCGCGCCGCAGCGCTCCCGGCGGCGGCCGTTCAGCCTGCTGCCGTACGCGGCGGCGCTGGCCACCTACGCCGCGGGCCTGCTCAGCCTGGCCCAGGACGGACTCTCCGTCCGCAGCTGGGGACTGGTCGTCGGCTCGCTGCTGGTCACCCTGGTGGTGCTGGGCCGGCAGATCACCTCGTTCGTCGACAACGCGGTGCTGCTGCGCCGGCTCGGCGAGCAGGAGAGCCGGTTCCGCTCGCTGATCCAGCACTCCTCGGACCTCACGGTGATCACCGACCGGCAGGGCCGGACGACGTTCACCAGCCCGGCGGTGACCCGGATGCTGGGCTACGCGCCCGAGGAACTGCTCGGCACGGTGCTGCGCGACCTGCTGCACCCGGAGGATCTGCCGACCGCCGGGACCGGCGGTTCCTGGCAGGGCCGGGTACGGCACAAGGACGGCTCCTGGCGCTGGCTCGACGTGGTGGCCACCGACCGGCACGACGACCCCAGCGTGCGCGGGCTCATCTCCAACGCCCGCGACATCACCGACGCCCGCGCGTTCCAGGAGCAGCTGCACTACGAGGCCACCCACGACGCGCTGACCGGCCTGGCCAACCGCACCCTGTTCCACCGCCGGATCGCCGACGCGGCCGGGCAGCCGGACGCCGGGGCGCTCGCCGGGGTGCTCGCCGTCGACCTGGACGACTTCAAAATCATCAACGACACGCTCGGGCACCACGTGGGCGACCGGGTGCTGGTCACGGCGGCCGACCGGCTGCGCGGCTGCGTGCGGGCCGGCAGCGACACGGTGGCCCGGCTCGGCGGCGACGAGTTCGCCGTGATCCTGACCGGCACGACGCCGGCCGAGGCCGCGGCCACCGCCGAGCGGATCGTCGCCGCGCTCACCGAGCCGGTCACCGTCGAGGGTCACGTGCTGGTCGTACGGGCCAGCGTCGGCGTCGCGACCGGCCCCGGCGGCCAGGCCCGCACGCTGCTGCGGGCCGCCGACGCGGCGATGTACGAGGCAAAGCGCAGCGGCAAGGGCACGATGGCCGTCGCGGGCAGCTGACACGGCACGAGCCGCCCGGCAGGCCCGCCGGGCGGCTCGTGAGCACAGTGGACGACGCTCAGCGCAGCTTCACGTCGAAGATCTTGTCCGCGGCCAGGGTACGGAACGCGGTGAGGGCGGTCTTGGTGCTGTCGATGCTGATGTCACGGTCGCCCTGGTCGTCGCGCTTGGTGTCGAAGTAGACGATCGCCTTGATACCCGGGCGCTTCTTGAGCTCCGGCAGGACGCTGCGGAAACCGGCGGCCTTGTCGGTGACCTTGCCGACGCGGTGGTAGACGCCCCACTCGGCAACCATGATCGGCTTGCTCGCGTGCTTGGTGGCGGCCCAGTCGTACCAGCCGAGGCCACCGTTGGCGGGCTTGCGGTCCAGCAGGTCACCGAACAGGCCGAAGTGGTAGTAGCCCTTCTCGGCGCTCACGTACGAGTCGAGGCCCATCCAGTCGACGACGTCGTCACCCGGGTAGAGGTCCTTCCACCACGACTGCGCCATCCACTTCTCGTTGCCCATGTAGGCCATGACGTTGATCGCGTTGGTGACACCCTTGGCCCGCAGGCGCAGGATCGTGTGGCGGTACATGGCGGCGAAGTCCTTGGCCTCCCAGCCGGAGCCGGCCTTGGCCACGACGTCGTTCTCCGGCTCGTGGTTGAGCACGAGGAAGAACTTCTCCGGGAAGCTCGACTTGATCCGGGCGGCGAAACGGTCGATGCGCGCGTCCTGCTCACCCTTGGCGACCTTGGCCCAGCTGGAGCCGTACGCGATCTTCCAGTTCAGCAGCAGCACGCGCGGCTTGGCGGCGTCGCGGGCCATGGCCATCTCGGACTGGGTCGGGAACGGCTCGTCACCCTTGTGGTACGCGTGGAAGATGCTCGCGGTGCGGCCGCTGAGCTTCTCCCAGTCCTTGAGCGCCTGGTCGCGCGGCGCGTCGGTGAAGCCACCGGCGGCGGCACCCCACAGCACGCCGCAGCTCGGCACGAGCTTGGCGCCGGTGACGCAGTCACCCTTGGGCGGGTCGACCGGGGCGGGCTGGGCCGGGGTGGTCTGGGTGGGGGCGGGCTGGGCCGGGGTGGGCTCGGTGGTGGCCGGCCGGGTCGGGGCGGGCTGGGCCGGGGCCGTGGTGGCGGGGGTGGTGGGCTGGGTGGGGACGGGCTGCGCGGCCGGCGGCGGCATGTCCTCGTCCTCGATCGGCGTGGCCGGCGGCACAGCCGGAGCCGAGTGCGCGGCGGCGGTGGAAACCGTCAGCACCGGACCACCCCACTTGCCCTCGGCGGAGCGCAGGCGGGTGACCGCGTTCGACGCCGACGACTGCACGGCGAAGGAGTACGTGCCGGGGCCGGTGACCGCGGCGCCGAGGTCGAAGGACAGCTCCTCGGCGTCGGCGGCCGGGGTGGCGGACGCGACGACCGCACCCAGCGCGGGGGCGTTGCCCGAGGTGAGCCGCTGCTCGGTCCAGGCGTTGCCGGACACCCGGCTCACCGACACCTTGCCGGCGACGTCACCCACGGTGATCAGGCGCAGCCGGGCGCCGGTGACCTGCGTACCGGCCGGAACCAGGAACTTCAGGAAGGCGATCTTGGTGTCACCGTCGAGGCGGCCGATCGACAGCTTGTCCTCGGCGCCGAAGGTGGCGTCCTTGCGGCCGTTGGACACGTACGTGTCGTCACCGGCGATGAGCTTCAGCTCCGGACCGGCGGCGGCCGCCGCGGGCGCCGAGGCGACCAGCGCGCTGCCGGCACCGGCCACCAGGGCGGCCAGGGCGGTCACGGACTTCTGCAGCTTCTTGCGACGCAATTCGGATCTCCCCCGCGTGTGTCCGGCCGCGTCTCGGCCGGGCATGCAGAGAAGATTCCGGGGCGTACGGTGCGCGCATCGTGCCCGTGCGGGTGCCGCCCGGTTGCGAACGAGCCGAACGGCGGGACTTGAGGATTCCGCGGACCGGCCCGCGCGCGATCCGCCCGGCGCCGCCCTATGCTCCGGCAGGTGATCATCGTCCGTTCGGACCGGGCCGGCGCCACCCGCGCGGGCCGTGGCCCACGAGCCTGAGGAGCGCCGGTGTCCGTCGTTGATCTCGCCCTGCGTGCCGCCCCCGTCATCGACGGGCACAACGACCTGCCGATGGCGTTGCGCGAGCGCGCCGGCTACCGCGTCGACGGCCTGGCCGCGGACCGGCCCGAGTTCCACACCGACATCGCCCGGCTGCGCGCCGGTGGGGTCGGCGGCCAGTTCTGGTCCGTGTACGTGCCCTCCGACCTGAGCGAACCCGAGGCCGTGGTGGCGACCATGGAGCAGATCGACGCGGTGTACCGGCTCGTGGCCGCGTACCCCGAGGATCTGGCCGTCGCGTACTCGGCCGACGACGTCGAGGCGGCCCGGCGCGGCGGGCGGATCGCCTCGCTGATCGGCATCGAGGGCGGGCACAGCCTGGCCACCTCGCTCGGGGTGCTGCGGGCGTTCGCGCGTCTCGGGGTGCGCTACGTGACGCTGACCCACAACCACAACACGTCGTGGGCCGACTCGGCGGCGGACGTACCGGCGGTGGGCGGGCTGGACGACGAGGGCCGGGCCATCGTGACGGAGATGCAGCGCATCGGCGTCCTGGTCGACCTGTCACACGTCGCGACCACCACCATGCACGCGGCGCTGGACGTGGCGACCGCCCCGGTGATCTTCAGTCACTCGTCGGCCCGGGCCCTCACCGACCACCGGCGCAACGTCGACGACGAGGTCCTGGTCCGGCTGCGGGACAACGGCGGCGTCTGCATGGTCGCGTTCGTACCGGTCTTCGTCTCGGAGCAGGTTGTGGCCTGGACCGCCGCGGCGGACGCGGAATGGCGGCGGCTCGGGCTGCCGGCCGCGCAGGCTCCGTGGCCCAGCGCTCCCCGGCCGGGTCGCGAGGCTGTGCCGGTCCCGCGTACCGGTGGGGGATCTTTCGGCACTGCCCTGCCCGGCGGTGACGCGCCGCTGCCGGAGCCGTTCCGGGCCTGGCTGGCCGAACATCCCCGGCCGGAGGCGACCATCGCCCAGGTGGCCGACCACGTGGAGCACGTGCGGGCGGTGGCCGGGGTGGATCACGTCGGGCTGGGCGGGGACTACGACGGGTGTGATCGGCTGCCGGTCGGGCTGGAGGACGTGTCGGGGTATCCGCGGCTGCTGGCGGAGCTGGCCGGGCGGGGCTGGGGCCAGGAGGAGCTGGAGAAGCTGACGGGGCGCAATGTGCTGCGCGTGCTGCGGGAGACGGAGGAGGCGGCTGAGGAGCCGCTGTGGCCGCTGTCCCCCGCCCGGTAGTAGCACAGCGGCGCCTCGGCCGAATGGCCGAACCAGCGCGGGTGGATCTCCGGCCGGAGTCGGATACCCCCTGGTGACGGCACCCGCGACGCTCCCTGTGGCGCCGCGCTCCCGCGGCGCGGACACGGGGGAACAGCAATGGCAGCGAACGTCAGGATCATGCGGCCCAGCCGGCGCGCCCTGCTGCGCGGCGGCCTGCTGGCCGTCGCCGGGGCGGGGATGGGTGCGCTGGGCGCCGGCGAGATACCGCGCTGGTGCGGGTGGGACCGGCCACCGCTCGGCGGCGGCTACGCGGCGGCCGCGGACACACCGGCCGCCGCCCGGCACGCCGACGTCACCGTGCGGTACTACGCCGAGACCGCGGAACCGGTGGTGGCGCTCACCTTCGACGACGGGCCGGGGCCGCGGTGGACGCCGATGGTGCTGGACACGCTGGAGGCGGCCGGGGTGCCGGCGACGTTCTTCATGGTGGGGCGGAACCTGCGCGAGCACGCCGGACTGGTCCGCGGGCGGCTGGACCGCCACGAGGTCGGCAACCACTCCTGGTCGCACGACGACCTGGCCACCCTCGACCTGGCCGGGGTCACCGCCGAGCTGACCCGGACCCACGAGGTGATCCACGAGGTCACCGGCCGGGCGCCGGCCCTGATGCGGCCACCGTACGGGCACCTGGGCGGCTCGACGCTGCTGGCGGCCGACTCGCTGGGCTACGACATCGTGCTGTGGTCCCAGCAGATGCGCGAACGGGCCTTCGCCGACGCCCCGGACGCGCAGGTCCGCGCGATCGTCGACGGGGTCCGCGCGGGTGACATCGTGCTGGCCCACGACGTCGGCGCGGACCGGCGGCTGGTGGCCCTGCGCCGGCTCGGGGCGATGATCGAGGGACTGCGGGCCCGCGGCTTCCGCTTCGCGACCGTCTCCGAGCTGGTCGCGGGGGCGGCCGTCGCCCCAGCGGCCGACCCGGCCCAGGGGCTCAGTCGCGACCCTGCCAGGTGGTGACGCAGGCTTCGTTGCCCTCGGGGTCCGCGAGGATCCAGAAGGACGGCGCGCGGGCCTCGGACAGCAGGATGCCGCCCGCGCTCAGCGCGGCCCGGATCCGCGCCGGCGCCTCGTCGTGCGGCACCGAGACGTCCAGGTGCAGCCGGTTGCGCTGGGCCCGCGGACCGGTCATCTGCTGGAACCAGAGCGCCGGGCCCTGGGCGAGCGGGTCCACGATCGGATCCCGCGGGCCGCCGCCGCCCGGCTCGTCGGCGTAGCCGAGCACGGCCTTCCAGAACGGCCGGATCTCCGCGATGTCCAGCGCGTCGACGGCGATCTCCAGCGCCTGCACCGACCGCCGGCCGTCGGCGTCCGGCACGAGCGGCAGGCCCATCTCCGCGGCCGTGGTGGCGATCACGCGGGCGTGGGCCAGCTCCCGGGCGGTCAGCCCGGCCGGGTCCGGCGGATGCAGGGTGAGCTCCAGCCGTCCGGGCCGCAGGTCGAGCCACAGGCACTCGTCGGCGCCGGCGCCGCAGGCCCGGATCAGCTCGGTGGCGACCTCGGCGACCTGCCACAGCGGACCCAGCCGGATCGAGGCACGCAGGGTGCCCAGGACGTAGCGCCAGCCGAGATCGCCGACCGCCGCCGAGATGTGGCCGGCGCCGAGCGCCACGCCGTCGTCGATCGTCTCCTCGGTCATCCCGGCATGGTCTCATCCCGGCCGGGCGCCCGGGGCGGCGTCGGCCGGGTCCTGGCTGAGGCCGCATCGGGCCGGACCTGGCCAGGCCGGCCGGGCCGGCCGGCCCGAAGTCAGGCGAGGCCGGCGTCGTGGACGAGGAGGGCGATCTGGACGCGGTTGTTCAGGTTGAGCTTGACCAGCAGCCGGGAGACGTGCGCCTTCACCGTCGCGACGCTCATGAACAGTTCCGTGGCGATCTCCGCGTTCGCGCGGCCCTGGCCCAGCAGCAACGCGACCTCCCGCTCGCGTTCGCTGAGGCCTTCGAGCGCGCTCAGCGCCCGCTGCCGGCCGCCGTTGGCCTCCGGCGCTGCCACGTGGGCGATCAGGCGGCGGGTCACCGCGGGTGACAGCATCGCCTCGCCCTGGGCCACCCGGCGGACCGCGTGCAGGATCTCCACCGGCGGGGTGTCCTTCAGCAGGAAGCCGCTGGCGCCGGCCCGCAGGGCGCGCAGCACGAACTCGTCGGCGTCGAAGGTGGTCAGGACGATGACCTCCGGCGCGCTCGGGCGGCGGCGCAGCGATTCCGTGGCCGCCAGGCCGTCGACGCGGGGCATCCGGATGTCCATCAGGACGACGTCGGGGCGGTGGGCGGCCACCGCCGCCGGGACCTCGCTGCCGTCGGCGGCCTCGCCCACCACGGCGATGTCGTCGGCGCCGGAGAGGATCATCGTCAGGCCGGCCCGGACCAGGGCGTCGTCGTCGACGATCAGCACGCGCAGCGGGAAGGTCACCGCGCCGCTCCCGGCTGGCCCCACGGCAGCCAGGCGGAAAGGGTGAACTCGCCGTCGGCCCCGCGGCCGGAGGTGAGCCGGCCGCCGGCCAGGGTGGCCCGTTCGGCCAGGCCGACCAGGCCGGTCCCGGTGCCCGGGATCGGCACGGCCGGGCGGGTGCCGACCGGGGCCGGATTGCGGATGTCGATGGTCAGGCCGCTGCCGGGCGTTCCGGTCACGCAGACCCGTACGGCCGTGCCGGGTGCGTGCTTGCGGGCGTTGGTCAGACCTTCCTGCACGATCCTGTACGCCGCCCGCCCGGTCCCCGCCGGCACCTCGGCCGCGTCGTCGACCCGCAGGTCGAGGTTGACCTTGATGCCGGCCGCCCGGGACTCGTCGGCGAGCGCGGGCAGCTCGGCCAGGGTGGGCTGCGGTCGTTCGGGGGCGTCGTCGGCGGCCGGCTCGCGCAGCACGCCGATGACCTCGCGCAGGTCCTGCAGAGCCTGGTGGGCGCTGGCCCGGATCACGCCCGCGGCCCCCGCGACCTCGGCCGGGGCGGCGCCGGGGTGGATCTCCAGCGCGCCGGCGTGCAGGCTCAGCAGGGAGATCCGGTGGGCCAGCACATCGTGCATCTCCCGGGCGATGCGGGTGCGTTCCATCGCGCGGGCCTGGATGACGCGTAGCTGCTGCTCGGACTCGGCCCGCTCGGCGCGGTCCCGCAGCGACATGACCAGCTGCCGGCGGGACCGGACGACCATGCCCCACAGCAGGGTGATGGCCAGGAAGACGGTGCTCCAGGCGATCGACTCGGCGACGCTGGTGTCGGCCTCCGGACGCAGCATGCAGAAGGCGATGTTGCCCCCGAGCGAGCCGACGGCGATCACCGCGGTCACCCCGAAGCGGCGATGCACCGCAACGGTGAAGAGGATGATGATGCCGGCGATGGCCCCCGCGATGGAGAAGGCCGCGGCCGCCGTAGCGCACAGGGCGAGCTGCACCGGGAAGCGGCGGCGCCACCACAGTGACACCGCCAGGGCCACGCCGGCGATGAGGTCTGCCCAGGCCAGCCAGGCCGGGGTGCCCGCCCACTGCGGGATGACGTCGGGGTCCGTCTGCAGCAGGTCGGTGCCTGCCAGCAGGGCCCAGCTCATGGCGACGACGAAGCACAGGGAGTCGACGATCCAGTCGCGGGTCGAGCGGCGGGCGCGCGGATGCTCGGCCGTGTCCCACAGCTGCGCCGGCTGCAGCCAGTGGTACTCCGGTGACCGGCCGGCCCGTGACACCGTCAGCTCCCCCACGGCCGTCATGCTACGGGTGGGCGGGTCCGGCCCGATACCGACCAAAGTCGAAGCGGCTCACGTCGCCTCGCGCGGCTCCTCGTGGGAGGGCTCCTCCTTCAGGTACATGTACCAGTACGAGGTGGCGACGAAGACGACCGCGCCGACCAGGTTGCCCAGGAACGCCAGCAGCCAGTTCCGCAGGGTGTCGTCCCAGCCCAGGCCCGGCACCCCGGCGAAGATCGCGGCCGGCAGGAAGAACATGTTGGCCACCACGTGGTCGAAGCCCATGGCCACGAACGCCATGATCGGGAAGAAGATCGCCAGGATCTTGCCCGAGACGTTGTCGGCGGCCAGCGAGACCCAGACCGCGAGGCAGACCAGCCAGTTGCAGCCGACCGCGCGCAGGAAGATCTGCCAGTTGCTCTCGTGCAGGCCCTTGGCCTCGGCGATCCCGGCGAGCCGCTCGTAGGTCATCGCGCCCGAGGTGCCCGCGTCGCTGCCGAGCTGGCCGATGACGCCGGTCTGCACGGCCAGGAAGTACGCGACGAACACGGCCCCGATGACGTTGCCGATCAGCACCAGGGTGAGGTTGCGCAGGATGTCGCCCCAGGTGAGCCGGCCCTGCATGGCGCTGATCGGGATCAGCAGCATGTTGCCGGTGAGCAGGTGTGAGCCGGCGATCAGGACCAGGACCAGGCCGAGCGTGAACGCCGCGCCGGTGAACAGGGTGGGCAGGCTGCCCCAGATCTCCGGGTCGAGCCCGGACGACACGGCGATGGCGACGAGCCCGCCGAAGGCGATGTACGCGCCGGCGAGGAACGACCCCACCAGCGTCTTGTCCCACCGCAGATCGGCCTTCTTGACGCCGGCCGCCACCGCGGTGTGGGCGATGTCCGAGGGTTCCTTGATCGCCATAGTGCGCTCCCGCCTGCCCTGGTTCCTACGCGCATACCCGTCGATGGCCCGGCTACTCCTGCGGACTTCACCGACCAAAGTCGTAGCCGGAGCTAGACCAAGGTTCGCGGACACCGACCGGCGGCCGACGCGGCCGGCCGGCCGGCGACGGCACGCTGAGAGGCATGATCACGGTCGAACATCTGAGCAAGCGGTACGGGAGCCACCCGGCCGTCGACGACGTGTCGTTCACCTGCGAGCCCGGCACGGTGACCGGCTTCCTCGGCCCGAACGGCGCGGGCAAGTCCACCACGATGCGGATGATCTGCGGGCTGACGCCGCCCACCGCGGGCACCGCCACCATCGACGGGCAGCCGTACCGGCGGCTGGGCAATCCGGGGCGGCGGATCGGGGTGCTGCTGGACGCGTCCGCGCAGCACGCCGGGCGCACCGGGCGGGAGGTGCTGACCCTGGCCGCGCTGACCATGGGCGTCGACAAGCGGAGGGTCGACGAGAGCCTGGAGCGGGTCGGGCTGAACAGCACGGCCGCGAAACGGCGGGTCAAGGCGTACTCGCTGGGCATGCGGCAGCGGCTGGGGCTCGCGTACGCGATGCTCGGCGATCCCGGCATCCTGATCCTTGACGAGCCGGCGAACGGCCTCGACCCGGAGGGCATCTACTGGATGCGCGGGCTGCTGCGCAACTTCGCCGACGCGGGCGGCACGGTCCTGCTCTCCTCGCACCTGCTGCGGGAGGTGGAGGCGGTCGCCGACAAGCTGGTCGTCATCGGCGCCGGGCGGATCGTGGCGCAGGGCGACAAGGCGGAGCTGCTGGCCGCGTCCGGCACGGTGGTGCGGGCGCTGGACATGGCGGCCCTGGAGACGGTGCTGCGGCGCATCGGGCATCCCGGCACGAAGACGACCGACGGGGGCGTCGTCGTGCAGGCCGATGCGGAGACCATCGGGCGGGCGGCGGCCGACGCCGGCCTCGTCCTGCTGGAGTTGCGGCCGGCCGGCAGCGGCGGGCTCGAGCAGATGTTCCTGACCCTGACCGCCGGTGACTCGGTGAAGGAGGCTGTCCGATGACCGCCGTGCAGACAACGCCGACCTCGGCGCCCGGTGTTGCTCCTGCGTCCGCCGGACGCCGTACGGGAATCCCGCTGGCCCGGCTCACCCTGGTCGAGCTGCGCAAATTGGCCGACACCCGGTCGGGCCTGTGGTTGTTGATCGTGATCGCGCTGGCCGCGGCCGGCGCGGTCGCGCTGGTGATCGCGGCCGCACCGGCCGACGAGCAGGTCTTCGACGGCATGCTGGCCTTCGGCCTGGTCCCGGCGGCCGTGCTGCTGCCGGTACTGGGCATCCTGTCGATGACCAGCGAATGGTCGCAGCGCACGGCACTGACCACGTTCACGCTGACCCCGGCCCGGGGCCGGGTGCTGGTGGCGAAGCTGATCGCCGCGGTGCTGATCGCGATCGCGACCACGGCCGCGACGGCCGTGCTGGCGGCGGTGGGCAATCTGATCGCCATCGGTACCGGCGGCGACGGCAGCTGGCACATCGAGGCCGCCCTGGTCGGTCAGCTGCTGGTCAGCCAGGTGGTGTTCGTGCTGATGGGCTCGGCGTTCGGCGCGCTGCTGATGAACTCGCCGCTGGCCATCGTGCTGTACTTCGCCATCCCGACGCTCTGGTCGGTGCTCGGCGAGATGGTCAAGTGGCTGCACACGGCGGCCGGCTGGGTCGACATCAACGTGACCTCGATGCCGCTGAGCGAGCCGGGGATGACCGGCGACCAGTGGGCCCGCTTCGGCGTGGCGGCCCTGGTCTGGGTGGTGCTGCCGCTGGTGGCCGGCACGGTACGGATGCTGCGCCGCGAGGTGTCCTGAGCTGTCCCCCGCCGGTCCGGGCGGTTAGGGTCGATCCATGCCGATCGGTCCCCAGCCGCCCGGCCGGCGGGGCACCGTCGGCGAGCCGTACAGCCCGTTGAATTTGCGGCTGGTGCTGGCCGCGTTCGGCTTTGTCGTGTGCACCGTGCTGGCGGTCGTGCTGTGGAGCCGGGGCTGGACGGTGCCGGGCTGGCTCTTGGCCGTCTGGGCCCTGGTCGCCCTGGTCGACCTGGTGGTGGTGCAGCTGCGGCGGCGGGCGCGGCGCCGGGCCGACGGCGGCCGCAAGCATTCCCTCTTCGAGTAGCCCGCGTCTTGCCCCTTTTAGCCCGGTACGCCAGGTAGCGTCGCCTTCTGTGCGCGCCTCACCGGCGCGGCGCCGAAGGGAGTTCCATGGCCCGCCTCCGTTTCGCCGCGGTCGCCCTGCTGATCCTGCCGCTGCTGCCGATGGCCTCGTCCGCCTCGGCCGCGCCGCCGGGACCCGCCGCCCCGGTTCTGCCGCCGGCCTCCGACGTCCGCGAGCTCACCCGCAAGCACCTCGACGTCTCCGGGCTGCCGATGCGTCGCCGGGTCGCCGAGAGCCGGGCACCTTTGGCCGCCGCGCCCACGCCCGCGGTCGGCACGGTCCGCGAGTGGCTGGCGCTGGACGACGTCAAGGGCAGCCTCTACCGCAAGGACTACACCCTGCGCGCGGTCGGCGCGCACATCGAGGTGTGGGTGGCCCAGGATGTCGCCTTCCCGGCCGGGGACTGCCGCACCGCCGCCTCCACCGAGGTGACCGATGGGCAGGTCAACGCCCTGGTCCGGGAGTTCGAGGAGACGATCTACCCGCGCGAGACGGCGGCGTTCAGCGTCCCCCGCGAGCGGGACGGCACCAAGGCGATGCTGTCCGGCGCGGAATACACCGGCGCCGGGGACAAGACCGTCACGCTGGTCGACAACGTCCGCGACGACAACTACTACGAGTTCCCGGACGTGCCGACCTACATCGCCGGGTTCTTCTCCGCGCAGATCAACGAGCTGGTCGACCGCAACGTCATGACGATCGACGCGTACGACTGGCGGCACCGCTCCGGCGCGACCCCGCCCGACGAGCCGACCGCCGACCTGTGCACCAGCCGCCCGGCCCGCCCCCGGATGTACGAGGGCACGTTCGCCCACGAGTGGCAGCACCTGTTGCAGTCGTACGCGGACCCGTTCGAGGACGTCTGGGTCAACGAGGGCCTGTCCGACTACGCGCAGACGCTGGTGGGCTACGTCGACGGCAACGCCACCGTGTACCACCCCGGCCACGACAGCCACCTCGCCTGCTTCCAGGGCTTCGGGCTGGTCCGCACCCGCTACAACACCAATCCGCGCGACTGCGGCGGGGCGCAGAACTCGCTGAACCTGTGGAACGAGGGCGCGCCCGCCGAGGTGCTCGCCGACTACGGCATCGCGTACCAGTTCATGCTCTACCTGCGCGACCGCTTCGGCCCGGCGGTGCTGGAACGGCTGCACCGCGACCGTGAGCACCAGGGCATGGCCGGGGTGGCCGCGGCGCTGGGACCCGGGGTCAAGCTGTCCGCGGTGCTGCACGACTTCCAGACGATGAACCTGGTCGACAAGATCGTGGGGGACACCGCCGACGGGGTGATGGCCGGCGTGCCGAAGACCAAGGTGACCTCGCCGAGCGTGCGCGCGACCGTCAACCTGGCCAACCCGGCGTCCTTCGACTACCCGGGCGCCGCGCCGAACGGCGCCGACTACGTACGGCTGCGCGCCGCGTCGGGCAAGTTCCTGCGCGGGGCGGACCTGACCTCGGTGACCTTCAAGGGTGCGCGGACGCTGCCGCCGAAGCCGCTGCAGTGGACGGTGCAGGACGGCGCTCTGTTCTCCGGCAACGCCAGCAGCCTCGACGTCGCCGCCGTCATCCCCGTCCAGGTGCCGGCCACCGATCCGACGCTGCGGCTGAAGGCCAGGTACACCACGGAGCTGGGCTACGACTACGGCTACGTGACCGTGTCCACCGACGGCGGGAAGACGTACCAGGCCGTCGCCGGGGACCACACCGTCGACGCGCCGTCCGGGCCCGCCCTCAGTGGTAAGTCCGGCGTGTTCGAGCCCCAGATCTACGACCTGAAGGCGTACGCCGGCCGGCGCATCCTGCTCGGCTTCCGCTACGTCAGCGACGCCTCGGTCAACGAGGGCGGCTGGCTCATCGACGACGTGACCGTGGGCACCGTGACGGTCAGCGACGGCAGCACGCTGACCGGCTGGCGCTCGCCCACCCAGATCGTCCCGGCCGCCGTGCACGGCTGGCACGTGAAGCTGGTCGGGCTGGACGAGAAGGGCCGGCGGGCCCGCCAGGTCAGCGTGGGCGGGTACGCCGCCCTGCGCGACTATCCCAAGGTGGTCGCGATCGTGGCCTTCGACGAGCCGACCGAGCAGGTCACCCAGTACGCGCGCTACACGCTGACCGTCAACGGGGTCGTTCAGCCCGGCGGCGGCAGCACCCCGTAGATCAGGGCCGTCGAGCCCGAGCCGGCCTTGTTGATCTGCCCGCCGCACAACACGTACGCGCCGGTGGCGGGCAGGGCGGCGAGGTTGGCGAGGATCTCCAGGCTGATCCGGTGCCGCTGGTAGACCAGCAGGGACACGGCGTATGTGGTGTCGGCGCCCAGGTCGGGGCTGAAGGTATCGGTGCCGGTGCCGCCCCGATGCCCCAGCCGGCCGGTGTCGACCAGCCACTGGACCGCCTCGAGGCTGAAGCCGGGCTGGTGCATGACCCCGTCGGCGTCGAAGTTGTAGAACGCGTCGGTGCCCCAGCGCGACTCCCAGCCGGTCCAGAGGATCACCATGGACTCCTCCGGGATCCGGCCGTGCCGCCGCTCCCAGGCCTTGAGGTCCTTGACGGACAGGGCGAAGTCGGCGTCGCGGGCGCACTGCCGCCGCACGTCGATCTTGACGGCGGGCAGGAAGAGGTCGGCCGGTTCGAGGTCGTCGGCCAGGGCGGCGCCCGCGTTGAAGTGCCCGGGTGCACCCCAGTGCGTGCCGGTGTGCTCGCCCTCGCGGACGAACTGCAGGTAGAAGCCGTCCCCCTCGATGGTGGCGATGGTCTCCAGCTCGAAGGCCGGGTCGCCGGGGTAGACATTGGTGGTCGCCGGATCGTTCACATGGGAGAGGCTGATCAGGTCGAGGGCGAGCCCTCGCCGGCCGCCGGCCCGGGCCGGCCCGCCGATCAACGCCCCTGCCAATCCGGCTCCCGCCGCACCCATCATCGCCCGTCGTCGCATGTGTTCCCCGTCCCGGTCATCCTGCCCGATCAAGACACGCGGTTCTTGCTATCGCGGCGCCACGGTCGGTGTCAACGCGAGTGCTCTGGGCAATCATGGAGCCATGAGAAGTTGGCGCGTGGCGACGGCGGACGAGGTATGCACACGGGTACGCCGGGCGGTGGGTGAGCCCGCCGGACGGCCGCCGGTCCTCGCCGTGGACGGGCGGGGTTCCAGCGGGAAGTCGACGTTCGCGGGGCGGCTGGCGCAGCTGTGGGACGGTGCCGCCGTGGTGCACACCGACGACATCGCCTGGCGGCATGCGGTGCTGGACTGGACGACGTTGCTGACCGAGGGCGTGCTGGCTCCCGTACGGGCCGGTGAGGCGGTCTCGTACCGGCCGCCGCAGTGGGACGTGGGCGGCCGGCCGGGCGCCATCGAGGTGCCCGCGGACTGCACGCTGCTGATCGTCGAGGGCGTCGGCGCGGGCCGCCGGGAGCTGACCCCACTGCTGGACGCGGTGGTGTGGGTCGAGGCCGAAAGCCACGACGTCGACCGGCGCAACGCCGAGCGCGTCGCCGCGGGCGAGACCACCCCGGCCGACTTCGCCGCGTGGATGGCCGAGGAGGACCCGTTCGTCGAGGCCGAGCGCACCTGGGAACGGGCCGCATTCGTCATCGCGGGATGGCCCGCGCTGCCGCACGATCCCACCGCCGAATTCATCATCTGCAGCTGAGGACGGCCATTCGGTCAGGCGACGCGAACTGTTCGGTTATCGGGGTGGGCGATATCCGCAAACTTACGATCATGGCAACGTCAACGACCGGGGGTTGCCATGGAATCGACGGGTGCGAAGCAGCGGAACGACAGGAGCCGGGAATGGTCCGTACCCCGGCAGGAACGGCGGGCCGGAAACGCGGGCAAGTGGCTGCCCGGCGCCGGGGCGGCACCGGAGCCGCAGGTTTCGATCAATAGAGCACCAGGCCAGCGCGGCGCCGAGCGCGGCCGGCCGCGGATGCCGGCGATCATCGCGGCGGTCGAGGAAATGCGCGAGGATCGGCCCCGGATCGACGTCGGCGGGCTTTATCAGCAATTCCGCTGCCGGGGCGGAAGATGGGCGCTGATCACCCGCGAGGATGTGCGGGTGGCGCTCGCCGGAATCGAATGCGCGGCCCGCCGGGAATTCGCCGCACCGCGCCCGGCCGGGGCGACGCCCAGGCGGCCGGCGCGCACTCCGCACGGCGCCTGGCCGCAATTCAGGGAGGCGGTCACGGAACTGCAGAACAGTGGCGCGGATCTGCCGGCGATGGTCCGGGGGCTACGGGCGGCGGGATGGCAGGTGAGTCAGGACGACGTGACCGGGGCGCTGCGGCGGATCAAGACGGCGAACGCACCCCGGCACTTCCTGCCGGGCCAGTCGCTGCCCGCACCCCGGCCGGCCGGACCGGGCATCTGCCCGTCCTGCGAGGTCCCGGTCACCGACCTGGGCCTGTGCCGCTGCTCCTGAAAGCTGTGGGCCGCACTTACTGGGCGAGGGCGAGGGCCAGGCGGCCGGTGCGGGTCTTCTTGGCCGCGTACATCGCCGTGTCGGCCCGGGCGATGAGGGCGTCCGGTGCGCAGGTGGCCGAGTCACCCCAGGCCACGCCGATGCTGGCCTGGGGCAGCAGCTGCGCACCGGCCACCTCCAGGCAGCCCTCGCCCAGCGCGGTGAGCAGCGACTCCCCGATCCGGCGGGCCCGGTCGGCGGTCGCCACGTCGGCGCAGATCACCACGAACTCGTCGCCGCCGAACCGGCCGACCACGTCACCGTCGCGGACCGCGCCGCGCAGCCGGTTCGCCACGTGGGTCAGCAGCTGGTCGCCGGCCGCGTGCCCGTACCGGTCGTTGACCTGCTTGAAGTCGTTGAGGTCGATGAAGATCACCGCGGTGCCGCGGGTCCGGCCGGGCCCGGCCAGGGCCTCGCCGAGCGCGCTCAGCGTGGAGGCCCGGTTGCGGCAGCCGGTGAGCGCGTCGAAGGTGGCCCGCTGCTTGAGCTCGTCGCGCAGCCGGACGTCCTCGGTGACGTCGGTGAGGCAGATGATGGCCCCGGTGACCTCGCCGCTCTCGGCGGTCAGCGACCGCAGGTTGGCCCGCACCCGGCGCAGGCCGCCCTCGCCGCGGTGGCCGTACTCGACGTCGATGTCGGAACCGGCGTCCAGCACCGCGGCGATCGCGGCGTCGATGCCCGGCCGGTCCCCGGGCACGATCGGGCCCAGGTAGTCGTCACCCAGCACGTCACCGAGGCCCGCGCCGATGGCCCGGGCGGCGCGCTCGTTCTGGTAGACGATGCGCCGGGCGGCGTCGATCTGCACGATGCCCATCGGGATGGTCTCGGTGAGCCGGCGCATCAGCTTCTCGCCGGCTCGCAACGCCTCCTGCGCGGCCATCTCGTCGGAGATGTCGAGCATCTCCGCGACCACGCGCGGGTTGCCGGGGTCGGCCAGCAGGTTGTAGTTGGTGATCTCGAACCAGATCGGGTGCCCGTCGCGGTGCATGTGCCGCAGCCGGACCCGGCGGGCCTCGCCCTGCGGGCTGGCCAGCATGTCCATCCAGCTGGCGATGGCGCGCTGCTGGTCCTCGGGGTGCACCAGGTCCAGCGTGCGGGTGCCGGTCAGCTCGGCGGCGGTCCAGCCGAGCACGAGGGCGATCTCGGGGTCGGCGGAGGTGATCACGGCGACCTGGTCCTTGTGCACGGTGACCAGACGGGGCCGGATCGGCTCGTGCTCCAGCGACCGGCCGTGCGGGTGGCCGGACAGGCCGGCGAGGAACATGAGGAAGACCCCGTACCGGTGGGTCATGTCGACCAGGTGCAGCCGGACCAGCTCGGTGGGCGCGGCGACCGGGTGGATCAGGCAGTTGGCGCGTCCCTGGCCGAGGGCGCGCTGCCAGGCGTCGACCGTGATCTTCTGGTCCTCGGTGACCACCAGGGCCAGGGCCGACTGCGCGCCGACGATCGGCCGCAGCCCGCCGATGTCCAGACCGTCGGGCAGCGGCACGGCCAGCCCCATCGGCGAGACAGCGCCGACGAAGGCGTCGGGGTGCTGCTTGAGCAGGGCGGCGAAGACCTCGTCGCGGGCGGCCGGATCCATCGCTTCGTCGGGCATACGTGCCGGATCGGCAGGCTCGCCGCCGGATCAAGAGAAATCCACCGGCCGCGACGTTGACAGTGTCACGTTAACAGTGTCATGGTTATAGGCGTGTGGACGATGGACGAGCTGGTCGAGCGGGTACGCCAGGCGCTGGCGGCCGAGTACCCCGGCGCGCCCAACGGCCGGGTGCGCGACGTGCCCGACCGCCGGGCCATCCGGTGGTACACGACCACCGGGCTGGTGGACCGGCCCGCCGCGATGCGCGGGCGGACTGCTCTGTACGGGCCGCGGCACCTGTTGCAGCTCGTGGCGGTCAAGCGGCGTCAGGCGCAGGGGCATTCGCTTGCTGCTATTCAGGCCGAGCTGGCTGGGGCCAGTGACGCTGAGCTGGCGGTTGCTGCCCGCGTACCGGAACGTCTGCTGGCCGGGGCCGACGAAGCCGCGGTGGCGGACGGCCCGGCACGGCCCCGCTTCTGGGCGGCCGCGCCGACACCGGCCCCGGCGGCGGCTCAGCCGATCGCCGCGGCCGCGGAGGCCGGGCCGCCTCCGGCCGCGGCGGCACGCCCGGTGGGTGGCGTCGCGCTGGGCGGCGGCGCGATCCTGGTGCTTCCGGTACGCCCCGGTGCCGCCGACTACGAAGCCATTGCCACCGCCGCCCGCCCCCTGCTGGACCTGCTGGCCGCCCGTGGCCTGCTCGCCGGCGACACCCTCGACGATGGGAGCCCGTCATGACCTTGTCCGTCAAGCCGATGGATCCGGCGGAGCTCGGCCGCGTCCGCATCCTGCCCGACGCCGGTCTCGGTGCCCTGCACACCGACCGTGGCAACCTGCCGCTGGACCGGCTCGACGTGCAGGCCGCGATCAGCGGCCTGGTCGCCCGCACCACGGTCACCGCCGAATACGTCAACGCGCACGACACCCCTCTCGAGGCCACCTACGTCTTCCCGCTGCCGGACCGGGCCGCGGTGACCGGCATGACGATGACCGCCGACGGCCGCACGGTCGAGGCCGAGCTGCAGGAACGGGCCCAGGCGCGGCAGAACTACGACCAGGCCATCGCGGCCGGTCAGCGCGCCTCGATCGCCGAGGAGGAGCGGCCCGACGTGTTCACCATGCGGGTCGGCAACATCCTGCCCGGTGAGCGGGTCACCATCGCGTTGTCGCTGGTCGGGCCGCTGCCCTGGGAGGACGGCGCGGCGACGTTCCGGTTCCCGCTGGTGGTGGCGCCGCGCTACGTGCCCGGGGCGCCGCTGCCCGGGCCGGCCGTCGGCTCCGGCCAGGCGCAGGACACCGATGCGGTGCCGGACGCCTCCCGGATCACTCCCCCGGTGCTGCTGCCCGGCTTCCCGAACCCGCTGCGGCTCAGCATCGGCGTCGACATCGATCCGGCCGGGCTGGGCCTCGGCGAGGTCCGCTCCAGTCTGCACACGGTGACGGGCGAGGGCGGCCGGGTGGAGATCGCGCCCGGCGAGCGCGCGGACCGGGATTTCATCCTGCGGCTGCCGTACGCGGGTGACGGCTCCGGCGCGGTGTGTGTCAGCGACCCGACGGCGGACGGGCCCGAGGGCACGTACCAGGTCGTGCTGGTGCCGCCGGACGACGCCGCGACCGCCGGCCGCCCCAAGGACGTGGTGCTGCTACTGGATCGATCGGGCAGCATGGGCGGCTGGAAGATGGTCGCCGCCCGGCGCGCCGCCGCCCGCGTGGTCGACACCCTCACCACCGCCGACCGGTTCGCCGTACTGACCTTCGACCACCAGGTCGACCGGCCGGACGCGCTCGGCACCGGCCTGTCCGAGGCGACCGACCGCAACAGGTTCCGCGCGGTCGAGCACCTGTCGCGCGCCGACGCCCGCGGCGGCACCGAGCTGCTCGTCCCGCTGCGTGAGGGGCTGAGCCTGCTCGCCGACTCGGGATCGCGGGAACGGGTGCTCGTGCTGGTCACCGACGGCCAGGTGGGCAACGAGGACCAGATCCTGGCCGAGATCACCGGCCTGATCGGTACCACCCGGGTGCACACCGTGGGCATCGACCGGGCCGTCAACGTGGGCTTCCTGGGCCGGCTCGCCGCGCTCGGCGCGGGCCGCTGCGAGCTGGTGGAGAGCGAGGACCGGCTCGACGAGGCCATGGCGCAGATCCACCGGCGGATCGCCGCGCCGGTGCTCACCGACGTGACCGTCACCGCGGCCGACTTCAGCGTCGACCCGGCGCCGGCGCAGACGGTGTTCCCCGGGGTGCCGCTGGTCGTGTTCGGCCGCTACACCGGGACAGCCGGCGGCACGCTGACCGTGCGGGGCCGGACCCGCGATGACGAGGAGTTCGTCAGGCAGATCCCGGTTCGCGACAGCGCGGAGCCGGCGGTCACCGCGCAGTGGGCCCGGGCCCGGCTGCGCGAGCTGGAGGACCGGTACCTGACCGGGCAGCGCGAGCTGGAACCAACCATCGTGGCCACATCGCTGCGCTACGGGGTGCTGTGCCGGTTCACCGCGTACGTGGCGGTGGACAGCCGGGTGGTGACCGAGGGCGGCGAGGTGCGCCGGGTGACCCAGCCGGTGGAGTCGCCGTCGGGCTGGGACATGTTCGACGCGCCCGCGGCCGGGGGCATCGTGCTGGCGTCCATGTCGGCGCCGGTCCCACCGCCGGCCGCCGCGCCCCGGATCGGTGGCTTCGCGCCGGCGCGGGCCTCGTCGATGCGTTCCGGGCCCAAGCCGTTCGCCCAGATGCCGGCCGGCCTGCAGGCGGCGGGCCGCAGCGGCAAGATGGCGGCGCCGGGCAGCTCGCCGCTGACCCTGGCCGACCTCACGGCGATCGTCGCGCTCGAGGCGACCCGGCTGCGCGAGGCCGAGGGACGCTCCGCCCTGGAACGCCGCGACCTGCTGGCCGACCTGGCCAGCCGGCTCGGCGCGCTGCTGGAGGGCCGCGACGACGCGGAGCTGAAGGCGCTGCGGGACCTCGTCGACCGGCTCAAGGCCGACGGTGGATTGCCGGCCAAGTGGGCTCTGGCCCGGGAGACGCTGGAGAGCTTCGCGCCGCCACCGCAGCGCAAGGCCTTCTGGAAGCGCTGACCGCACCGGCAGCCAGGCGGCCGGGCAGGCCGGGCCGGGCAGGCGGCCGGGCGGCCGGACGTGACCGATCGAGGTACGGTGCAGATCGATCTTTGCGCGGCACAGGCGATGGGACACGATGACCGACCGGGACGACGAGGCCGATCCGCTGCTGGTTCGTCCGTACCTGCGGGACGAGCCGGGCGGCACGACGCCGCAGCCCTCCGATCACACGTGGCCGGAGGCTGCGGCGGAGCCGGTCGCGCCACCCGCGCCTGACTTCCCGCAGCCGGGCGCGGCGCCCGGTCCCCCGCCGCGGGGAGTGCGGCGCCACCGCCCGTTGCTGGTGCTGGCCCTGGTCGTGGTGCTGGCCGTGACCGGCGTGGCCGCGATCGTGTGGGCGATGCTGCCGGAGCCGGGCCCCCGGACGGCCCTGCCGGTGGACGTCCCGCTGCCCAGCGTCGCTGTCCCGGAGCCGACCCCGGCCACCACCGATCCGCCGCCGGCGATGACGGCGGGGACCACCGCTCCGGCCCGCAGCCGTACGAGCAGCCCGACGCCCTCCTCGGCCCCGGCGTCGACCGCCACCCGGACGAGCCCGGCCCCGGCCCGGACGACGACCAGTGCCCCGGCCGACCGGCTCGCGCCGCCCCCGGCGGACCGGGTCGGCCGGATCCATGGCCTCGGCGGGCTCTGCCTCGACCTCAACGGCGCGATCGCCGTCGACGGCAACCACATCCAGGTCTTCACCTGCAACGAGACCGCCGCGCAGGTGTGGACGGTGGCCACCGACGGCACCCTGCGGGTCGTCGGCAAGTGTGCGGTGGCGGCCGACGACGGCACCGTCCGGCTCGCCGGTTGTGACGGCCGCCGGTCCGGCCAGTGGCAGACCGGCGCGGACCGTACGCTGGTCAATCTGGCCGGCGGCGGCTGCCTCACCGACCCGGGCTCGGGTTCCCGCTCGGGGGCCGGCGTGCGGATCGAGAGCTGCTCGGGCGCCGACCGGCAGCGCTGGGAGCTGCCCTGACCGGTCCGGCCTTCACTTGATCCGCAGGATTCCCCACAGGCCGTTCTCCACCGACCAGCGGAACGCTCCCGACCGGTAGGCGTGGTCGCCGCGGTGCCGGGCGGTCATCCGCAGCGTCCGGGCCGTGCCCGCGGTCAGGCCGGAGAACGAGCCCTCCCACGGGCCGTCGCCCTGCCACGGTGCCGCCGGCCAGGCCATGCCGTGCACCGTGAAGGTGTGGTTGCGGGGCTTGTCGGCGGCGCCGACCACGTGCAGCCACAGTTCCTGGCCGGCTTCGGCCTCCCAGAGCGGTGTCGGCGGGTCGTCGCGGGTGAGCACGTCGCGCGGGTGGACCACGGCCGAGCCGTAGTTGATGCCCTTCTGGCCCGAGTCCTCGGGGTCGTCGCCCGGGACCACGTCGCGCACCGGCAGGTCCGGGTTGCCCGCGACGAAGTGCCGCAGACCGTCCTGGACCAGCAGCACCTGTTCGTTGGCGACCACCCGGCCGTGCTCGTCGCGCAGCAGCACCTGCGGGCCGGTCCAGCGTTCCCGGCCGGTGACCGGGTCGGCCGGGGTGACGTCGTCCGGCTCGACCACCAGTGCGCCGATCAGGCCGTGGTGGCGGTGGTTGCGCACGTCCGCCAGGTCCTGCAGGCCGCAGACCTGCCCCGGCCCGTCGGCGTACGACGGCGGCGCGAGGTGCTCGTCGACGTACCACCAGTACTCGCGCCAGTTCGTCTCCTCGTGGCCGTGCGACGCCGGATCGCGGAAGATCACCTGACCGGTCGCCTCGTGGCCGCCGTGGCCGCCGTCGTGGGTGGGCAGCGGGCCGACCGTGCCGTCGTGGTTGGTGCCCACGTTGGCGCCGTCGTCGCTGACCACGTCGTAGCGCAGCAGGCTCGGGTGCAGCGACACCCGCGGCGAGACGGTGCGTTCGCTCGGGTTGCCGAGTTCGTCGAGGCGTTCCAGCGGCAGCCGCGGCGGGGCGGGCTCCACCCCGAACGGCGGCAGCACCGGGTCGTCCGGGTCCGGCAGCAGCTCGTTGATCAGCATGACCCGGACCCATTCGCCGGTGCGGGCCCGCAGGACCAGCGGCTCACCGGTGTCGTGCACCCCGACGGCACGGCGGCGCGTCCGCTCCGAGCCCTCCTCGACCGGTTCGTCGCGCCAGCCCGCGGCGCTGGCGAAGATCAGTCCCCACGGGTCGGTGAGGCGGCGGCCGTCGTACTCGTGCTCGTGGCGGCGCGCGGTGACGACGAACTCGCGGACCCGGTCCCCACCGGCTCCCCACGCCACCGTGGGCCGGGGTGGCAGACCGTTGTCCTCGACGGGGCCGGGCAGCGGCGGCAGCTCCTCGAGGTTGCCGGCGCTCGGAGCGAGCGCCCGGACCAGGCCCCAGCAACCCAGCCACAGGTCGTCCATCGCGGCGAAGTGCCACAGGTGGTCGCCGTAGGAGTAGCCGCCGGCGTCGGCCGGGTCGATGTCCAGGGTGAACGCCTCGGAGATGCCGATGGTCTGCTGGTTGACCAGCACCGACCGGTCGTTGTGCCACTCCCGGCGCCAGCGCAGCCCGTGCGTCACGAAGCTGTGCTGCTCCTCGTGCGAGCCCTGGATGAGCCGGATCCGCAGCCGCTCCCCCGGATACGTCCGGATGATCCCGGTGTCCGGGTCCCCACCAGTGAGGTCGGCGACGAGATCATCTGGGCCGCTGCTGCTGAACCACTGGGAGGGGTCGTCGCCGCGGAAGGTCAGCGGGGCACAGCGGTAGTTGACCGCCATCGCGCCCGGGTCGTCGTCCCCGCCGAGCTCGTGCGGCGGATTCAGCGGCCGGCCGTCCGCGTCGACCAGCGGCACGAAGTCCCCGATGGCCAGGCAGGCCTCCCGGTACGGCGGCAGCCCGCTGTCCACCGGCGGCAGCACCACAGCCTGCGGCCCGGACCACGCGACGGTCTCCTGATCGGGCAGCAGCCACCGCGACCCGGGCGGCTCGGCGATCAGCGCGGCGAACAGCCCGTGCTTCTGCCGGTAGTTGGCCAGCAGGTGGTCGTGGAAGAAGCACGGCCCGAACTCCTCGTCGACCACCCAGCGGTGGAAGCCGACGTTGGCCGGCGGGTCACCGGGCTCGGCCGGCGCGCCGGCGACGGCCTCCGGGCAGCTGGCCCCGGACAGGTAGTTGAAGCCGGTGGACGAGCCGTCGGCCGCCAGCACGTCGAACTTGACCAGGTGCACGTGCAATCCGCACTCGACCGGCAGGGTGGGCAGGTCGAAGCCGTCCGGGCCCATCGTGCCGAGCTCGTTGACCATGCGCAGCTCGACGATGTCACCGTGGTTGGCCCGGGGGAAGAACGGCTCGATCCGCTCCGCCGGCGGCGTGAACTCCACCGGTGCGCCGTCGCCGGCCGCCGGGTCGGTCACCGTGACCTTGGTGATCTGGTAGTGGTGGCCCCGCGGGTCGCGCCAGCCGCGAGAGTTGTAGGGCACCTCGCCGGCCCGGACCCGGATCTCGTAGCTGACCGTCCGGGGCGCGGGCAGCCCGGCGGCGTCGTTCCAGGCGCGGGCGTCGCCGTCCAGGTCCACGAAGAGCGCACCGGGACGCGGGTCGGCGACGACACCGGGCGCGAACGCCGCCAGCTCCTCGGCCGAGTGCGGCGGCAGGCCCAGCAGCCGGCGCCGGCCGCCGAGGAACTCGCGCGTCACCGCGGGCGGCGGCGGCGCCTTCTGCGGAAACTTGGCGTCGATGAACCACGGGAAGCCCGGCTGCTGACCGGTACGCGGCTCAGGGTCGCGCCCCGGCAACGGCCGCAACGGGTGCACGGGCGTGCCGTCGGGGTACGCGCTGACCGACCCGTCGACCAGCCGGTCGAAGCTGCGCCACAGGCCCCACATCCCGTGGTGGAAGTGCGGGTACAGGTGGCAGTGCCAGATGATGTCGCCGGGCGCCCGCTGGCGGCTGCCGGAGCCGTACAGGGGGTCGATGGTGACGGCGGTCTGCGGGCCGATCGTGATCGAGTCGATGAGCTGTGAACCGCGCGGCTCCCCCGGGCGGAACACCGACGGCTGCGCGGTGTCCTGCGGGACGGCACGCCACTGGTGCACATGGAGATGGAAGACGTGGGTCTCCTTGACGCCGGCGTGCACCAGCCGGACCCGGGCCGGGTCGCCCTTGTAGGCGCGGAAGATCGGGGTCACCGGGTCGCCGAACAGCCAGGAGCTGTGGTGCTGTTCCTCGCCGGCGACGCGTTCGAGGAAGCGGCCCTCGTGGTCGCGGCCGATGTGGAAGATCTCGCTGAGCTCGTCGTCGACCTCGATCGCGACGGCGGCGAAGTCGATCTCGCCGGGCGGCGGCAGGGGCCGGCCGGCGGACGCTTCCGCGTAGCGGCGCATCCGGTGCGGCAGGCGCTGGGGCATCGGCTCGGCCCGGTAGGACAGCGGCATGACGGTGTGCTCGCCGATCAGCAGCTGGCCGCTGTGCACCTCGGGCTCGTCGTGCATGAAGACGGTGAACTCGCGGTGGCTGTGCGGGACCCCGTCGAGGTGGAAGTCGACGAAGTCGGCCGCCGGCTGGTCACCGGGCACGATCACGTCCGCGTACGGGCCGTCGGCGAACGCCGTGCCGGTCAGCAGCTCACCGGTCTCGGGGTCGTGCCAGGTGGCGCCGGCCGGCTCGACGACGAACGCGCCGAACAGCCCGTGCGCATTGGTGCCGCGCTGGGTCCCCCGGACATCGCCGAGGTCGTTGACCACCCAGACACCCTCGCGGTCGGCGTGCCAGTGGTACGTGCGGTGCTGTCCCGGCCGTACCGTGGTGGGCTCGTTGCGGCCCACGGCCGCGCCGTCGTCGGTACGCACCGGCCCGGCCCCGTCGCCCTGCAGGTGCAGGCCCACCCGGCGGCCGCGGATCTGGTTCTCGAAGTGCACGTCGACGCGGGCGCCGAGGGCAGCCCGCAGCACCAGCGGACGCACCACCGGCACCGGGCGCAGCGGGTTGAACCGGTCGTGGGCCGGCGTGAGCTCGCCCAGGCCGCGGACGTCGGTGCGGTGGTCGTTGAACAGCAGCCGCCGCACCCGGTCAAGGCCGAGGCCACTCTGCCGGGCGAGGTGCCGCAGCGCGACGTGGTCGTCCGCCTCCAGCTTGGCCAGCCGTTCCTCGAACGCGGTCCGGGCCGCCACGAGCCCGGCGGCGAAGCTCGCCGCCCACCGGGCCCGGGTCGCGGCATCCACGGCGAGGGCGGTGACGGTGCCGTCGGTGACCAGCGTGAGCGCCTGGACCAGCTCGTCGACGGTTGCCCGCAGGTTCTGCGTGATCGTGTGCCGCCGCGGATCCAGTCCGCTGTCGTCGCGCTCGCCGAGCAGGTCGGCGGGGTCCGTGCCGTACGTCAGCAGCGGGTCGCCTGGGCTGAGCCGCTCGCGCATGCGCTCGTAGCGGTCTAGCCCGTCCACGATGAGCTGCAGGTGCTGGATGCGCTCGTGGGTACGCGGCAGGAACCGGTCGTCGTCGTCCCACCGGGCCCGGGCCCAGTCGAGCAGCGGCACGTACGCCCGCAGCGTGTAGAGCAGTCCGTCGGGATCGTGGTCGCCGTCGTTGGTGTAGACGATCGGGAACTGCACGGCGACGACGTCGTAGGTCAGGTCAGGCATCGGGATCTCCGGAAGGGTCAGGCGGTGAAGATCGTGTCCACGCCGAGCAGCAGGGCGCAGCCGACGATGAGGGCCGCGGCGCCGGCCGGGCGGACCAGCACGGCACCGTGGCGGGTCAGGCGCTCGGCCGCCATCAGCGCGGTGAGCAGCGCCATCGCGATCAGCGAGCCGGCCCCCGCGACCAGGCCGACGGCCATCAGGGCCCAGCAGCAGCCCACACACGACACCGCGTAGCGCACCGCGATGTCGGCGGCCTCGGCCCAGGCCGGGTGGACCCCGCGCCAGCGCAGCATGGCGACGCCGCGGGGGCTGCGGCAGGCGGTCAGGCACCGGTCCTTGACCGCGCTGAACTGGTACGCGCCGGCCAGCACCAGGGCGGCGCCGAGCAGCGCCCGTGGGTGGTCGAGTACCCAGGGCCGCCGTTCCAGCCAGGCGCCGGCCGCCACCTGGGCCGTGACCAGGACCGCCCCCGTGCCGGTCCAGACGGTCACGTACCCGGCGGCGACCAGCGCCACGACCGCCGGCGCGGCTCCCCGCGCGGCCAGCAGCCGGCGCATGAGCTCCAGCAACGGCAGCGTCGTCGGCAGCATCATCGCGACCACCATGACCAGCCAGCCGGTCAGGGCCGGGCCGGCGGTCGTGGGGTGCTGATGCCCGGAGCGGTGGGGGGGGGGGGGGGGGGGGGGGGGGGGGGGGGGGGGGGGGGGGGGGGGGAGGGGAGGGGGGGAGGGGGGGGGGAGACGACGGGGATGTCGGC